>JAKSBN010000108.1 GCA_022361175.1 Pseudomonadota bacterium | reverse complement strand
GGTGATCGCGAAGCCAATCATGAGTTTGAGCTCGCGGATCTCCTCTCGGTGTTCGCGAATGCTCTCGGAGCTGCTTTTCTCGCTCTAGTCCCGATTGCTCTCGGTTTCTTGGAAGTTCGACCTGTCACCATCTGGCGCATCTCCAGCGCTCTCATGGTCACGCTTCAGCTGGGTTTGGCAGCATTCGGTCAGCGCGAGGTGCGCCGTCTCGGCGCCCCTCTTCCGGCCTACTACCGACGCTTCGCATGGATCGCAGGTGGCATTGTTTTGCTCATCCAGGTCTCCAACATCGTGGGCTTGCCGCGGGATCCAGGTATCGCGCTCTTCTTTGTCGGCCTTCTCTGGCATATGGCATTCGCGGCGATAGGCTTTGTTCGCCTCGTCATGCGACACGCCCCGTGAGCCGGCTGCCTACAAGGCGCTGCAGCGGCGACCGGCCACAGCGCGGTTCAAACGGGCTTGGTAGTCTTCTGGCGCTGAACTCGGGCGCTTCGGGCCACCGCAGACGGCGGCCGGCCGCCGAGCGCCCAGCCCGGTAGGCGGCCGGCATGCAGCACCTCGAGCCCGGTTTCGAGCGCGTCTTCACGGTCACCGACTACTACGACGGTCCACGTACCGGGATCGCAAATTATCGAGATCGACCGCATCTCTACGTGTGCGAGTGGGACGAGGCGGAGGACGACTACGCCGAGACGTTCCTTCTCTCTCCCGTCTCAGGCGCCCACTTCCTGCTTGCCTTAGAAGACTGGGAGATCTGGCTTCGCTGGGAGCGGGCCTTTCACGAGGGTCGAGCGACTCGGGAAAGCCATCCGGCCCTGCCTGATGACCGGGCTCGTCACGAGGAGCTCGCAGCCATTCTCAAGCCGGCCCTGGTCCCCGACCCCGAGCCCGCCATCCGGGCCGCGGCCGAGTTCCGGCCGATCACAACGACAGAGCCAGGCGCACGCGGCCCTGGCATGGTCGCGCTGCAGGTTCGTTGGCTCCACGCGACCGCCACCTAACGAATTGCCGCGCGGCGGACGGGCGCAGCATGGTTTCTTCGAGCTTGGTGGTGTTCACCGCAGATGGTGGGCCAGCCGCTGAGCGCCTGATCCGTTCGGCGGCTGTCTATCTCGGCAGGAGTTTGAGGTTCTGTTGCAGAACCTCACGTGTGCCTGCGTTCTTCTCACGGAGAAGTGCCTCACTCAATGCCGCTCGCAGCCGTGGCCGTGCACCCGGATTGGCGTTGGCCACGCCCACCACGGAGTTCGCTGCGAACGCCCTTGTCCGGTCATCGTTGTGCGTCAACAGCTTGCAGAGCCGACCGATGTACCTGGGCTCACCGGTCATGACCGCCAGGGATTCATAGAGTCCTGCCTTCGCGACGCCATTCCTCTCGCGCCCGACGCGCTTCTCGAGCTTCGGCACGGCCTCTGTGGCTCCAAGTTCTTTGAGGGTCCAGGCCGCGTATCCTCGTACCAACGGCGCCGGATCGCGAAGCATCGCGGTCAGCTTTCGCCAGTGCGCCGATGCCTTCCAGCTCGCGAGGCACTCCAGTGCCGTCACGCGTACGATTTCGTCCCGATCCGTCAACCGCCTCGCCACGCGATCGGCGTACCGTCGGCTTCCTCGCTCGAGTAGGCACTCCATGGCGGCCTGGCGAACCTCGGCGTCTCTGTCCGCCAGGAACGGAGCAGCCATGGAGGCAGCCGTTCGCAAACGCGACTTGGACAGCTCGAGCAATCCTTGTTCTCGCTGCTCGGGATTCGCGAGCATGGACACGATCCGCTCGTACTCTTGCGAGGCCATGAGCGCCAGCATAGCCACACGCCGCCCGATATGCGGTTGCCAGCCGACGAGCTACGTGGTGAGTTCGCTCCGGTTTTCCGCAGCCGAGGAAGGCACTGCGGCGGCCGCAGCACGGTTCCTTCGGGCTTTGATAGTCTTCTGGCACGGAACCTACGGCGCTTCGAGCCCCTGCAGACGGTGGGCCAGACGCGGAGCGCCTATTCCGTGAGGCATCGCCGCGGTGCTTGTCCGTATTTCGATCGTTTGCCCTCTCCTCGTCGTAGTCGCCGCGGCGCTCGCACTCTGCGACGAACCTCCCTCCTGGCAACCGTTTGAGCGGTGCTCTGCCAACGAGCGCTTCTGTGCCCGAATCGAGCCGCTTGGCGGCACCACGGGGTCTCCGAGAAGCCGTAGCTACGTGTTGCGCGTGACTGGCGCCGATGGGGCTCGAGTCTGGTCGTCGCCGTACAGCTACGACGGATACGTTGGAGGCTACCTGTCCAACGACGGCGCGTACTTCGTCTACGTGAGCTTCTGGTACTACCCCGCGCACCCAGTCGTCACGATCTACTCGAAGCGAGGCAGGAGCAGTCTCTCCGGCGTCGTGTTCTCGATCCGAGAGGAAGACCTGATACGTACCGCCTCTCACCACGTCTGGCTGGAACAACGGCGTGAACCCGTCGAGTTCGTCGACTCTGAGAAAATCTCGATCACCACGATCGATGGACGGGTTCACACGATCGATCTTGAGACTGCCGTCGTCTCCTCGAAGTAGTTCGCGTGCCTGCCAACAAGGCGACCGGTCACAGCGCGGTTGAGCCGGCCTTGGTAGTCTTCTGGCACTCAACCACGGCGTTTCGGGCCACCGCGGATGGCGGGCGGGTCGCTGAGCGCTTGTCCCGCTAGGCGGTAGGAGTGTGCGGTTGGAGCAGTTCGCGTTCGCAGTCGGCGTTCTCGCGGTCCTCTTCCTCGGCCTCTCGGCTGGGGCGTTGCTCGCGGAGGCCGGTGTCCTTGTCCCGTTCTGGCGCTCCGAGGAGCCCGATTCGTTCCTGTCGTGGTACGGGCGGTACGCAGACTTGCTGCTCAGGTTCTTTGGTCCTCTCGAGGCGGCCAGCGGTCTTCTTGTCGCCGCCGCCACAGCCTTGGCCTGGTTCGCTCTCCTTCCTGGCCCCGTGCTGTTCTCACTGTCCACGGGGCTGACTCTCGCGGTGCTAGCGAGCTTCCCGCTCTATTTCAAGACAGCGAACGCGCGTTTCGCGGAGGGTTCGATCCCAACTGCGGACGTCGCCGCTGAACTCAAGCGCTGGTCGATTTGGCACTGGGTGCGCACGGGCTTCGCCGTCGCTGCGTTTCTGCTGGCCGCCCTGGCGCTCGCATACTAAAGCCCTGGGCCTGCCGCCTAAGAACACGCTGCCGCCGACCACAGCGCGTTCGTATCGGCCTTGGTAGTGTTCGGCTCTGAATCCATGCCGCCTCGGGGCCGCCGCAGGCGGTGGGTCGGCCGCTGGGCGCTCATTCCGTTGACATGGGTCTGAACGGCTTCTCGGGTCGTGGAAGCGCATGGTTCACTCTCTCCAGAATCCGGAGTTTTCGTTGGGTCTGGTGAAGTACCCGATCGGCGACGAATTTGAGCTCGCCGGCGGATACTGGAGTCGATCCGAGCCCTCGAAGCTCGAGGAGGTCCATCTTTCAATCCGAGTCTACCCGGTTGGTGGACGTGGTCAGCTCTGCGTACGGGTTCGAACATTCGAGCCGTTCGCAACGGATAGCCTCACAGATTCGGACCATCTCGCCGAGGTCGAGCTATTGACAACTTACAATCTACTTGCTGATTTCGGACAGCAACTTCCGTCGGTAGTCGACGGAGTAGCACCCGAGGCTCTGTTGCGGGTGGAGCGTCTTGCCTAGGAATAGGCGGGCCGGTTCGCGCGGATCGAGGCGAGTGCAGGCTCCACCTGGGAACGCTCCAACGAATGCCTCCGCAAGCACTTCTACTGGGAGTACGAAGGTATGGAGAGGCCGTAGGGCTCACTGCCCGACGCGTTTGCAGCGGATCGACGACGGCGCGTTTGAGCCGGCCTTGGTAGTCTCTTGGCACCGAACGACGGTGCTTCTTGTCATCGCAGACGGCGGGCCGGCAGCTGAGCGTCTAATCCATCAGGCGAGGTGAGAAGGCGGGGTGAGATGAAGGAAGTGGAATACCCGGACGTCGCCGATCCGTCCGCCGTGGGCACCTACCCCGCCAGCGCGAAGGCCGGTGGTGGCTACGTCTGGGACGATGTCCTCGAGTACCGCGTTTGGTGCTACCCGCGAAACGGTGCCCAGTATCTCCACGAAGGCGATGACTACTACTACGCCTTCCCGACCCATCGTGAAGCCGCCGAGTTCAGCGCTGCGACAGCTGGAGCCCAGCCGCCGCTGGCGCTGATCCGACAGCGCGAGTACATCGACGAACCCACGCCGGAGCAGTACGTCCACGTGCGTGAAGAGCGCATCGCCGAGTGGCCCGTTGAGTTCCTCGCCCGTCCTCGTCGAACGGAGCGCACCATTCCCGACTTTCTGTCGCCCTCCGCGCCGCCCAATCGGCTCGAGATCCTGCGAGGCCAGGCCTAGTCGTCTCTCTCCCACCCACGAAGCGGCCGCCTCGCAGGCCGTTGCTGCAACAAAGGTATTGCCCGAACGGAGTAAATCTTGACACCGCAACGCCTGCTAGTCGCTGCGTTGTTTGCGTTTCTCGCAGCCGCATGTGTATCCCACGACGACTACGCTACGGGGTGCCATCTCGCTGCAAACAAGCTCCGCGACTTCGCGTGCATGGTTCCCAACTCGGCCACGGAAGTCTCCGTGACGCAAGATCGCAGCCGCGGGATCGCGTGGCTTCGTTTCTACGCTCCTGAATCACTCCCCGAGGTTCGCGAGAGTGCGTCTGTGCTCGGTTTCGTGCGTGAGTCCGACGAGAGCGTCGCGGTTGTTCCTACGCTCCTACTCAAGGGCCTCGGTCGCAGACGTGAAGAGGTTTCTGAAGTCCTCGAGACGTGGGTGCGCCATGGCAACGACCTCGGTCCCAAGGCGACGGCCGTTGTCGACCCGCACTCCGGTTGGATCTTCATCTACGGCCAACCTCGAGAACCCACCGACCAGCGAGGCGCCGCAGTTGGCCGGCCAGGGAGTGGTTCCGTCGGGCTTTGGTAGCCTGTTGGCGCTGAATCGGGGACGCTGCGGGTCACTGCGGAGGTGGACCGGCCGCTGAGCGCCCATTTCGTTGCAGGGCGTATGTTGTCGGCTTTCGATCGGATATCGGTTGCATACCAGAGCATCAACACACTCGAGGTCGATGCCGTCGTGAATGCTGCGAATTCCGCCCTCTCGGGCGGCGGCGGTGTCGATGGGGCCATCCACGACGCGGCAGGTCCCGAGCTCCTCGCCGAGTGTCTCAAGCTCGGTCGTTGTCCAGCGGGTAGTGCGGTAGCGACCGCCGCCTATCGCCTTCCTGCGCGCTGGGTCATTCACGCTGTCGGCCCCGTGTGGGAGGGCGGAGGCAAGAAAGAGGCCGAGCTTCTCGCCAGCGCCTATCGCGCCGCCCTCGCGATCGCGGCCGAGCGCGAGGTCAAGACCATCGCGTTTCCCGCCATCAGCTGCGGGGCGTATCGCTACCCGATCAGAGAAGCCTCCCGAATCGCGCTCTCGGAAGTGGGCGGCTTTCTCTCGAGCAACCGTCATCCCATGTCTGTCACATTCGCCTGTGTTGAGCCGAAGGTTTTCTCCGCGTTCGAGCGCGCCCTTGCGAGCCTCAGAGCCGAATCTTAGTCCCGTAGCCCCACAAGGCGCTGCGGCGGGCACCGCCAGGGCGGAGCTTCGATCGGGCTTTGGTAGTCTTCTGTCACTCAGGGTGCATTGGGCCACCGCAGACGGCGGGCCGTCCGCCGAGCGTCCAAACCGCTAGGTGGCTTTCGTGCCGAAACGCCTCTCCAAGGACAATGGCTTCCAGTTCGGCGTTGCCTTGCTCGTCTGCTCGGGTCTAGCGGCGATCGTCGCCGTCGTTCCGGTGCCAGATCCCGAGGACCTCACTCCGTTCTCTGGAACGATCGAGCAGATTCACCGGGGCTCGAGCGCCCCCTGGACTTCTCCTCAGCTTCATACGCTGGCGCCGCGCGCCTGAATCCACAGAAAAACGACGACCTGATTCCTCCGCCGACTTTTCGTTGACGAGGTAGTCGGGGTTGCAGGCCGCCTCTCACGGTGGCGGACACCAGCCAGCTCGACCTCTTCGAGTTTGATAGGTTGTTGGCACCACTACTCCGGGCTCGGCGAGTTCAACCAGCAGTTGGCCGGCCGCTGAGTGCCTGATCCGATAGGCGGCGACGATGTACAGCCTGTGGTCGCGAAACGCGGCCCTCTCGATGCTGCTCGTGTATCCGGCTCTCTCGTGTGGAGCGGATTCTGCGCGCGCAGAACCGCTCGAGACTTGGCTTCCGAAGTCCATCGCGTTCTTTCGGACCCTCGGGTTCTTCGAAGGTGCCAAAGAAGTTTCTGACGATGAGCTGGGTCGTCGCTTGGCGGAGAAACATCGTCAGGAGTGGGGCGAAGCTCTCGACCCCGACTACCCCCTGGCAGATCTCCTGCTGGTTCGATTCGACGCGCGCCGTGTTTGGTGGGAAGACACCGAAGCCGATGTGTACTCGGGCAATACAGTCTACGTGGACACACTCAAGCGGCTAGGAGCCATCTCACGAGGAACCTTCTCTCCGACTTCAATTACCGAGAGGTGGGCGTCGGAAGAGGGCCCCATCACCGTATCGTTTCAGCACAAGGGAGAGCTGATCACCCTACGTCCTGAGGTCATGCGCGACTACTTGGATCTGAGGATCCTGCTCGACATCAACCGCGTCATCGAGAAGTCGGGGATCCAGTTCGAGCTCTATGAGGCATTCGATCAGACCGCATTCATCGTCGCCCTCAAACCACAGGAGAAGCATCGCCTTTCCAAGGAGCGAAACTGGCGGTTCGCCTACTAGCTTCCATATGCGTGCGAACTAGGAGGAGGCGCAGAGTAATTCACGAGTCTCATCCGGTCCGTGGGGAGGCCCGCCGCTCGACTGGGCGCTCCAGCGGGCGGAAGGGCGGGGCGTCGTTCAGTTGGGCTTGGTAGTCTTCTGGCCGAACCGACGGCGCTTCGAGCCACTATGAATGACAGGCCGAACGCTGAGCGCCCGTTTTCGCTACGCGGCGCACAGGAAGCGGAGATTGAGCGACAGCTTCCTTGAACAGGTGTGGGAGAACCGGGAAGAGGTCGTCTATCGCCGTCTCTTCGGTGCCACAGGCGACGGCATCTATCCGATTCCTGCGGCTGTGTTCACTGGAGTGTTTCAGCAAGATCCCGACCCCCGATGGATTCATCTAGGCGTCTTCGCCTGTCCACCGCACGACTCCCGAGATCACTGGCTCTACGTGTCCTCGGGTCTTACGAACCCATGGGAACTCGAACGCTCGCCGGAAGAGGACGACTGCCTCTCGGGACTCGGTGTCGAGTACATCTTCGAGACCTCGGAGCCGGGTGACTGGGCGATTCAGCTGCTTCACCGCGTGGTCGCGTTCGACGTTCTCTTGTCTCACGGTCGCTACCCCGGCCGCGAGCCGCTGAAGCCCGGCGACCGCATTCCAGTACGAGGGCCGATCCAGCCGGGAACCGCTTCCGAACTCACGTGGCTTCTCATCACGAGATCGCCGACATACTCCGAACCCTGTCGGCTCGAATCCGGCGAGTTCCACTTTCTGCATGCTGTGGGCGTCACTGAATCTGAGGCGGCGCTTGCCCGCGAAGAAGGAGTAGACGCCCTCGTTCCGCGACTCGAAACCCACGACGCCTACCCAGTCACCCGACCGACCCGAAGCACCGTGGTAGACGCTACCTAGCGGTGCTGTAGTGGGCGACCAGGGCGTCGTTCACTCGCGCTTGGTAGCCTTCGGGAACTGACCCCGGAGCGCTTCGAGCCACCGCAGGCGGCGGCCGTTGAGCGCCCGTTCTATTGGGCGGCATGGAAGTCGACGTTCGGATAGCGCTGTCGCAAGAGGCTCCTCTCGTGTCGGAGATCCTCACGGAAGCGGCGGCGTGGGTCCGGGACGCCGGCGAACCGCTGTGGCGCCCAGAGCAGGTTGTGGTCGAGCGAGTCGCGTCCGATTGCGAAGCCGGTCTCTTCTTTCTCGCTTGGTCGGGTGCGACCGCCGTGGGGACGATGCGGATCACCGACGCGGATCCGGACTTCTGGCCCGAGGCTCAACCTGGCGAGGCCGTCTACCTCCACCGGCTTGCCGTCCGGCGCGCGGCCGCCGGGGGGCGGGCCTCCACGCCCCTCTTGCGCCACGCCTCCGAAGTTGCGAGCCGTCGCGGCGCTCGTTTTCTGCGGTTGGACGCCCTGGCCGACCGGCACTCTCTGCGAAGCGTGTACGAGCGCTTCGGCTTCGCCTTTCACAGCCATCACACCGTTCGCGGCGCGCATGTCGCCCGCTACGAACTGGATCTGCACGCCGCCCGCGAATCGGCCGCAGCGGGTTCGAGTCGGGCTTGATAGTCTGCCAGCACTGAACCCACGGTGCTTCGGGCCGCGGCCGGCAGGGCGCCAAGGCTGCTGGGCCGTTGCGCGTTCGAGGTACCCCATGCCGGAAGTCCTTCTGGGGCTCGGAGGCGGGATCTTCCTCTTTCTGGGGAGCCTCCACGGCCTTCTGACGCTTCGCGATTTATCGCGCCCACGAGCGTTCACGCCGACGGACGATGCCGTCCGAGAAGCCATGCAGGGTGCCCGACTCGCGCTCAATCCGCGTGCGAATCTCTGGAAGGCCTGGCTGGGCTTCAATCTCAGCCACAGTCTCGGTGCGGGGCTGTTCGGCGGAGTCGTGCTCACGATCGCCGTCCTTCATTTCGAGTTCTTCGCGAACAGCCCCATCGTCCAAGCCACCGCTGTCGCGATTGCCGGTGCCTACTTGGTCTTGTCCCTACTCTTCTGGTTCTGGGGGCCTGCGGTCGGTTCGGCGCTCAGTGTTCTGTGTCTCCTTGGAGCGGTCGCGCTGCGATAGCGTGGACGCTGGCTCCACGGGCAACCTGGAACCGGTTCTTCGATGCGTCGGAGCCCACGCGAACGACGGTCGCCGTCCACCAGCTTCCCGACCCTCTCCTTGCAGTCGAACTCAAGGCGATCGCCGCGCTGGAGTAGGGCGCCGCCGATCCGGTGCGGCTGCGGACCCACCACGGCGTGCTTCAAACAGGCTTGGTAGTCTCCTGAGACTGCGGTTCGCGCCCTTTGGAGCCACGGCACGGCGGGCGATATACTGTGTGCTTCGCTGCCCACCGGGAGGGACTCATGAGTCCCACACGCCGACAAGTGCTCGCTTTGGGCGCTGGTGCCACCGCGCTGGCGGCGTTCGGCGGTGTTCGCCGCCTGTTCGTGGCTCCGGAGCCGAGCGGTACGGACGCCTCAGTGGACGAGCTCGCCGTTCAGCTCGCCGCGACGCTGCGCGAAGCAGGCGAGGCGGAGGCCTTCGTTCCCTACGACCACCCCTGGCGCCAGGTCCACAACCGGGGCGTCCCGATCGCGGGGCCGTGGGTGGCCTTCCTCTCCTACAAGGCGCGGCAGGGCGTCGTCGATCTCGTGCACGCCTCGCTCTCGGAGCGCGGTCGCGGGCGGGTGCTTGGCCAGCAGTTCATGGATCTGCTGAGCCCGCAGGCCTGCAAGCTGCTCTTCTGCGGCGATCCGAACGATCCTCACTACCAGGTAGTGCTGAGCGGGCCCCATCTGGTGCTGCGGCTCGGCGGCGTCAACCGGGAGGGCGTGGCGTTCGGCGGGCCCCAGGTCTGGGGCGACCAGCGCGGCAACGAGATTGTCGGGCTGCCGGGGAATGCCTACCGCGATCAGCTCGAGTTGGGTCAAGCGCTCTTCCAGGGACTCAGCCCGGCCACGCGCGCGGCAGCGCGCGTGGCGAAGGCGCCGGTCCAGACTCGCATCGACGTGCAGGGGGAAAACGGTCGCTTCGACGGCGTCCCCGTTGCGGAGATGACGGCCGCCAGCCAAGAGCAGGTGCGCGGCATCATCGCGAGCATCCTCGATACCTACGCCGAGCCCGATGCCGCGTACGCCTGGGAGTGCATCGCGCGCAACGGCGGCATCGAGGCGTTTCACGCGGCCGACTACGACATCGATCACCAGGGCGGCCGGCGCGCGGGCGACGGCCCCTCGCAGATCTTCCGTCTCGAATCGCCGGCAGCCGTCTTTCACTGGCGGGGCGAGCCGCATCTGCACGCGTTTCTCAACGTTGCGATGGACGGCGAGCAGCCCCTGTCGGTCGGCGAAGTGGTTGCGACGAATCCAGAGCCGATGGAGGCGTCCGCAGTCAGGGCGCTCTTCGAGAGGGTGATGGCCGGCGCGATGGGCACCGAACTGGCCTACTACCCGGAGATCTCGGTGGCCGGTCGACTGCGCGCGGGGCCGATCCGCACGGGAGATCTCTACAATCTCGAGAGCTGGGTCAATCGCATCGTCGTGGTCGAAGCATCGGGGGCCGATCTGGCGGGGCCCTTCCGAGCGACGCTCGCGGCGCGCGGCGAGACGATCGCAGACGCGACCCACTACCGCTTCGCGACGGACGAATGGGTCGCCGGCAATCTCGCCGACATGGGCTTCGGCGGCGGCCGCTCCCTCGAGACGGGACCGCTGCTTCGCGATGCGACGATCGAATACGTGCGACAGCACGGGTTCGGGTAGTGCCGGAAGAACATTGCGGTTCGTGACGCGGACAACGACGCAGGCGAAGACCCGGTAGCCGGGCATCGGATCTGGGTGTGGGCATGCCGAACCTCCTGAAGCCACGCAAAGGCAACCGCTATCGAGCTAGACGGGACCTTGCCGTCTCTGGTGTCATCACGTTCGGTGCGCCCTTCACCCTTGGTTTCGACGGTGTGCTTCCTCAGGGAGAAGTCGTCGCTGTCGACATGGATCCTCCCGCATGGGCGGGGGGCGTGTACCTTGTCCCGGAGCGGACTTCTCACTTCGAAGAGCAGTTCGTGCCGCAGCGTGACCGCGACCATGAAGACTACAGCTCCTATGCGATCGCCGTTTCATTCGAAGACCTCGAGCGAGATTTCGAGCCCCTTGCCGCCCGATAGGCGCCGCAGCCTGACGGCTCGCGTGCCCCAACTCCGTGCTAGGCAAGTGCCTTTCGTAGACGCTTTGGCGACTTGCCGCGACGTGCGGTGGATGCCCGGCTCCAGCCGATCTGGTCGAATTCGTTCCGACAGACTTGGAGCGGTCCGTTGCCCTTCGACCGATCCTGCGACCAGCGGCGTTTCGCGCTCGACCTTCAGTGAGAGAAGAGAAGAGTGCGATCGAGTCTCAGATCCGCGATTCCGGAGCTCTAAAGGGAGGGAAAAGGACCGACGAATAAAGCAGAATGCACCAGCTTGTGCTCGCCGCATCGACCGCGACCGTATTGGCTGTCTGGGCGTTCGTCGGCGTTCGCATTCTTCTCGTCGCTCGCCGTACGCGCGGGTTCGCCGAGTTCTCGCTCGGCCTCTCGTGCTTCCTGCTGGGTGGCTTGGCGGTGCCGACCTCGGCCATGGCGCATCTGTCCGTCCCCTCGTCCATTGCGCCGGCCATCGGGATCACGTCTGCCATCGTCACGATGACCGGATTCACTCTTCTGTTCGCGTTCACGGCGCGCGCGTTTCACTTCCAGGAGCGGTGGGCCATGGCGCTGGTCTGGGCGATGGCGCTCTACGGCCTGTTCTACGTCATCGGGAACGGTCAGTCGTGGCTCGCCGTCGAGACGAGGGTGGATTCATCGGCCCTTCAAAGGCAGTGGGCGCCGTTCACCATCTGTCCCGCGTTGGTCGGATTCAGCTGGACCGGCCTAGAAGCCGCGAGGCAGTACCGCATGATGCGCAGACGCTTCGCGCTTGGAATGGCGGACGCCGTCGTCACGAATCGCATGCTCCTGTGGGGCCTGCTGTCAGCCGTCGCGATTGGCGACGCGCTGTTCGCGGGCACGTTTCTCTACCTGGGGAGCCCGCTGGGCCGGGAGATCCAACAGGTGATCACGGGCATGGGCACGATCGTGGCGAGCGTGTGCCTGGTGCTCGCGTTCGCGCCTCCCAAGGCCTATCTGCGCTGGGTGCGCCGCGTCGGAGCGGAGTCGTGAGCGCGACGGCCGTCTTCGACAACGCCTGCTCCCAGCTGGAGGAGCGGACCTCCCTCGATCGCCTCGAGGCGCGCGGCACCGTGCGTCTGGCGCTCAAGACCGCGGGGCTCGAGCCCGGCAAGGTGACCAAGGAACAGATGTTGACTGTCCTCGAGCGCGTGCTGCCCGGCGAACTCGAGAGCCGCGGCATCGACCAAGCCGAGTCGATCTGCTCCACCATCGGCAACGATCTGCCGGACACCGCGGCGACCGACGTGGAATCGCCGGAAGCCGTCTTCGCTCGGCTGGGCGGCAGTTAGGCGAAGGCGGCGACCTCCCGCCGATTCACGAGTCGGATCGCTCCGAAACGGACTTCCACACCCTCTTCTCGACGATCGCTAGCCAGCGGGCCGGCAGTTCGCTCGGTTGGATCGCCAGCCACGACATGGCGGCGAAGGGGTCGCGAAACACGCGCATCTCGCCATGGACCCCGTGGATCTCGCGGTACGACTGGTAGAGACGAATCAACCCGAACGCCAGGTCCGAGTCCACGACGATGGCGAGCTTCGAGTCCGAATCGAACATCGACTGGCCCTTCGCCAGGGCCTTCAGCTCCGATGGCTTCAAGACCTGGTCGAGATCGTGGATGAGGAGGAGCCTGTCGAGCGTCGGTGAGAAGTCGGGATCGTTCCGGAGCGCCGTTCTGTGCGCGTCGACGTCTTGTCGCCCGAGCGACTCCCAGACTTCGGTAAAGACCATCCGTCGCCCTGAATCAATCGAGTAAAAGACCGGCATGCAGACCCCACTGGCGACCCACTCGACAGTATCATGGAAGCCTCACGTGCTGGAACCCTTAGGAAGGGCTCGTCCGGCTCGCAAGCTGGCCGAACGGTCACTGGCTGCAGAGGCTACTTGCATTCGACGTGCGGGCGAGATCCGTTGTCGCGTCGGGCTTCTCGACGGGGAGCGGGCACAGGTACAGCGCGACGCGTCGCGCGGAAGCTCCGCGTCGTCGTCGGAGTTCGGCCGGAGAACGAGTTCGGCCAGAAAGAGGATCGAGGCGCGAGATCGATCAGTGCGTGGGCGGCAGGCGGCCGAAGGCCACGCCAATGCTGTTGCAGCTAGCGCTTCCCGATCTGTTGCACGCCCTTCAGCTTCTTCACGAGGTCAGGCAGCGGGCTGGCGGGCAACGTCTGAATCTCGACGGTCCCGCGCGAAGCGAGGTCTACCGAGAGGTGGGCAACGGTCTCGTTGTCCGCCGCCTCTACGATCGTCACGAAGTCGTAGGGCCCAAGGACTGCGTACTGTGCCACGATCTTGCACCCGAACTCTTCGATCTCTCGATTCACTTCCTCGAGGCGCTCCGGTCGTGCGTGCAGGGTCTTGCTTCCCTCGGGCGTAAGGGAGCTCAGCATTACGTAGATGGCCATCGTGCTCTCCCTTCCTGCCTCACCCCCCGCAGACGAGGATACCCCTCGCGCCGGGCTTGCGCCCAGTGGCCCGGCCGCTCGCCGTCCCGGCCGCCCAGCAAGGCACTGCAGCGGACAGACCCACGTGTTCTCGGCAGGGCCCCGGGCGGTTCCTCGCCCCCCTTCGAGCCGGGAGAACGCAAATCGCTCGATGTGACTGCGGGGCTAGCGGAGCTCGGGCTCCGCCCTCCCTTCTTCGATGAGCTCTCGAAGCAACACTCGCGCGAGCGTTGGAGCGGACGACCTTCCGAGATGGGTCGCCTTGCGACCACGTGGGGTCCGGACCGTGATGATGCCGTTCTCGATCTTGTACTCGGCTCGGTAACGATCGTCCTTCTCGACGATGGTCACCTCGCCTTCGCTCGTTCTCATGAGATGCCCCCCGAAGCCACCGAGATTCTAAGGTGGGGAGCCGAGCGGCGTCTCCCGCAATCTTGCTTGCGCCGCGGGTGGCAGAGGCGGTCGCTCACCAACATTCCCACTCGAGGACGGGTGGGCTGGCACCTCAAGGGCGCACTCGGAGACGCCGGTCCTGCGTTCGTGATCTCAGCCGTTCTCTCTCTGTCACTGGGTGTCCTGGCGTGGGTCGGTACAGTACCGGCAGTCCTTCCGGCGATCGGTCTGGCTCTGGGTGCGAACGCCGCGCTCAAGAACCGTGCGGGCGAGGGCAGCGAGTCGGCCTTCTGGGTTGGGGCATTGGGCCTTCTCGCCTCTGGATCTGCGATCGCCGTGGTACTGCTGCCGTAGCCGGATGGTGCCGCGTGTACGTTCGATTCGTGATTCAGACCGTGGACTCGGACTCGCACCGCAAGCGTGATCTACGAAGACAAGTGGCAGGTCGTCGCCATCCCTCACAAACGAGTTCGGCGCCCGTGGTAGGTCCGCGCAGGCAAGCCGCTCGGGCCCAGGCGCGCTTCGGTCGGGCTTGGTAGTTTCCCCGTACCCGAGGCGCTTCGAGACACCGCAAGGGACGGGCTGGAAGGTGGGCGCCGATGGCGTTGGGCGGCCGGTACGATCAAGGGCGAAGTTGCGATCGAAGTCCACGACACGGCGCAACCGGACGAGGTGTCGTTCGTCCGGTCGGCACTGGATCGCTACAACCACGCTTCAGGGCCGTTCGAGGAGATCCAGCTGCTTCGCTGCTTCGCCCGAACCAGGTCCGGTCGGCTCGTCGGCGCCGCGATCGGTCACACGTGGGGCACCTCCTGCGAGTTGGGTCAGCTCTGGGTTGACGAGTCCCACCGCAGACAGGGAATCGGGGCCGAGCTTCTCCGCTGCTTCGAAGCCGAGGCGCGATCTCGGGGAAGCGATCTCATTTATCTGGATACGTTCAGCTTCCAGGCCCCGGAGTTCTACGACGCCCAAGGCTACGAGATCGCGTGCCAGTTCGGAGGGCTCCCCGACGGCGCGGTCCTCTTCATTCTGCAGAAAGCGCTTCGTGCGCCCGCGGGTGGCGGGCCGGAAGCCGAGCGCTACGTCCGCTAGGCGGCTCGGGTTGCCTGTTCGCATCCGTCCGGGCGTGGTTGGCGACGCCGAGGCCATCAGCGATCTGATCGTCTCTCTCGCGAAGAAGTTCATTACTCCCGATTTCACGCCCGAGGGCACCAAGGCGTTTCTGGCCACGGCGAGTCCGGAGGCCATTCGGTCCTACTTCGAGCAGGGGTTTCGCTACTCCGTGGCGGAGGAGAGAGCTGCGCTGGTGGGCGTGGTGGCCACTCGAGACGACAACCATCTCTACCATTTGTTCGTCGCCGAGTCGGCGCAGGGCCGGGGCTTGGCTCGCAGACTGTGGGAGACGGCAAGGGCGGAGTGCGTGGCGCGCGGAAACTCGGGCCCCTTTACGGTGAACTCGTCTCGATACGCCGAGGCTGTCTATCGACGCTTCGGCTTCGTCCGCGTCGGCGACGAGTCGGAGCAGGACGGGGTCGTCGTCGTGCCGATGCGGCTCGAACCGGACGTGGTCTAAGGAAGCGAAGCCACAGGCGTCGGCCCGATCACGCCGGCCAGCGCTCGAGAGCCTTGTCGCTGCTAGTCCCTCCCGCGGCTCGAGCGCTCGGCCGCCCGAAGAACGCGCAGGAAGTTGCCACCCCAGATCTTCGCGATCTCTTCCTCGGTGTAGCCGCGGTCGATCAAACCGATGGTCACGTTCAGGGCTTCGCTCGCGTCCTGGTAGCCCTCGACACCGCTGCCGTGATTGAAGTCCGTGCCGATTCCCACGTGGTCCACGCCGACGCGCTGGACGACGTAGTCCAGGTGGTCGAGCATGGCGTCCACGCTGCCCGGGCCCAGCAGGTCGCTGATCGCGCGGACGAAGGCCTCGCGGGCCGCCGGGTCGCGGATCTCCCAGTAGAGCTCGAACGGGTAGTAGTAGTCCTCTTTCACCCCGGCGGCCTTCCGCGCGGCTCGGATCCCGGCGTCCAGCGAGAGATCGGAGGAGTCGAACAGATAGCCGCGGAACGGGGCGACGTGGATCACGCCTCCGGTCTCGCCGATGCGATCGATCTCCTCGTCGCTCAGATTGCGCGTGACGTCGGAGAGCCGGCGCACGTTGGAATGGCTGGCGATCACGGGTGCGGTGGAGAGATCAAGCACCTGGAGCGTCGCTTGCTTGGACATTTGCGATACGTCGACGACTCCGCCGAGCGCGTTGATTCGCGCGATGGCGGCGACGCCCAGGTCCGACAATCCGCCGTGCTCGGCGGCCGGTTCGTGTTGGCCCGTGGCTCCGTCGAAGAGCGGTCGCGACGAGTCGGCGAAGTCGTTGTGTCCCATGTGCGTGAGCGCGAACACCCGGACGCCTGCCGCATAGAACTCGTCCAGCGCGGCGACGTCCGTCCCCAGGATGCGGGCATTCTGGAAGCCGAGGAGGAGGGCTGCCTTGCCGTTCTCGTGGGCCGCCACGAGCTCGGCGGCCGATCGCGCGACGACCGCGTTGTTCTCGGGCTTCTCCGCCAGCGCGAAGACCGCTGCGATTTCCTCGTCTGCGGTCGCCTTGGCTTTGGCATACCCTTCCGCGTCGCGCGGTCCCGGCCCGACGGCAGCCGCCATCACGACCGCGTCGACGCCGCCCGTGCGAAGCTTGGCGGGCGCGACCCGGGACAGGCCGTCGTCGCCGACGTACGGAGACGGCCGGTCCGGGATCTCGATGTCGGCGTGGGCATCCAGAACCAGCACCCGCTGGTGGACGGCCCGCGCAACCTCCAGGCGATCCTCGATCTCGGGGCTGGGTGCGTGACACGCCAGCAGGCCCAGTACTGCAGCGCCCCATTGGCCGATCCGGGTCATCGCCGGCCCCTCCGAATTCTCTCCGCGCTCACCAGCGCCAGACCCTCGCGATCTCGCGCGGCGAACACAAGGCGCCGATGCCCTCGAGGAGGCCATCGATGCTGGAGCGGTAGGCCTCGCGGGCGGCGGCGGGGTCGTCGGCGGCGCCGATGGCGACGCCGGCCTGGCTCAGGGCGCCGAAGAGCATGTCCGCCAGCGGAGCGACCTGGTTGGCACCGATGCGCCCCGCCTCCACCAGGTGCTCGAGCGCGTGGGTCAGCAGGCCGAGGCTCACCGGCTCTTGCAGGGCCCGCCATTCGCCGAAGCCCAGCACCGCGGGGCCGTCGATCAGCAGCACCTGGCGAATCTGGGGCTCGCTGTAGAAATCGAGCAGCAGCGCGCAGCCGACGGAGAGCTCGTGCTCCTCTGCGACCGCGTCGCGCATGGTCTGGTCGTAGATGCGCTGTGCCATCTCGGCCATCACGCTCTCGCAGACGGCGCGGAAGAGGTCCCGCTTGTCCACGAACTGGTAGTAGAGCGCGCCGCGCGTGATGCCGGCCTCGCGGACGATCTGCTCCGTACCGGTGGCGGCGTAGCCCTGCCGCCCGATCAGTTCGCGGGCCGCAGACAGCAGTTTTTCCCTGTTCTGACTGGGCTTTAGGGCCCGGGGGGCGGTCCGGTGACGGGCTGTCGGGGGAGACATAATTATACAGCTTGCATGATTTTGAAGGTGTCGCTACCCGGGTCATACAACTTGTACGAGCCGCAGGAGCAACCCAATGACAAGCGCAACGACCGCAGAGGCCTCGACCCGCCCGGCCGTGGGCCGGCGCACGCCGCTCTGGCCGGTCGGCCTCGCCGCCGCCGTGGCGGGCGCGATCGCGGCGGTCACCCTGAGCACCCAGGGCACGGACGCCGAGGGCCTGCAGCTGCTGAACCGCGGCCTGGCCCGGTTCGCCTTCCTGATCTTCCTGCCCATCTACTGCGCCTCGCCGCTGCTGACGTTGGCGCCCGGCGCCGTGCCCCGCTGGCTGGTGCGCCACCGCCGCAGCCTCGGCCTCGCCTACGCGCTCGTCATGGCCTGCCATCTGGTGGCGATCCTGGCCCTGTACGCCACACCGAAGTTCACGTTCGGGTTGGATCTGGAGGTCGTGGGCGGCGGCCTCGGGTTGCTGTTGATCGGCGCCCTGGCCGCTACCTCCAGCGATGCGGCCGTGCGCCGGCTCGGCACCCGGGCCTGGAAGCGCCTACACGCCACGACGCTGCACTTCCTCTGGGTGATCTACGCGTTCACCTACGTCGGGCGGGTCACCGAGTGGAGCCCCGCCTACTGGCCCGGGCTGGCGACGGTCGTGGCGCTCCCGTGCCTGCGGCTCGCCGCCCGGCGGCGCAGGCGGTGACGCGGCGTTCTCCGCCAGCGGGTCCAGCACCCGACCCGTCGGCGCCGAGGACCGCGCGGGCCGGATCGGGTGAATCGCTCGCTTTGATACTCTTCCGGCACTGGGCACGAGGTGCTTCGGTCCTGCGGACGAGTGTCCGCGTCTTGCCGCCGGCACCGGGCGTCCAGTACGTGAGGGGGGACGTCGCATGCGGCAGCTTCATTCCGACCTCTGGATCGTCGACCGTCCCCTTCGCTTCCTCGGTCTCGAGGTCGGGGCGCGGATGACGGTCGTACGACTCCCCGGGCCGAAGCTCTTGCTGCACTCGCCGATCGCGCCGGATGCGGAGCTTCTCCGCGAGGTGAAGGCGCTCGGGCCGGTCGCGTATCTCGTGGCCCCGAACCGCTTCCACCACCTCTTCGTCGGCGAGTGGCAGCGGTCCTGTCCGGACGCCTCGATCTACGTGGCGCCGGGGCTCGACACCAAACGCGCCGAGCTGCCGATCGCCGGCGTCCTCGGGGACGAGCCGGAACCGGCCTGGAAGGGCGCGATCGACCAGGTCCTCCTCGCGGGCTTTCCGTTCGCGAACGAGGTCGTCTTCTTCCACCGGCCGAGCGCCACTCTCATCGCGGCCGATCTGGCGTTCAACGTCGGTTCCAGCAGCCCGCCGCTCACCCGGATCGCCTTCCGGCTGGGAGGGGCCTATGGGCGGCTGGCCCCCACGGTCCTCGAACGGCTTCTCGTACGGGATCGAGCGGCGTTCCGGCGCTCGCTGGAGCGGATCCTGGAGTGGCCCTTCGATCGCGTCGTGGTCGCGCACGGCGAGGTGTCGGAGCAGGGCGGCCGCGAGGAGCTCATCCGCGGCTACTCCTGGATCTTGGGCGAAGCGAGCGCCGCCTGAGGGAGGCGCCGCGACGGACGCGCCCCGCTCTCGATGCAGGAGTGCGCGCTACTCCGTCCGGATGACCCGGATCCCGAAGTGCTCGCGGATCTCGCAGAGCGGTTCGTCGAGGTACCGCGCGTAGTCCTCGTAGGGCCAACGCTCGCGCATGCGCAGGGATCGCCAGACGGCGAGGGTCGCGAACTTCACGAGGCGCCAGAACATCGCGGGCCGAAAGGCGGCAACGGCGTCGCGGAAGAGCCCCCGCGTCTCCCGGCGTCGCAGCCCGATCAGATAGGGGCGGATCGAGCCGGTCACTCCGAACAGGCTCCAGCGCGCGAGGACGACCTCGCCCAGCAGCGTCGTGTCGCAACCGAAGACGACGTGCGCGACGTCGTGCGAGCGGAGCCCGAGGCCCAGGTCGGGCGGGAGTTCGGACGGGTCCATCAACGCGTCGTGCTGGCGCATGTACTCCGCAAGACCTTGCCGCAGGGTCATGGGGGAGTCGGGGGCCGTGTAGGCCATCGCCGTCTCCGCGGACGGCTGGGGCAGATGGTCCTGCGCTGCGATCGGGGGAGTGGAGATGGATCTCGCCACGAGGGGATCCTCCCATTGGGCGCGCCCGAGAGGATAGGGCAGTCCGGTGCCGACGCCTCCAGCGGTGTCGAGCGGTGTCGAGCGGTGGCAGCAGGGCGGCAACCGACTGCTGCACACGGCGCGCCTTCGCCGGGACTGGTACGCTCCCAGCACGAACCTCGGGTGCTCGGGGCCCCGAGGACTGTGGCCGCCGAGCGTCGACCCGCCGAGCGTCCATCCATTCGCCGAGGTCCATCCATCCGCTGAGGTCCATCCGGTAGGACAGTCCCATGAACTTCGCGACCGCCATTCGACCGCATGTGTCTCGGGAACTCGCGAGGGCCGCCTCCGCGGAGGAGCGTGGCGATCCCGAGCTCGCGTTCTCGCACCTCGAGCGCGCGCACGTCCTGGGGCAGCCGTCGACCCGGGAACACGTGCGCGTTCACTGGGCGATGCTGGGGTGGGGGATCCGTCACAGGCGACCGCGCGAGGTCGTGGGCCAGGTGCTTCGAATCGCCGGGGCCGCCACCAAGACGGCTCTTGGTCTCATCCCGACCGGGAATACCGGAGGCGCCAACATCAGCCCCTTCAAGCCGCTTCCCGTACCGCCCGATCTCCAGGAGCTGATCGAGCGGTCACGGGTTCGCTAGCCGCGCTGCTGTGACGTTGGTTGCTGCGGCGGAAGAGCCCTTGGCGCGCGTGGATGACCGCCAGCAACGAAGATCCATCCGAGGACGGTCGTGATTGAGTTCATCTACAGCCAGTTTGGCCTGGTGGGTGTCGGTGTGGCGTTCGTCGTCCTCGTCGTGGGCGCCATCCTGATCACGACGAGGCGCTCGTTGCTCGCACTCCCTGAGACAGAACGCTGGGCTACCGTGTGCGGCGAAGAAGCCCGCGCGTGAACGCTGCACCCCGAGTCGAGGGACGGCAACCTGTGCGTACTCTCTTGGCGGTTTTTCTGCTGCTCTCCGTCGGTTGTCGCGGCCTTCCCGAGCCGCCGCCGGACGCGTTCGAGCTGTCGCGGGACGTGTTCGTTCAACCCGTGGTTCCAGGTGCCTGGCGCCACGTCTCCTATCGCCGGTTTCCGACGGGGATGTTCCCGTCGAACGGGCTCGTGGTTCGAACTTCCGAGGGCGCTCTCGTGGTCGATACCGCCTGGAACCCGGCGCAGACCGCGAAAATCCTGGATTGGGCGGAGCGACAGGTCGGGCCTGTCGCCGCGGTGTTGATCACGCATGCCCACGACGATCGGCTGGGCGGAATCGAAGCGGTGCACGAGCGTGGCATCGAGTCGGTGGCGCTTTCCCTGACCGCCGAGCTCGCGCGGCGCGACGGCTGGCCCGCGCCCACTCGGATCGTACCCTCGGGCTTTTCCCTGGAGCCGTACGGGATCGCCGGTGAGTTCTTCTTCCCGGGTGCGGGGCACAGCCCGGACAACGCGGTGGTCTACTTCGAGGACGCAGCGGTTCTCGCCGGCACTTGCATGATCCGTTCGGAGCGCGCGGAGACCCTTGGCAACCTCGGCGACGCGAACGTCACTTCGTGGCCAGATGCGGTTCGGGCCATTCGGGACCGCTACCCCCGCGTCGAGGTCGTGGTTCCGGGCCACGGGCCGCTCGGGAACGCTCAACTGCTGGTGCATACGCTTCGGCTGCTCGAGGCAGAGCGGCCCTAGGAGAGCGGAATCCCTGAACGGAGGTGCTTCGGTTTGGTCTTCGCGCGAAGCCAATCAGCAGGGAGCACGGCGTGAAGCTGACTCTGGAACCGGGAGGCGAGATCGACTCTCCTTCGGCCGCCGTCGTGTCCCACTCGCTGCGGAGCCTGCCCGCGAACGCGGGGGCATTCGCCATCCTCGCGCGGGGCGAGCAGCGCTACATCCAGACGGCGGGGAGCCCCGGCGAAGGCTTCGTCCTCGAGTACCGCGAAGGTTCCGAGCGGCAGCACTACCGTTGCCACCTCGATCGATTGACTCTCGATCAGGTCGAGAGGGCCTTCCTCTCGTATCTCGACGGAAGGGACGACTACAAGACAGAGCTTCCATGGGAGCCCGGGTTCGGTTCGAGTGGGCCTCGCTTCTTGTGGCTCGCGGGATTCCTGCTGGCGGGCGTGTCTCTCGGCATCTATTGGTGCTGGAGGCTTTCGTGAGTGCGTCGATTCGCGGGGTCGAGGCGTCGGACTGGCTCGCGCGATCAGGCGCGACCCGCATCGCGCCACCGGGTTCGGGGTGAGACGCGCCGCGCTGGGAGTCTCCGCGCACTTCGGCTGGGCGGCGACGGCGACCGTCGTCGTGGGGAAGTCGGGGATCCGTGTGCTGCGAACCGACCGGCTGGAGATCGCGCCCGCCAGCGACCGGGGGGCGCGCGAGCCCTACCACGTCGCGGGAGGCTTCGAAGGCCTCGCTCGTGTCCCCCGTCCGCCAACCCCCGCAAGAGCCTGCAGAGCGGTCTGGCGCGCCAGCGTCGTCTCGCCCTGCGCGCGATCGGCGAGCTCGCTTCGGCTCTGGCCGACGCCGGCTATCGGCTCGCGTTCGCCGGCATCCTCGTCAGTCGAAGGGGCTTTGGCCCGACGCGGCGCCCGGGCGCTGAGCCCGGGAAGGGCGAGAAGAGGTAGGTCGAGTTGTCGCCGCGGGGCGGATCTGACGAGCGGCCCACGATCGGCGAAGCGGGGCGATTTGACGCGAAGTCGCAGGCCCCGCCGGCACTGCGGGGATTCAAGTCGGGTAGGGGTCCGTCCGATCTGGCTCTGGTCGTCGTTTCGCGTCAGGAGCCTCAGTTTGCTGGTCGTGATGCTCGCATCGTCCGTGATCGTGATCCTCGTGGGGACCTACGTGGCCGCCCGGCTGGGGCTGCGGGCGGTCCGGGCGGGGGGGCTGCCCGAGTTCTCCGTGGCGGTCGCCCTGGGGAGCTTTGCGGCGGTCGCGTATCCCACGCTGTTGATGGCGGTGTTTCTCCGCGGCCACGTGGATCCGCTGGTGCTTCGAGTCCTCGCGGTCATCTGTGTCATCGCCTACGCGTTCACCGTAGGCGGGATCGCGTTCTTCACGTACTCGGTGTACCGGCGCGGTGTTCTGTGGGCCCGGGCCCTCACGGGCTTCACGGTCGTGCTGGTGGTGGCGGCCGCGCTGTTCTCGATCGACGCCTGGCGGCCCGACGGCACGCGGGCCAACCTGTACGGGGCCAAGCTCTTCAACGCGTGCTTCGTCCTCACTTTCGCCTGGGCGGCCGTCGAGGCGCTTCGCTACTACGCCATGCTGCGGCGTCGGCTCGCCCTGGGCCTCGCAGATCCGGTGATCGGGAACCGCTTCCTCTTGTGGGGCCTCGGCAGTGCGGTCAGCACGGCGTGCAACGTCGGGATGGGCGTACTCACCTACAGCGGCAACAGCGACAACGTTCCGATCAACGGCATGCTGCAGTCGATTTCCGGTTTCGTCTCGGCCGCCACCTGGCTGCTGACGTTTGCGCCCCCGCAGCGCTATCTGGCCTGGGTGCGCCGTCGCGCGGGCGTCGTCGACGTCGGGGGTTCCGAGAGCTCCCTCTAGCTCGGCTTCCCGACCTGAAGTCGCCTCCTCGCAGAAAACGCTGAAAACACCCTGTCGCCACCGAGCACGACGAGTCGAGACGTCGGTCGACGCATCGGCTCGGCTTCGGGTGTTCCATCGAGAGTCGTCGGGGAGTCTTCTCGATGGAGGGCGTTGCGGCCTCCGCCGTCCGCGCCGTTCGACC
Source organism: Pseudomonadota bacterium (assembly GCA_022361175.1). Taxonomy (GTDB): domain Bacteria; phylum Myxococcota_A; class UBA9160; order UBA9160; family UBA4427; genus JAKSBN01. The sequence continues at coordinate 1,917 of JAKSBN010000108.1, read as the reverse complement.
GAAGAGCTGCGAAGCCGAGCTCGCACTGCGCCGGCGCGGGCTTCTGGCTTCGGCGGGCCAGTCAGTGAAGCAGCAGATTCGATTTGTCGACGACGATCCGAACGTACTCGATGCGGTTCGTCGACACCTGCGCAAGTCCCGCTCGGAGTGGGAGGTCGGCTTTCACGACAGCGCACAAGCCTGCCTCGACGCACTCGCGACGCCCGCGGCCAGCGTGATCGTCACGGACTGGATGATGCCCGGGATGGACGGGATGCGTCTTTGCCGGGAGCTGCGACAGCGCGAGGCCGACGACGCGGGTCCCTACTACGTGATCGTCCTGACGGGCAAGGACGACGTGGATTCCCTGGTCGAGGCGCTGGACTCGGGCGCCGACGACTTCCTCACCAAGCCCTTCGATCGCCGCGAGCTCATGGCGCGCATCCGGTGCGGGCTGCGGGTGCTGGAGGCCGAGAGTGCGCTTCGGATCGCCAATCGCCGGCTCGAGTCCATGGCCACGACCGACGGAGTGACGGGATTGGCGAACCGCCGGTTGGCGGAGGCGACGTTGGGCCGCGAGCTCGAACGGGTCGCACGCGGTCTCGGCAGCCTGACGCTGATGATGCTGGACGTCGACCACTTCAAACAGGTCAACGACCAGCACGGGCACGCCGCGGGCGATGCCGTTCTCCGGCGCGTGGCCCGCAAACTGGAGAGCTGCTGCCGCAGCTACGACCTGGCCGCCCGTTGGGGGGGCGACGAGTTCATTCTGATCTGTCCCCACGTGACCGAACGCGAAGCCGCCATCATCGCGGAGCGCGTGCGCGCTGCCATTGGGGACGACCCCTCGCTTCCGGCCACCGTCAGCATCGGTGTCGCCTGGGCCGAATCCGGCCATACGCCTTCCGCCGAGGCGCTGTTGGCCGATGCCGACGCGATGCTCTACGCGGCGAAGAGCGGCGGTCGCAACCGGTTCGAGCTTCAGCCGGACTCGACGCTCTAGGGCTGCTGGCGCTTCCACGAGGCCACGCCCCATTTCTGTTAGCTTTTCCTCGCAGCGCCCGTCGCGCGGCCGAAGGACAGCCGGATTGAGCGATCCCGTCACGATCGTTGGAAGCTACATCTCGCCGTACGTGCGGAAGGTGCTGGTGTGTCTCGACCTCAAGGGCATCGACTACGAGGTCGACCCCATCGTGCCGTTCTTTGGAAACGACGAGTTCGGTCGCATCAGCCCGGTGCGCCGCATCCCGGTGCTGTTGGACGAGGCGGTAACGCTGCCGGACTCCACGGCCATCTGCGAGTACTTGGAAGACCGCTATCCCTCCCCACCGCTCCTGCCGGAGAGGCCGGCCGACCGCGCGCGTGCGCGCTGGCTGGAGGAGTTCGCCGACACGCGCTTGGGGGAGGTCTTCATCTGGCGGCTCTTCAACGAGCTCGTGATCAACCGCTTCGTCTGGGATGGGACGACGGACGACGCGGTCGTGCGCAAGGCCATCGAGGAGGAGATTCCCCAGATCCTCGACTATTTGGAGGGGGAGCTTCCCGCGGACGGCTATCTCTTCGGAGGCCTCGGGATCGCCGACATCGCCCTGGCGGCCTTCTTCCGCAACGCTTCTTTCGCACGCTATTCGGTGCCGGCCGACCGTTGGCCGAGGACGGCGTCCTTCATTGGCCGCGTCCTCGAGCATCCGGGCTTCGTCAAGCTGCGGCCGTTCGAAGAGCTCTCGCTGCGGACGCCGATCCCGAAGCACCGGGACGCACTCCGCGACGCCGGTGCGCCGATCCCCGCCACGACCCTCGGCGCGAAGACCCCGCGGCGAGGGATTCTCAGCACCTGATCGAAAAACTGCCTTTGCCCCGGCAGGAGCGCCCAGAACGCGCGCTGGCAAGGCGGGCGACCCGAAGCCGTAGCAGCGCTACGGCGAGGGGAGCCCAACG
>JAKSBN010000128.1 GCA_022361175.1 Pseudomonadota bacterium | reverse complement strand
GGCGTACTTCTTCTCCAGGTACTCGGCTCGATGCCGTCGCGCCGCCTGGCTCAGCATTTCTTGAAAACAAATCCTTCAACATGCGGATATCCAGAGCCTGCTCCGCCGCCACCGGGAAAACGTCTGCTCGGTCACGTTGTGCTCGCGGCACGCTTCTCGGATGTTCCCCGACTGTCGTTCGGCGGAGCGAGCCGGATAGGCAGAGAAAGTTCTAGTTCCAAACGGGACAGGATCTGCGTAACCGCTCGGTAAACCCGTCTACGATTTCTCGCGCGTTCCGCGGCCAGGGCACGGCGAGGAGGGCGACAGCGGACGGGCTTGGGGGCAGGGTCGCCGTTCAGTCAGCGGCGGGGCGGAGATTCCAGGGCAGGAGCGCCTCGACGTCGGCGTCGGTCGTCGCGGCGGGCAGCTTCTCGAAGACCTCGTGGAGGTACGTCCACGGCTCGATCCCGTTCGCCTTCGCCGTCTCCACGAGGCTGTAGAGGTTCGCGCTCGCCTGCGCGCCCTTCGGCGTGTCGGCGAACAGCCAGTTGCGACGTCCGATCACGAAAGGACGGATGGAGCGCTCGACGCGATTCGTATCCAGGGGGATCCGACCGTCTTCCAGAACTCGAATCAGTTTCGGCCACTGAGAATCGAGATATCCAAGCGCCTTGCCCGTGAGACTCTTCGGCGGCACCCGCCCCAGGGACTCGTCCAGCCACGTCCGGAGTTCATCGAGCTTCGGCCTCGTCTTCGCCTGGCGCAGCGCATGCCGCTCCTCGGGCGGGCCGTCGCGACCCCTTCGCTCGATCTCGTAGAGCTCGTTGATGCGCCGCAGCCCCTGCCGCGCCACGCTCGGCTTCGAAGCCGACTTCCCCTTCGCTCCGCGCTTCCCCTGCCCCCGCAGCGCCTCGTCGAATTTCCGTCGCGCGTGCGCGAAGCAGCCCACATGCACGATCCCGGGCTCCGCGCCCACAGCGTCGTACCCGGCATATCCATCGGTGTGCAGGTACCCCGCAAAGCCGCGCAGCAGGCGCTTGGGCACCTGGCCGCTGCGCGTGGGGTCGTAGACGTAGGTGTGCAGCGGCGCCTCGGGCGGCCCGCCCGCGAGCGCCCAGAGGTACGACGCACTCGTCGCCCGCTTCCCGTTCTCCTTCAGCACTTGAAAGGGCGTCTCGTCCGCCTGGACGTAGTCGGCACTCCGGATCTCTTCGAGGAAGCGGGCCACGAGCGGGTCGACGAGCTCGCCCGCGCGAATCATCCAGCTCGCCAGCGTGCCCCGTGACAGGTCGACCCCGATGCGACGGAAGATCGTCTCCTGCCGGGCCAGCGGGAGGGCATCCACGTACTTCGAGGCCGCCACCTGGGCCAGCAGCGAGGGCGTCGCCAGGCTCTTCGGGATCGGCTGCGGCGGGAGTGCGGCGGTGTGCACGCCGTCCTTGCACGTCGAGCACGCGTACTTCGGGCGCACGTGCTCGATCACCTTCGCGCGGGCCGGGACGATGGCGAGCTGCTCGAGCGTGTCTCGACCGATCTCGGCCAGCGGGTGGCTCGGATCGTTGGGGCAGACCTTCTGGTCGTCCGGCAGGTCGTGGAGGATCTGCTCCCGCGGCAGGTAGGCGGGCAGCGGGCGGCGTCCGCCGCGCTGTCGCCGCGTGTGGGCCGGCACTTCGACGTCGGGCGCGGCGTCAGGGGCCTCGCCTTCGGCGAGCGTCTCGGCCTCGTTGAACAGGCCCATCTGGCCCGGGGCGCTGCGCTCGCTCTTGGGACCGAAGTGCGGGCTCTTGAGCAGCCGGATGTACTCGTGGAGCTGGCTGAGCTCTTCACTGTAGGCCGAGAGCTTCTGTTCCTGCTCGGCGAGCCTGGCCTCGAGCTGCTGCTTCGCGGCTTGCTGTTCGAGCACCAACGCCCGCAGATCTTCGACCGAGTCGGGAAGATCTGCGGGCGTCTTCGGCATGACGCGCAACGTAGTCGATTCGTCTTGATTTACAAGGCAGAGTCAAACAAAAGATCACCATGCGGCTTCATCGCGAACACATCGAGACCATCGAGCAGCCAGTTCAGCTCGCGGCCCGAGAACTCGACCACGCGCGTGTCCGTGTCACGCGGCCACGGGAAGCGATCCTGCTCGAGCTTCTTCTGCCAGAGAACGAAGCCGTTGCGCTCCCAGTACAACAGTTTCACGTGATCGCGTCGGCGATTGCAGAACGCGAACAGGTGCGCGCAGAAGGGATCGAGTGCCAGCTCTTCCTGCACCAACACCGACAGCCCCCGCATCTGCTTGCGGAAGTCGACCGGGGCCCGGCACAGGGGCACGCGGATCTCGTCGACCGGGCGGATCATCGCGTCGCTCCGAGGGCCTCGACGAGTCGAAGCGTCTCGTCGAATGACAGCGGCGTGCCGCTCTCGAGGACCGAGCCGCTCGGGAGCTGGACGCGCCAGGCGACACCGCGGGAGGCCGGCGCCTCGGCGCGAGGCACGGCCTCCACGAAGCGGCTTCCGGTCCCGCTCCGAACCGGGCGCTCCGGCGGGCCACGGCGGGTGCGGCGATGCGGGGGCAGGACGCCCAGCTCCCGCGCCCGCTTCTTCGCCTGGTACAGCGCCTGGACGGACAGGCCGTGGCGGGTCGCGTACGCCGTCAGCGTCTCTCCCGCTTCGTCACACGCGCGGATCGCTGCCAACTGGCGGCGCAACCCCGGCGACAGCCGGGCGGATCGGGATCGTGTCTTCGGCATCGGACTCCTCCTTCGGGTGAAGGAGCCCATCGTGACGACCGTGCGCGAACGCGAAACATGGGTTTACCGAGCACTTACCTGAGACCGGGGGTCACGGGAGTTCGGAAGAAAGGTCCGGCAGGAGGAACGAGAACGATCGAGTGGGTTGCGCACGCCCGTACTTGCCGCCAGGTGCCCGAGAGGCCCCGCACG
>JAKSBN010000404.1 GCA_022361175.1 Pseudomonadota bacterium | reverse complement strand
GAACATGCGCGAGACGGCGTCGATGTGCTCGGTCCACTGGTCGCGCTTGGTCTCGCGGTCGATGGCGAAGCCGCCCAGCTCCGCCTCGGAGGGGGCCTCGCCGGTGCCGAACTCGACGCGGCCGTCGGACAGCAGGTCGAGCGTGGCGATGCGCTCGGCCACCCGGGCGGTGTGGTTGAACTCGACGGGCAGCTGGACGATGCCGTGGCCCAGCCGAATGCGCTCGGTGCGCTGGCTGCACGCCGCCAGGAAGACCTCCGGCGCCGACGAGTGGCTGTACTCCTCCAGGAAGTGGTGCTCGACTTCCCAGACGTAGTCGATGCCCAGGCGGTCGGCGAGCTCGACCTGGTCGAGGGCGTCCTTCAACAGTCGGTGCTCGTCCCCTTCCTGCCAGGGGCGGGGCAGCTGGTGCTCGTAGAAGATGCCGAACTTCATGGAACCTCCGGGTCGGGGGGAGGGGACTCTTTGGCGGCCAAGGCGGTCACGCCGCCGAGCGTGAAGCGCACGAGTCCCTCGATCAGTCGTTCGCGCTCCGCCGGGCGCTCGCTGGCGGGCAGCGACTGCCAGCGAGCCACGGTGAAGACGGAGAGGCCGACGATCAGCTCGGCGGCCAGCTCCGGATCGAAGCGGGCACCCGCCACCTGGGCCAGCTGGCGGTAGTCGTCGGTCAGACTCTGGATCCAGCGCGCGTGGTCTTCCTGCAGGAAGCGCGCGACGCGCGGGTCGGTGCTCTCGCTCTCGCGGCGGCGCAGGCGCATCAGGTCCGCGTGCTGTTCCGCCAGGTCGAACACGAAGGCGTACGAAGCGCGCGCGATGTCGGCAAAGGTGCGCCCGGGCGCCGGCGTGTGGATCTGGTGCAGCCGCGCGCGGAAGGCCGCCGAATCCTCCTGCAGGACCGCCAGCAGGAGCTCCGTCTTGTCGCGGAACTGGTGGTAGAAGGAGCCCACCGAAACGCCGGCGGGCGCCAGGATGTCGTCGCGCAGGTTGGTGCCGTCCAATCCCTTGCGGGCGAAGGCCGTGCGGCCGGCCGCCAGCAGGCGTCGCCGCGTCTCGGCGGCGGAGGGGCGGGCGCGGCGCGGAGCCGTGGCGCTCGACATGACGATTAGAATATTGATTCTAGAAGAAGGGTTCAATGGCTTCCCGAGGGGGAAACGAATGGGGGGAGGAGGCCGCAATGGAACTCAGCCTTTTGCGGCGGGGACCGATTGCTTAGTTTGGGGCGTGACGGGACTCTCACGCAGGAGTCCAGGGCACGCAGCGATAGAGGGAGGATCCCGATGGAACAGCACACCACCGCACCCGAAGTTCTGGTTCCGGTTTCCGAGCGCGGCATCGACGCCCGCGCGACGTTCATCAACCGCACCTACAACCACCTCATGGGGTCGATCGTTCTCTTCACCCTGTTGGAGGTCTGGTACTTCACCTCCGGCCTGGCCGAGTCCATTGCCGCCTTCATGCTCGGCACCAGCTGGCTGCTGATCCTGGGCGGCTTCATCGTGCTCGGCTGGATCGGGACCCACGTGGCGGCGTCGGCCGAGAGCAAGGGAGCGCAGTACGCCGCGCTCGGCGCCTACGTGGCGGCCTGGTCGATCATGTTCGTTCCGATGCTGTACATCGCCAACGCGACGGCACCGGGCGTGATTCAGAGTGCCGCCCTGGTGACGCTGCTGGGCTTCGGCGGCCTCACGGCCGTCGCGTTCGTCACGCGCAAGGATTTCTCCTTCATGCGCGGCTTCCTGATGTGGGGCGGCGTGGTGGCCATGGTGGCGATCGTCGGGGGCGTGGCCTTCGGCTTCGAGATGGGCACCTGGTTCTCGGTGGCCATGATCGGCTTCGCCGGCGCCGCGATTCTCTACGACACCTCGAACGTCCTGCACCACTACCCCGAGGACCGCTACGTGGCCGCGGCGCTGGCGCTCTTCGCCTCGGTGGCCATGATGTTCTGGTACGTCTTGCGCCTCTTCATGTCCCGCGACTAGCCGCCGGACGAGACGCGATCCAAACGGGGCGGGGCCATGGGCTCCGCCCCGTTTTTCGTCGCGCACGGCGTTGATGGGTGCATAAACCCCCGTCTTGGAAATCGGCCCCAGGTCGCGATCAAGGCGTTTCTCTCCTTTCCCGATGTAAGGGCCGTGACGGCCGGCGACGGCCTCGCGGGAGGGAGGGGTTCGTGTCTCGACACGTGGAGCGGGCGGCGCTGGCCGCGGTGCTCGCCGTGGCGGCGCTGCTGTTGTTCGCGCGCCTCGGCGATCGTCCGCTGTGGCAGGACGAGGCCGAGACGGCCCTGCTCGGCCGCAGCGTGCTGGTGCACGGCGTCCCGACCGCGTACGACGGCCGCAACCTCGTGTCGCAGGAATCCCAGCACGAGTTTTCTCCCGACGACTACACCTGGTTCTGGACGCCTTGGCTCTCGCACTACCTGACCGCCGCCTCCTTCGCCGTGCTCGGCGAGAGCACCTGGAGCGCCCGGTTGCCGAGCGTGCTGCTGGGGCTGGTGACGGTCTGGCTGGTTTGGTGCCTCACCGTGGAGATCACCGGCGACCGGCGCGCGGCGTGGTGGAGTGCGCTGCTGCTGGCCACGTCGGTTCCGTTCCTGCTCTACTTCCGCCAGTGTCGCTACTACGCGCCGCTCGGAGCCTGCACGGTGTGGCTGGTGCTGGAGTACCTGCGCCTGCGCCGCGGCGACCCGAAGGCGGCCTGGCGCTTCGCGGTCGCGTCGATCGGGATCTTCCACTCGCAGTACGTGGCGTGGGGCGTCATGATGGCCGCGCTGGGCAGCCACTTCCTCTTCGACGCGCTCGTGTGGGGACGCTGGCGCGAGCACTGGAAGCGGCTGGGCATCGCGGCCGGCGTCGCGGTGCTGCAGGCCCTGCCGTGGCTCTACGCCTTCGGGCGCAACGCGGCGGGCAAGTTCGAGCCCACCTGGCCCAAGATCGCCACCCACTTCCGCCTCTCCAGCTACCACCTGAACCACCACGCGGTGCCCGTGCTGTTGTTGCTGGGCGTGCTGCTGCTGTGGGCCGTGCACCGCTGGCGTCCGCTCCCCGAGCGCCGTCCGGTGCGCTTCGAAGGCGTGGACGCGCTGGCCTGGGTGCTGGTCTTCAGCTGGCTCTTCGTCGTCTGGCTGATGCCGTTCTACTTCTTCCGCTACTTCGTCTTCCTGGTGCCGCTGGGGGCCGTGGCGACGGGCCTGCTGTTGCTGCGGGTGCGCGTGCACAGCCCGGTGGTGGCCGCCGCGCTGTTGGGAGTGATCGCCACGACCGACATCGTCGAACGGTGGTTCCCTGTCGACGTCGAGTGGAGCCAGGCCAAGGTGACGACGGTCCTGAACGGCGACGAAGACCCCGTGTTGCTGCTGGGGACGTGGGCCGGCTTCTCTCCCCTGGCGGCCTACGCGTACGAGGTGACCCGCGACGTGGAGGACCCCGTGGACGTGGTGGTCGCGTTCCTGCACGAACACGCAGATCCCTCGGACACGATCATCGCCACCTACGGCGATCTGCCGCTGCAGTTCTACACGGACCTGCGGGTGATCGGCGCCATGTCCAGCGAAGACCCGAGGCCTCTCGACCAAGCGGACTGGATCTGGATCCGGTATCACACGCACGCGCACAACGACGCTTACCTGAAACACTTCCTGTTCGAGCACGCCGATTGGTCTCAGCTGGAGGCGATTCCGCTGGGGGCTCCCGACGCGCCCTACGGGCCGCGGCCGGATCCGACGTACCACAAGTTCCAAACGGCAAAAGAGGGTTTCCCTCCCATGCGGATCTACCGAAGAAAACCGCGGGCGGCGGTGCGGAACCCATCGGTACCCGTGCCGCATCCAACCCATTCGAGCCGGGCGCCGGAGCGTCCGGACGCGAGCGAGGCGGGCGCTGACGCGTCGTCGTGAGGGCGGTAGTTTGTGGGAGTCCCCGCCCCGGGGACTGTGAGGGGAATCGCATGGCATTGCCTCCCGACCCGGATCCGCAGGAGACACAGGAGTGGCTCGATGCGCTCGATTCGGTGCTGGAGCGCGAGGGGGTCGAGCGGGCCCACTACCTGGTGGGCCGTCTGATCCGGCGCGCGCGGCGCAAGGGTGCCCACCTGCCGTACAGCGCGAACACGGCCTACGTCAACACGATCCCCGAAGCCCACGAGCAGAAGAGCCCCGGCAACCACGAGCTCGAGCACCGACTGCGGTCGATCATTCGCTGGAACGCCATGGCGATGGTGGTGCAGGCCAACCGCCAGTCCGCCGAGCTGGGCGGCCACATCGCCAGTTTCGCCTCGGCCGCCACGCTCTACGACGTCGGCTTCAACCACTTCTTCCGCGCGCCCGACGCCGACCACGGCGGCGACCTGGTTCTGATCCAGGGGCACTCGTCCCCCGGCATCTACGCGCGGGCCTTTCTGGAGGGCCGCCTCACCGAAGAGCAGCTGCAGCTCTTCCGGCAGGAGGTCGACGGGCTGGGGCTGTCGTCGTATCCGCACCCGCGGCTGATGCCCGACTTCTGGCAATTCCCCACCGTCTCCATGGGCCTGGGCCCGCTGATGGCCATCTACCAGGCTCGTTTCATGAAGTACCTGAACGACCGCGGCACGCTCGACACCGAGGGCCGCAAGGTGTGGGCGTTCATGGGAGACGGCGAGATGGACGAGCCCGAGTCGCAGGGCGCCATCTCGTTGGCCGCGCGCGAACGGCTCGACAACCTGATCTTCGTGGTGAATTGCAACCTGCAGCGTTTGGACGGCCCGGTGCGGGGCAACGGCAAGATCATCCAGGAACTGGAGGCCAACTTCCGGGGCGCCGGCTGGAACGTCATCAAGGTGATCTGGGGCGGCTACTGGGATCCGCTGCTGGCCAAGGACCGCGAGGGGCTTCTGCGCAAGCGCATGGAGGAGAGCCTGGACGGTGAGTACCAGAACTACCAGGTGAAAGGCGG
>JAKSBN010000224.1 GCA_022361175.1 Pseudomonadota bacterium | reverse complement strand
TTTTTGGCGGTGGGTCGCCGAAGGAGCGGCCGTGGACAACTCGCCCCGCTCGCAGCCCGGGCTCGAAGCGGCGTCCCGCGGACGCCTGCCCGCCGCGGTGCGCACGCAGTTCGACGAGCGCGGATACGTCGTCGTCCCCGACCTGATTCCCCTGCCCGAGCTCGAAGCCTTCGGGCAGGCGGTCGACGCCGCCGTCGCCAAACGGCGCCGCGGCGACACTCGCACGCTGGCGGAGAAGAGCCGCTACGAGCAGTCCTTCCAGCAGTGCATCAACCTGTGGGAGGACTCGCCGGCGGTGCGGCCGCTGGTCTTTCACCCGGCCGTGGCCGAAGCCGCCTGCGCGCTCCTGGGCGTCGCCGCCGTGCGCTTGTGGCACGACCAGGCCCTCTACAAGGAGGCGGGCGGGCGCGAGACCGACGCTCACCAGGATCAGCCGTACTGGCCGCTGGCGGAGCCGCTGACCGTCACCGCGTGGATCCCCTTCGACGACGTCGAGCTGGAGGACGGTGCCATGGGCTACGTGCCGGGCAGCCATCGCTTCGGCGTGCGCCGCTTCGCCAACATCTTCACCGGCCGGGGATTCGACCTGGAAGCGGGCGACGAAGCCCGGGGCGTGCGCCCCGAGTTCGCGCGGGTTCCTCGCGGCTCGGTCGCGTTCCACCACGGGCTCACCATCCATCTGGCGAAGCCCAACAGCGGTCCGCGTCCGCGCCGTGTCCAGACCATGATCTACTTCGCCGACGGCTGCACGCGCGGGGCCGAACCGGCCGGCCATCCGTGCGTGGACCGCGCGGGCATCGCCATCGGGGAGCCGGTCGCCAGTGCCGTAACGCCGATCGCCTGGCCGCGTCCCGGCAACGACCTGCCGCTGCCGCCGGGCAGCGCGACCGAAAGGGAAACTGCATGAAGATCGCGCTCCACGAGTGGAACCAGGGCTTCGAGTGGCAGCCGTGCCCGCCCGAGCGACGCCTGCTGACGGACGAACAGGCGCGCGCCTACGACGAAGACGGGTTCTTCGTCCTGGAGGACGCCTTCGACGCGGAGACGGTCGCCCGCGCAACCGCCGCCATCGATCCCTTCGAGGCGCAGGTCGAGCAGTTCCTGCAGTCGCGCGAGGACGGGCGCCTCTTCATCGCGCGCGCCAACGCCATCACCTTCACCACCCACCTGGTCGCGAAGTCCGAGGTCCTGCGCGACCTCTGTCGCCGCCCCCCGCTCACCGACCTGGTGCACGACCTGATCGGAGGGGACTCGCGGCTCTACTGGGACCAGGCGGTCTACAAGAAGCCCGGCACCCCGGAGCCCTTCCCCTGGCACCAGGACAACGGCTACGCCTTCGTCGAGCCGCAGCAGTACCTGACCTGCTGGATCGCGCTCACCGACGCGGACGAATCCAACGGCTGTCCCTGGGTGGTTCCGGGAGTCCACCGCCACGGCACGCTGCGGCACGAGCTCACGGACCTCGGATGGGTCTGCTCGCACACGGAACCGAGAAAAGCGCGACCCGTTCCCGTGCGAGCCGGCAGCATCGTCGTGTTCTCGTCCCTCACCCCTCACGCCACGGGCGCCAACCAGTCGGAGACCGTTCGCAAGGCCTACATCGTCCAGTACGCGCCGGACCAGGCCGTGGTCCTGCGCCGGGGCCCGAACGGCGAGCGCGTGGAGGAGACGGCTTCGGACCCGGACCGACAGTTCTTTGTGCTGCGCGGGGGCGTGCCCGTGACGAGCGACGAACCGGGTCAGTAGAGGGCCGTGCCCTCGTCTTCGAGGGTCAGCACCTCGGGCCGATGCGAGTCAGCCGCCCGTTCAAGGGCTGCATCCGCCAATGCGAGGGCCTCGATGGCCGAGTCGTCCCGATCCGGAACGACGACGGCGGCTCCGATGTGGACACGGACGCCCGCCTCTCCGCGGGGGCCGCGCCCCGGTTCGGCCGTGGTGATGGCGTCCTCGAGGCGCTTCGTGAGAATCCGAGCGGCCTCACGGCCGGCCGAGTACCAAACGACGGCGAACTCGTCGCCACCGAAGCGAGCCGCGATGTCCAGCGGTCGCCGCGCGCAGGACACGATGGCCCCCGCCAACTGTCTCAGGCACTCGTCGCCGGTCAGCGGCCCCCGCCGCTCGTTGAAATCGTGAAACCCGTCCACGTCGACGAAGGCCACGACCAACGACTGCTTGTCACGGCGCGCCTGGCGCCAGACGCGATCGAAGTCCGCATCGAAGCTGCGACGGTTGGCGATCCCGGTGAGCCCGTCGCGATCCGCCATCTTCCGCAGCAAAGACGAGCACGAGTAGATGGTTCGGGCCCAGCGACTGCGATATTCGCATTCCGCGAAGCCCACGCCGAAAGCCGCCGGCACCGCCCAGGCCGTCGACGCGAAGGCTTCTGAGAGCGGCTGACCCGCGAGCGCCCCCAGCGCGAGTGCCGCCGTCGCCAGCAGCGCGCCCGCGGCGGCGCCTTGCCAGGGGCGCTGGTCGGAGAGCGCGAACACGGCGAGCAGGGCCGCGGCCAGCTGCAGGTGCCAGATGGCGGCACCGGCCAGCGTCGTCGGCGCGGCGCAAGCCAGTGCGCCCGCCAGCAACCCCACGCGTCGCCACGGGTCGGGAACCTCGTGGCCGGCCGCCTGCAGGACCAGCGTCGTGAGCCCCGGCAGGATCAGCGCGCATCGCACCCAGCCGGAAACGAACGACGCGCTCGCGAAGTCGCACAGGAGCAGCCCGGCCGCAATCGAGACCAGCAGGGTCCGGCCGATGCGTTCGCGCCCGCCGAACTGGCGCGAGAAGAACTCGTCGAACCGCTCGTCGATGTGTACCTGGGACCCGTCCGGGCGCGCGGCCCAGGCCCCGAAGCCAGGTTGCCCCGTTGCTGCCGACATGGCGGCCTCCGTCGCGCACTGCGAGATCGGAAACTCGCAGAGCACTCCCGTGGAGCTGAATCGGTGCAACGGGCCCGGACTTGAGGCGTGGGGTTGCCAGCGGAGTGAACACCGCATCCCGATCGCGCTCGCCGCGAGGGAGCGGTTACGCGTCGGGGCGGTAGCCCCTCACAAAGAGCGGCTCGACGGCGAGGCGCGTGTGGAGTTCCGCCATCTCGCCCTCCGACGGGGGCTCGCCGAAGCGGGCGGCCGCGTCGAGAATGCGCGGAAGCAGACGCAGGTCGCTGGCGGTGTTCACGAACAGGCCGGGATGCGAGAGCGCGAAGTGCGTGGCGCGGTCGATGTCGTCTTGCCGCTCGAAGGGCTCGTACCAGGTGTCGCGATTGGGCGCGTCGCCGTCCCGCCAGCGGCGGCGGGCGATGGACTTGATCGTCTGGACGGCGACTCCGCGCTCCGTGCACTCCCCAACCAGGGCCTCGAAGTCTCGGGCGTAGTCGCCATCTCGCATCATGGAATGGTTGTAGGGCAGCAGCACCGAGTCGAAGGGAAAGCGCTCCAGGCTCTTGCGATGCATGGACGCCACCCGGGTCCCGTGCCCGGTGACGCCCAGAAACCGAACCAAGCCGGCGTCTCGCGCCTCCAGCAGCGCGCGCAGCGCGCCGTCGTCCGAGAAGGCCTGCTCCCACTCGTCCGGCTTCACCAGGTTGTGCAGCTGGATCAGGTCGATCCGGTCCACGCGCAGACGCTCGAGCGAGCGCTGGATGGAGTCGCGCGCGCCGGCGTAGTCGCGGTCGCCGGTCTTCGTGGCCAGGAAGAAGCGATCGCGGTGCTCGGGCATCCACGCGCCCACCCGCAGCTCCGCGTCTCCGTACGAAGCGGCCACGTCGATGTGGTTCACCCCGGCTTCCAGCAGCTGATCGAGGGCCTGATCGGCCTCGTCCTGGCTGGCCCGCCACAGGGCGGCCGCTCCGAAGAGGATTCGCGAGCTGGTGTGCCCCGTGCGGCCGAAAGGAAGCGTGGTCAGCATGAGTCCTCCGTAGCCCCCCGATCGGGTCGCTTCGAGCGCGAACGGATCCAGGCGACGCCGCGAAAGACGGTGCGAAACAGCCGCCTCAGCACCGGGCCCGCCAAGCGGCGCCAGCCGCTCGGCTCCGGCGTGTTCGCGGCCGCCGCAAACCGCCCCAAGTCGAGTTCTTCCCGCACATCCTGGCTCAACATCTCGAGCGGCGCATCCAGGGGAATGCCCGTCGAATCGGCGATGCGCACCATGCGCTGGAAGTTCGCCACCACGGCCGCCGCGTCCACCAGGGCTTCGACACCCAGCTCCGCGGCGACGCGACTGCGGGCCTGCTCGAGGGCGACCGCGTCGCGGCCCAGAGCCGCCTCGGCGAACGCCACCAGGGCCTCGGCGTGGGGGACGCCGCTGGCGGCCGCCGCCTTGCCGTCGGTCACCGCGTGCACGTCCAGCTCCTCGCCCGAGGTCTCGCCGCTCGCCCGGAGCAGCGTCGCGTGCGCGCTCGTTCAGTAGAAGCACTCGTTGATGGCGGATACGCGCCCCGCCACCAGCTCGATCTGCGCCCGCGTGAGCGCGCGACCGCCGTTGGCGGTGGGCACCGCGACCAGGTCCATCGGCAGGTAGTGTGCCGCCGACAGCGTCTTGAGATCGCGCACGGCGTCGGGAACCAGGCTGAGCGCCCTCACCACGTTGCCCGTACGCGGAGGCTGCCAGAGATCCGCCTCCGCGCCGCGGGCGCCCCGTGCGGGAATCATGGGCACGAAGGCCTGCTCGCGGGCGGCGTTCGCCGGCCGGTAGTGGCTGGGCTCGCCCGCCACGGGCTCGGGCAGCGGCTCGAACGGCAGGCCCAGTGCGTGGCAGAACGCATCCATCGAGACCACGGCGACGACGACCCCGAGCAGCTCGACGTAGGGCCCTTCCTCCAGCCCGCCGGCGCGCACGCCCTCGAACCAGCTTCGGGAAAGCCGCCCGGGATCCGTCGTCACGCGGTGGATCACATCCACCACGTCCGGGGAAAGAGGGGTCTCGCCGTCGTGTTGGCCGGCGACGGCCTGGGGCGAGAGGGCTTCCTTGCGGCTCTGACACAGCGCGCAACCCCGGGCGTCCCGCGCCGAGCGGGCGATGGCGACGCGCAGGGACCCCGTCCACCAGCTCCCGGCGCGAGAGATGCGCTCCCACACGACGCGGTGGGCTTCGGGGATGTCGGGGCGAATGGGGACGTCGGTCGCGGGGGCGGCCATCTACCACACTCTCCGATCGCGTTGCCGGTGGAGAGTAACCCGGAGCCGAGACGCCCGCCTCAGGCCAGCAGATCGAGGAGTTGGCCGCGGCGGTCGAGCTCCGCATCCAGCACCCGAAGCGAGGCCCGAAAGCCGTGGCCGGCCCGGATCTGCTCCACGATCTCGCGATCGAGGCGGATCGGCTCGGGAGTCTCTGCCCGCGACGTGATGGCCGCGGTGCCGCCGCCGGACAGCGTCACCTGGTCGGTCCGGAGCGGCCGCGGCTCCTCGACCAGCGAGATCGCCACGTTGTGAGCCGAGTTGGCCAGGCGCGTGGTGGCCGCGCTCATGCCGGACAGACTGATGGAGACGGCGTCTAGCATCGCACTCCGTCTTGTCGTGCCGGAAGCGCCGGATCTGGAGGCGGGGATGCGGGGTGGGAGACAAGCGCCGCCAGAAGGCGGCCGATTCCCCCGGCAGCGAGCGGTGAAGCCCCCAGCCCAGCCCCGGGCGTCCCCCTACCCGAGCAAGGCTCGTGACCGGCGAGTCCCCTGGTCGCTCCGACCTGGTGCCGCGGTCGGAACCCCAAACGCCGGCCACGAGCTCCACTCGGCGGGCTGGGCGCGCCTTTGAACGGCGTTTCGCCGCCGCCGCCGCGCGCAGCCCCGCACGAGATACGCCTCCCACCGAACCGTCAGATTTTTCCTCCCCGAACCCTTCATCCAGCTGTGACGCGGGCGGCGTATCGCTTATGAGTCCCTATGGCGGAACACGTGCTCCCCCTTCGGGGCATGGGGTGAGAGCGATGACATACGCCCAGACGCGCGAGGCGAGTGGCCTCGGACGGCGTCACGTGCCGATTCGAAGGCGCTGCGCCTGCGCCTCGGTTTCCCCCCGCAGTGGAGTACGACTCGTGGCATCCTCCGCTCCTGTTCGCGAGATCCTGGAACGGAGCGGAGGGCCCCTTGCGTTGAGCCGGATCGGGAGAGAGCCGCAGGCCGAAGTGGATCGCCGACTGATGATGGCGGTGAAGGGCGGAGACGCCGCCGCCCTGGCCTCGCTGTACGACCGGCATGCGGGCGCGGTCCTCGCGGTCGGGCTGCGCATTTTGGGCGATCGGGCGGAAGCCGAAGAAGTGCTTCTGGACGTGTTCGTCCAGATCTGGAAGCAGGCGGACCGCTACGACGCCGAGCGGGCGGCGCCGTCCACGTACCTCCTGACGCTGGCCCGAAGCCGTGCACTCGACCGCGGCCGCGCGATACGCCGCCGGCGGCGGCTGGGCAGCGAGTGGGGCGAGGCCCAGAGCATGGCCACCGAGGGCGCCCGGGTCGAGCCGCGGGAGTCTCCGCTGGCACAGGTCGAGGCCGCCGAGCAGCGGAGGCGCGTGCAGCGCGCCATGCGGGAGCTGGCCCCCGCTCAGCGCCACGCGCTCGAGCTGGCCTTCCTCGACGGCCTTTCGCACCGCGAGATCGCCGAACGCCTGGACACGCCGCTGGGAACCATCAAGTCCCGCATCCGCAAGGCGATGGAAGACCTCCGCGAGCGCTTGGGCAGGATCGAGCTGGGAAGCGACGATGAGTGAGATGGACGACGACATTCTCGAGATCCTCACCGGCGCGCTCGATCCCGAGGCCCAGCGCCAGCGGGAGCAGTCCGTCGAATCCACCGCAGAGGGGTCCGCGGCCCTGGACGCAGCGCGCGAGACCGTGGCGCAGATTCTGTCGTCGCTGCCGCCGGAGGCCCCCTCGGCCTCGGTGCGACAGCGGCTCATGCGGGAGCTGGGCGGCCCCAGCATCGACCCGGCGACTCCGGCTCCGGCCGTGCGCTCTCGGTCGCCGCTCGGCTGGATCGCCGCCGCCGCACTCGCCGCTTCGGCGGCGACGGCCGTTCTCATGTGGAGCTTCGAATCCCGCGAGACCGAGTGGCAGGCGCAGGCGCTTGCCGAGGCGCGCGCGCAGGGCGCCGAACTCGCGCTGGAACGCGACGAGCTGCGGGAACTCGTGGCCGAGAGCGATGCCGAGCTGGTCGAGTTCGACGAGCGGCTGAATGCGCTCGAAGTCGCCCTGCTGGACGCCGAGAAGCAGATCGCCATGCTGCGGTCCCCCGACGTGGAGATCGCGAAGCTGCGCGGGCGGGCGGGGGACCCGGCGCACGCGCGCGTCTTCTGGGAGTGGGACCAGTACTACTGCTACCTGCACGCGCGCGAGCTGGGTTCGTTGGCCGAGGGGCAGACCTATGCCCTGTGGGTCCAGGGCGGGGACGCCGAGATCGTACTGGCCGGCGCCTTCGCCCCGGCCGCCGGCGGTGAAGCGACGCTGTGGACGCAGCTCCCCCGCGATATGGGCCGCGTCGTGAAGGTCTGGATCACCATCGAGTCCGCCCCAGCGGGTCCCGCGCCGACGGGGGCCGTCGCGCTCGAGGCCCTCTAGCCCCGACGCCACACCGAACGCGAGCCGCTCGTCCCGCGGCCTCCGGAATTCTGCCACCGTGACTTGCGCCCTGCCCCGTTCGACGCTGCCATCCCGCTTGGTGCAGCGCGAAGGAGAGGACCATGGTCGGGCTCGTGATTCGATTGGCGATCGGCGCCCTGGGTCTGTGGCTGTCGGCGCGGCTGGTGACGGGCATCCAGATCGACGACAACCGCACGCTGATTGCGGCCGCCCTCCTGCTGGGCATCGTCAATGCGCTGGTGCGACCGGTGGTGGTCTTCTTGACCCTGCCGATCACGATCGTGACCCTGGGCCTCTTCCTGCTGGTCGTGAACGCGCTGATGTTCGCGCTGGTGGCGTGGCTGCTGCCCGGGTTCTCGGTGTCGGGACTGATCCCGGCCGCCCTCGGAACCGCGATCGTGGGGATCGTGAGTTGGTTGGGCTCCCAGTTCGTCGGCCCCAAGGGCCGCTTCGAGGTCATGGTCGTGCAGCGGCGAAGGGATCGCTAGTGCCCTACCGGAAAGCCGAGCCGCGGGGCGCGGGATGAACGCGCGGGAGCACGAGCAGCTGGGCCGCGCCCTCGCCTTCGCCCTCCGCGCCCACGAGGGCCAGACGCGCAAGGGCAAGCGCGTTCCCTACGTGAGCCACCTGCTGCAGGTCGCCGGCGCGGTGCTCGAACACGGAGGCGACGTCGAGCAGACCATCGCCGCGCTGTTGCACGACACGCTGGAGGACTGCAAGGACGTGTCGGCGGAAGAGCTCGCGACCGAGTTCGGCGACGAGGTGGCGCGCATCGTCGTCACCTGCAGCGACCTGTTGGATGGAGACACTCCGAATCGCAAGTCGCCGTGGCGGGAGCGCAAGAACGCGTACATCGCCAAGCTCCAACGAGCGGACCGCCGGGTTCGGCTGGTCGCAGCGTGCGACAAGCTCCACAACCTCTCCAATCTCGTCGCCGACCTGCGCGCCGAAGGCGCGGACACCCTCACGCGCTTCAACGCCTCGCCCGAGGAGACCCTCTGGTACCACCAGACGGTGCTGTCCGCCCTGGGCGCAGATCTGCCTCGCGCCCTGACCCTCGAGCTCGAAGCCCTCGTGGGCGAACTCTCCCAGCGGCTCGCCGGCCAGCCGTCCGGCTAGGTTGAACTCCGACCCGGCGCGGTCGGGGGCTGCTGGGCAGACCCCCAGCAGCAAGGAGCGGGGCGTGTCCGGATCTGTCGCAGCCGCCGAGCACGCTCGCCCCCGCAACTTCGATCTCAGAGGTCCCGTGATGCCCCCCACATTGTTCGTATTCCTGATCGAGACGATCGCGCGCGGTCTCGGTCGACGTGCGGCCGCCCTGGCGGCCGGGTTGCTGCTCGGCGCGCTCGCCGTGGCGCTGGTGCGCGCAACGGCATAGCCCCCTTTGGGCGCCGAACGAGGCGCCAGTCAGCAACCCGCAGCCAGTCGGTAGCTCGTGTACCGATCCCCGGGCGCCCGGGAGCGATGCCGAATTGCCTCTTGAGCCGCCCGCCCGAACGGCCGATTCATGAGGGTGAAGAAGGAGGCCCGCCGGAGAGAGAGATGCCCTTGCGAGGCGGTCGCGAAGCTGAAGTCGTCAATGCCCGAGGCCTGGAGCTGGTCTTCGAAGGCCATCTTCACGCGGCGCGCGCACAGTTCGAAGAAGCGCTGCGCCTCCGTCCGGACTTCCCCGAAGCCCTCTGCAATCTCGGCAACGTCCACTGCGAACTCGGGAACGAAGCCAAGGCCATCGCCCACTTCGACCGCTGCCTGGCCCGCGATCCGGGCTGCGCGCGCGCCTACTGGGGCCGCGCGCGGGCGCGCCGAGCTCTGCGCCGCTACCCCTCCGCCCTGCGTGACTTCGAGACCTTTCTCTCGCTCGGCGACGATGAGGAGGAGGCCGTCCAGGAGGACGCCCTCAACCAGATCGCCGAGCTGTCCGTGCTGGTTCGGCTACAGCGGTGCGACACCCTCGACGAGCGCGCTCCAACGGTCTCGCCCGCCTCTTCGGACGCCGCAATCCGTTTGGAGAGGGCGCTCTCGGAGTTCGAATCGGGCGACATCGTGTTCGCTCAACACCTCCTGAACGAAGCGCTCGACCTGCACCCCCACCATCCTCTGCTGCTGGCCAACCGGTCGTCCATCCAGCTCGCCCTCGGCGATCTCGAGGCCGCGACCACCGACATTCTCTCGGCTCTGTTCCTGGACCCGCAATGCGACGTCGCCCACGCGAACAAGGGCGTGCTCCATCGCTGGATGGGGGACGCCCACGGCGCCCTGACGTGCTTCGATCGCGCTCTGGCCCTGGGCTTCGAGGACAGCCAACTGCTGTCGCAGCGAGGCACGGTACAGCGCGAGATCGGCCAACACGAGAAGGCGCTCGACGACTTCAACTGGGCCATCGGCCTCGACCCGGGGAACGCCTACGCCTACTACGGCCGCGGCCTGGTGGCGGCCGATCAGAACGACTTCGAGTCGGCCGTCCACGACTACGATACGGCCCTCGAGCTGGCGCCCGACTTCACCGACGTCTACTGGTCCCGCGGCCTGGCCCGAACGGAGCTGGGCGACTACGAATCCGCCGCCGCGGATCTCGCCATGTACATCGAACTGGGCGACGGCACCGAGACCTCGACGCTCGAAGCCCGTCAGATGCTGGGCGTCGTGCGGCGCTGGGCGGAAGGCCCCGGGCACCTGCACTAGGCCCGACGACCCGCCTCACCGCATCCGCTACCCTCAGGAGGGTCCTGTCGGGGAGGCGGTGTGCCGGACTTCCGTCACGCATCGAAGCGCGGATTGGCTGGCGGGTTGGCCGGGGTGGTCCGCCGGCGCCGCGCTGCACGGCGGCGCTACCTCGCGGCCGCGGTGTTGCTGGGCGCGGCTGCAGTCGCCGGCTGGAGCTGGTGGGAGCAGCGGACGGAGCCCCTCCCGGAAGTCGCTGCCGCGCCGCTCCCGATCCAGGGCGCGACCGCTTCGGCTTCCGCGCCCGACCGAGCCCCGCCCCGCACCAGCACACCCCCGGCGGTGGCCGCGGCCCCGCGCGAAGCCGAGACCGTCGCCGCGGTGGCGGCGACGCTTCCAGCGCTGGACGAGAGCGACGGCTGGGTTCGACGCGAGCTGTTGGCGCTCTGGCCCGACTCGATTCTCGAGGTCCCGGCCGCTGATCTGATCCGCCGCTTCGCCGTCTCGGTCGACAACATCGCCGACGGCGGCACGCCCCGGAAGCACCTGGCTTTCCTCGCCCCGAAGCAGCGCTTCCGGGCCGTCGAACGCGAGGGTCGGCTCTACATCGACCCGGCCAGCTACGCGCGCTACGACCGGCTCGCAGATGCCGTCGCGGGGTTGGACGTGGAGGCGTGGTGGGCGGGCTACCGGCAGGCCGAGCCCCTGGTGCGCCAGGCTCACCGCGAGCTGGGCTACCCCGACGGCGACTTCGACGCCCGCCTGCGGACGGCCGTCGACCTGCTGCTCGAGGTGGAGCCTCCGAGCGGCCCCGTCGAGCTGCGCCGGCGTGCACTTCGCTACGAGTTCGCCGACTCCCAGCTGGAGTGGCTGGCGCCCGCGCAGAAGCAGCTGCTTCGGATGGGACCGCGCAACGCGAGGAAGATCCAGGCCAAGCTACGCGAGCTCTCGGCTCTGCTGGCGTCCCTCCGTGAAGGCGCCTAGCGAAGTTCTTCAGGCCCGCTCGTGCACGAGCAGGCTCTTGCGTTCGCCGAAGCGCACCTGGATCTTGCCCGGACCGGCTCCGCCCTGCACGACCCCCTCGCCCAGGGTGGGGTGCGCAATGCGATCGCCGGGCGCGTAGCTGTCTCGGATCGAGTAGGTCCGGGGCGGACGCGAGAGATCGGCCTCGACGATCACCTCGACGGGCGCTGTGGACGTCTTGGGCCGCGGCTTGGGCTTCGGCTTGACCCGGCCGGCCCCCGGCTCCCACGCCGCCGCCAGCTTGGCCATGTCGACGAGCTTCGGCCCGGCCTCGGCGTACTCCCAACCGGGATCGCCGGAGAGGTCGATCGTGAGATAGCGGACGTCCATTCCGAACTGTTCTTCGCACTCGCGCTGCAGCCGCTCCAGCTGCTGAATCCAGGCCGCACCTTTCTGGGCTTCGCGCTTGCGGCAGAGCTCCCAGTAGCGGCGGCTGCCCAGCACGATCAGAATCGGATCCTGGTCGCTCAACTCGGCGCCGAACACGTCGGCGGCCTCCGCTCGGATCACCTCCTGGTTGGCCTTCACGGCCGCGCAGCGGGCGAGACCTTCCAAGAGCGCGCGCAGCGGGGTGTCCCCGGTTCCCACGCGATTCGCTCCGGCCGGAACGAACTTCATCTGAACCACCACCAAACGCCCGCCGGTGGTGGCCCCCAACAAGTCCACGCGTCCCAGCCCGATCGGCTTCTCGGAGGAACCGGCCGCCTCGAGAGGGACGGCATAGTCCAAGAACCTCAGGGATTCCTCGTCCCCCAGTGCCACCGCGGCTTCGGGCACGGAATGAGACGCCACGAGCGCCTGCGCCAGGTGCTCGCCCTCGCGGCCGGCACGCAGCTCGCGGCCCACGCGCGACGTCCGCACGCCGATGTAGGCGCGGCCGGAGCCCTCCCGCCGCGGCGCCTGCGCCACCTCTTCCCGATAGGCCGCGCCCAGGCTCTCGCCCGAGAGTGCGGCGGCGGCCTGGCGAAAACCCTTCGCCTGACGCACTTCCCCATCGCGCGACAGGTCGACCAACGGATGCTGACTCACGGCTCTCCTCCCAGCCCGGCCAGTGTAGCCCGGAAACGGTGCCCCTGGGGACTTATCGTGAAGTTCGGGGCTCGCTCGCGCGACGGACGCGAAGCGTCAGCCGCTCCACGGCCAGCACTTCGACCCATTCCCCGGCCGCGGCCGACGCCTCGCCACGCGCCATGCGCGCCTGCCAACGTTCGGAACCGATCCGAACGTATCCCGTCGGATCGAGCGGCTGCTCGGCCACGGCACGCGCGCCCACCAGGGCTTCCGGTCCGTGCTCGGATCGATCCTCGTAGGCGGCCCGCGTGAGCGGAAACAGCACCGCGTCCTTGACCAGCAGGAGCGCGAACAGCAGCACGGCCACCGGCAGCGAGATCCACTCCCACTGGTGAAGAACGAACAGCACCAGGGTCGCCAGCAGCCAGCTGGGAATCTGATACAGCACGTAGCGAGTGAGGACGGTCCTGGGCGGGGTGATGGCGCAGACTCCTCGGGCCGCTCCGACGCCCTCCTCAGTTCGTTTGCAAACTGCCGGAGCGGCGGACGAGAGAGTCTAGGCCGTTGCGTCCAGAACGCCTCTCAACACGGAGAGCAGCTGCTGTTCGCTGAACGGCTTGGCCAGGAAGGCGTGCGACCGCAGCGATTCCTGAGATTCCGGCTCGTCGGGGTAGCCGGAGAGGAACAGGACCCGCGTCTCTGGTCGCTGTCGCCGAAGCTGCCGGGCCAGCTCGCCCCCGCGCATGAGGGGCATCACCACGTCCGTCACCAGGGCGTGAATCTCCGCGGGATACCGGGCGGCCACCGACAACGCCTCCTTGCCGTCCCCCGCCTCCAGCACCCGGTAGCCCGCCCGACGCAGGATGCGACAGACCAGATGGCGCACGGCCGGCTCGTCTTCCACGACCAGCAGACACTCGGCCCCGGCAGGGGGGTAGACCGGCTCTTCGCTGGCGGCCCGAACCGGGCTCAACTCGCACAGGGGCAGGTAGACGGCGAACGTCGTACCCAAGCCCGGCTGGCTGGAGACATCGACGGCGCCCTCGGCCCTCCGCACGATGGTGTCGATGATCGACAGGCCGAGACCCGTCCCCTTGTCGGGCGGCTTGGTCGTGAAGAACGGCTCGAAGGCGCGCTCGCGAACCTGGTCTTCCATGCCGATGCCAGTGTCGCTGACTTCCAAGCGGAGCTTCTCGCCCGGCTCGACCCTCAGATCACGGGCCCGCTCGTCTCCGACCTGCTCGATGGCCGTTCTCACCACCAGCACGCCCCCGGTGGGCATCGCGTCGCCGGCGTTCACGATCAGGTTGACCAGGACCTGCTGCAGCGGACCGGGCTCCAGTCGCACCGCGCTCGCGCCCGCCCCGAGATCGACGACCAACGAGATGTCTTCGCGCACCAACCTCCGCAGCATCGGTTCCAACGAGCCGATCGCCGAATCCACCCCCTCGGTGGGAACCACCGGCTCGTCCCGGCGGCTGAACGACATGAGCTGCCGCGTGAGCTGCGTCGCCGCCTCGGCCGCGCGCCCGATGTCCTCCGCGTCCGCCCGCAGGCAGTGCCCTTCCGGAAGCTCGGCCAGGAGCGACTTGGCATTCACCCCGATGACGGTCAAGAGGTTGTTGAAGTCGTGTGCCACGCCGCCGACCAGACGCCCGACCGACTCGAGCTTCTGGGCCTGGGTCAGTTGCGCCTGGGTTTCGCGCAGGTCGACCTCGCCCCAGTGCCGCCGGAGCGCAATGGCGAAGAGCTCGACCGCCAGCCGAATGAGCGCGCGCTCCTCGCTCGACGAGAAGCGGCCGGGGCGCCGACTCTCCAGCAGCACCGCACCCCGGTCCGGGAGTCCGGCCAACAACGGCACCGCCAGAAACGAAGGCGAGTTCGAATCGGGAGGCAACCGTCGGGCTTCGTTGAACGAGCCCGAGTCCGACCGCCATTCGACCCGCAGCCGCGGCTCTTCCGTTCGCGACTCCGCTCCCGCGGTCGCGACCACGCGATCCGCGCCGACCTGCTCCGCGAGGTCGCGCAGGGAATCCCGCAGAGCCGGCACGAGGTCGTCGGCCTCGCAGGCCAGCAGCCGCATGGCGATCGTGCCCAGCCGCGACTCGCCGGCGATCTGCTGGCGCAGCGCCTCTTCGGCTCGCTTGCGGTGCAGCGCGCTCGAGAAGATCTCGGCCACGACACCGAGGCGGGCGATCTCCCGTTCGGTCCAGACGCGCGGCGTCGCCGTGCATTCGAACGCCAGGTAGCCCACGAGACGCCCGCCGGATCGGACGGGCAGTCCCAGCAAGGACAGAATGCCGCGCGCCTTCAGGTCCGTTCTCTCCGCATCCGCGTCGGCCGGCAGATGCGACACGTCGGGTATGTGCAACACCTCGCCCTTGAGGACGCGCTCCGCCGCCCAGCGGAAGGCGCGTATGTGTCGCGCGTCTCGGGGCTTGTACTCGCGGTTCCAGGTGTAGTGGTCGGGGGGGCGTCCGCCCGTCGGGTCGAACGCGTGCAGACCGACCTGGTCCGCGCCCGCCATGCGCATGGCCTGTTCCAGGCCGCGGCGAATGGCGTCATCGATGCCCTCGACACTCGAGTTCAGAACACGACGGGTGAGTTTGGAGAGCGCGATCTCGAACTCGCGCTCGCCGCCCTCATCCCGGAGCTGTCGCTCCGGGTGTGGGCGGGCCGGAGTCGATTCAATGGCCAAGGGTCTTCCAATCTGGGGAGCCACACAAACTTGGCAAACCGCTCGGGCAGCCGCCATGGGGCTATGCTCGTGAGATCGGAGGCCAGGCCCCATGACCCAGAAGACGCTGATGCTGTTGCGGCACGCGGAGGCCCTCGACGGGCCGTCGGACCACGAACGCCCCTTGTCACCCCGTGGGCGACGTCAGGCTGAGGAGATCGCCCGACACTGCAAAGAGTCGCATCCGACACCGAGTCGAGTCCTGTGCTCTACGGCCCTGCGCGCGCGCCAGACGTGGGGTGCGCTGGCCGCAGTCCTCGACGACTCCGGTGACGTTCACTTCGAAGCGTCGCTGTACTTGGCGTCGCCCACTCAGATCGCCAACGGGATCGGCGGTGTCGCGGACGGAGCGGGCAGCGTGCTGGTGGTCGGACACAATCCCGGGTTGGCCCAGGTCGTGCGTTCCCTCGTCCACCCGGAAGACCCCCGACTCGCCCTCGGGTATCCACCCGGTTTTCTCGCAGTCCTGGCCTTCGAGCAGGAGGACTGGGCAGGCTTCGAGGGCGCCCAAGTCCGCCTCGTGGACTTCCACGCCCCCGATGCGGACTAGAGGCCATCTCAGTACCTCTCGATCGAGGTACTGAGATGGCCTCTAGGAACTCCGGTATTCCCGAGCTGGGTCGGCGCTTCGGGATTCGATCCTCCCCGCCAGAATCTGTGCGACGCCGCGGGTGTACTCGAACTTCTCGCAAACGATCTTCAGCACGGCCGTAATCGGGGTCGCCAGCAGCATGCCGACGATGCCCCAGAGCATGCCCCAGAAGATCAGCGACAAGAGAATCACCACGGGGTGGAGATCGAGCGATTCGCCCATCACTTTCGGCTCGATGACGTTCCCGATCGCGAACTGGACGACGCCCGGAATCGCCAGGGCCAGCACCGCGGTCAGTGCGGAAACGTCCGGATTCATGAGCACGATGGGGAGGGGGAGGAGCGTCGCAATTACCGAGCCGACGCTCGGGACGAAATTCAGCAGGAACGCCATCAACCCGAAGACCAGGGCCAGATCGATGCCGAGCAGCGCCAACGTGACGCCTACGAAGACGCCGGTGGCGGCGGAAATGACGGCCTTCGTGACGAGGAAGCGCTGGATCCGCTCTTCGATCTCGGCACGCGTACCCCGCCGCTCCTCCTCACGTCCCGCGCTCCCGATCAGCAGGTACACCACGAAGATCCCCACCACCAGCGACTGGGACAACAGATCGAGAAGCGCGTTCCCCGTGCCCACCAGGACGCTTCCGACGGCGTCCACGGGAAGCGAGCCCAACGGACCGGTCACGCGCTCCGCGTCCACCCCCAGGGCCTCCAGGGGAAGCCAGGTCTCGACCCGCTCCATCAGCAGGGCCGCCTGCGCCTGGTACGTCTCGGCGTTTCCCACCAGCTGGCCGACGGAAGCCGACACCAGTGCACCGACTCCGCCGAACAGGAGGACCGAAAGGCCGAGCGTGCCCAGCACGGCCACCCAGCGCGGGAATCGAAACCAGCGCATCTGAAGCTCGACCAGAGGAGCCAGGCCGAGCGCGACGAACACGGCCAACACGAACGGAATCATCACGGGCCGCAGCCAATAGAGGGCGGCACCCACCGCCAAGACCGCCAGAATCAGCAGGCTGGCGGTTTGGATGCGCGCTTCGCTGCGCGTCGCCGTCATGGCCCGGACCTTACCCGGTCCCACCCCGGGTCGCGATCGCCCGGGGCGGTGGCGGTGTGGCCAGACCGCGCACGTAGACCGCCAGTACCTGCTCCAGCACGGCGGCCTCGCGCGGCAGGTGACCACGGCCGGCCGGGACGGTCCGATCGATCAGCGAGCGCGCCAGCCCGGTCACCAGCGACCAGGTACCGGCCGTGGCCACGGCCAGCTCCTGAGGGTTCGCGCCCTCACCCAGGAGGGCGCCGACGGTCGCCCGAAGACGGTCTTCGACGCCGGCGCGCGCCGTCTCCAGAGCGGGATACGCGTCGCGGTGTGGAATCGAGGCCCCGACCATGAGGCGAAAGAGCTCCGGGTGCGCCAGCGCGAAGCGAACCGCCGTGGCGCATGCGGCGTGGAGCACGTCGCCCGGAGGGCCCGAGTCGTCCAGCGCGTCCAGGGCGGCGGAGAGGCGATCGAAGCCGCCGCCCGCGACGCCCGCCAGCAGGGCCTCCTTGTCGGAGAAGTGGTGGTAGGGCGCCGCCTGGGACACACCCGCGCCCCGGGCGACACCGCGCAGACTGAGGGCCGCCTGGCCGTCCCGCTCCAGGGCCTCCGTGGCGACCGCCACCAGGGCGGCCTTCAGGTCGCCGTGGTGGTAGCGGTGGCGCCGGGCCGTGGCGGGGGCTCTCCTGCGGCGCTGGGGCACGTCCACCTCCTGAACGTCGTTCACATCCCGGGGGCCCTTCTGAACATCGTCAAGATGGCGCCTGGGATTCATCAGAAAATGCGAGCCTCATCCGTTCAATTCCGAATCGACTTCCACCGATTGAGTAGGGGGAGGTCTTCCCATGTCCCGGTCCGGCGGTCTCCGAGCGCTCTTGCTCCACGATGGCGAGCTGGCGGAGCTGCGTCCGCTGCTGTCGGAGCTGGGCGTGTCCGAGATCGACGAGTCCGAGAGTCGAGCCTTCGAGCTCAAACGCGATGCGCCGTGGCAACTCCTGCTCACCACACCGCTCCGGGCACTCGAGGTCGAGACCCGAAGCTGCGACGTGCCGCCCGTGCACGTGGCCGTGACGGACGACGTGTCCCGGACGCAGCGCGCGCTGCTGGTGCGGGCGGGGGTCGACTACATCGTGAGGCGCCCCGTCCATCCCGACGCCCTCCGACTGCTGCTGCTGCACTCGCTCTATCGCGGGCCCGAACGCCGACACACGTCCCGAGTGAGCGTCGGTGCGCCGGTGCGGGTGCACAGCGGTCTTCGCCGCGGCCGAGCGCTCTTGGGGGAGCTGTCCACGCGTGGTTGCACGCTGATCGGGCGGCGCAGTCCGCCGGTGGGTCGCCGCGTGCAGGTCAGCCTCTCTCGCTCTCTCGCGGGCGGCTCGGCGCTGACGGTCCGCGGTCTCGTCGTGCGACGCCTCCGCGCGGCCCGGGAAGACCGGGACCACGACCGCGTGGCCGTGGTCTTCGAGCCGATGGACGCGGGCGTGCGCGACCGACTGACCGCCATCGTGGCGCGCTTCGCAAAGGGGCCGGCGTCCCTGGGCCCGCCGCGTCGCCGCGAGGCCGCTCCGGCCCAGCCCGAGGCGCCCTCGGCGACGCTGGCCGCCGAGCCCGAGGACCGGCGTCGCGCCAGCCGCCATCGCTACTCGCGGCGGGTGATCGCGCTCAGCGCCGAGGCCACGCGCGTCTTGCTGGGACGCGACCTGTCGATCGGCGGCATGCGGGTGGACGCAAACCCCTCGCTCGGCGTCGGAGATCGACTGCGGGTCGCCGTGCACACGATGGCGGGGGAGGAGCCGCTGGTGTTGGACGCGCACGTCGCGCGGGACGACGGGGGCGACGGCCTCGTGCTGGTGTTCGAAGACGTGGAAGCGCCGACCCGCGAGATGCTCGCGAAGCGAATCGCCGAGCTTCCGCCCGTGCTCGCACCGGGCTCGAGCGGCGAGGACGGCGCCGAGCCCGAGGCGCTCGCGATCGCCGAGATCGTCACCGAGGAGCGAGCGGTCTAGGACCAGCGCCGAGGAAAAGCGCCCAGGCAGGGGAAAACCCGCCCCGGCCGAAGCCGAGGCGGGCACCCTGGGGATTGTCGATGCGATTCAGAGGGACAGACACCCCCTCGACGGCTCCGGTTCCCTTCATCCGATCTTCCCTCCGTCGCGGCCTCTCCAGGTGGTACAAGGAAGCTCCACAGGAGGCCCCATGCTGCCGCGAGACACCCGAGCCGGTCTGAGTCGACGCCGTTTTCTGACGGCCAGTAGCGCCCTGGCGGCCCTGGCGGCGGCAGAGGGCCTCCCCGGCTGGACCCGCCCCGCCGGCGCGTTCGGCGGACGAAGATCGCCGCCGCTGCCGAGCGGCGACCTCTTCTCTCTCGGCGTGGCGTCGGGCGATCCGTTCGACCGCGGGCTGGTGCTGTGGACGCGTCTGGCCCCCGAACCCCTCGCCGGCGGCGGCATGGATCCGGTGCCGGTCGACGTCGAGTGGGAGCTCGCCACCGATCCCGGCTTGCAGAACGTGGTGCAGGCGGGGCGGGTGGTGGCGCGACCCGAGTGGGGTCATGCGGTCCACGTGAAGCTCTGGAACCTGGAGCCGAATCGCTGGTACTGGTACCGATTCTCGGTCGGTGATCGCGCCAGCCGCGTCGGCCGGACGCGCACCATGCCGGCGGGCGACGATCTGCCGGCCCGACTGCGCTTCGCCCTGGCCTCGTGCCAGAACTACCAGGCGGGCTTCTACACCGCCTACGCGAACATGGCCCAGGAGGATCTCGACCTGGTCGTGCACGTGGGCGACTACATCTACGAGTCGGGCATCAGCGACGGCGCGGTTCGCCCCCACAACAGCGGTCAGGTGCGGACCCTGGACGAGTACCGCGATCGCTACGCGCTCTACAAGCTCGACCCGAACCTGCAGGACGTCCACGCCGCCTTTCCCATGATCGTGACCTGGGACGATCACGAGGTCGACAACAACTACGCCAGCGACGTCCCCGAGGACGACCAGCCGCGAGAAGTGTTCCTGGCGCGCCGCGCCGCCGCCTATCAGGCGTACTTCGAGCACATGCCCCTGGTGAGTTCGGCGCGCCCGACGGGCCCCGACATGCAGCTCTTCCGCCGCTTCGACTACGGCCGCCTGGCGCGCTTCAACGTGCTCGACACACGGCAGTTTCGGACCGACCAGGTCTGCGGCGATCCCCTCGCCACGCGCTGCCCCGATGCCGTCGCACCCGAGACGACGCTCGTCGGGCAGGCCCAGGAAGACTGGCTCAAGAGCGGCCTCAAAGGGTCGCAAGCGGTCTGGAACGTGTTGGCGCAGCAGGTGATGATGATGGAGTGGGATCTGGGAACGGCTCTTGGAGCCGGTGAAGCGCTCTACAACCCCGACCAGTGGGACGGGTACCCGAACTCGCGCCAGCGGATCCTGGACTTCGTGGCGGCCAAGGAGATCCCGAATCTCGTCGTCTTGACCGGCGACATCCACTCGTCGTGGGCGGGCGAGCTGAAGCCGGATTTCGGCGACCCCGCGTCGCCGGTGGTGGGATCGGAGTTCGTGACGACGTCCATCTCGTCGAGCTTCTCGCCCCAGCTGGTGCCGCTGGCGGCCGGTTCCCTGCCCTTCAATCCGCACATCCGCTTCTTCGAGGGCCTGCGCCGCGGCTACCTACGCTTCGACGTGACTCCGGGCGAATGGCGGGCCGACTACCGGGCCGTGGCAACGGTGTTGGAGCCCACCTCCGCCGTCGAAACGCTGGCGTCGTTCCGGGTGGAGAGCGGGCGCGGGGGCGTGGAAGCCGTCTGACGGGCGGCTCCCCGCTTGCTGGCTAGCGCCCGCTGCGGCCCAGGCGCGCCAAGACGCGATCGGGCCAGTCGACCGTGAGCCCGTCTGCGCCCGCCGCCAGAACCCGCTCGACGTCTGCCTCGGTCTTGACGCCCCAGGCGCGCAGTTCGAGGCGGCGGCGATGCGCGCGGGCCACCAACTCCGGGGTGATCCGGGCCGCGTGGACCGCCACCTGGGCAAACCCGTCGACCGCCGCGCGATCGATGGCCGCGGCGAACGCTTCCGACCCCGCCGCGCTGTCGGAAAGCAGCCACCCGAGCCGGGCGCGGCTGTCCAGGCGCCGGACCCGCAGCAGCTGTTCGCGCGAGAACGACGTGAAGAAGACGTCGCGCTCCAGCCCGAAGCGCCGCACCCGCTCCAGCACGAGCGCCGGCAGCGCAGGGCTCTTGCCTTTCAGCTCCACGTGGTAGACGACTTGGTCCCCGAGCGCGGCGAAGAGCTCGTCGAGGGTGATGAGCCTCGTCCCGGCGTAGGTCTCGTCGGCGCCGCGTTCCCGGTCGAACCAGCTGCCGATGTCGGCGCGAGTCAGGTCGGCAGCCGTGTGGTCGCGCACCGCGCCCTCGAGATTCGTCTTCTTCCCCAGCCGCTTGTCGTGGAACAGCACGGGCACCCGATCGCGCGAGAGCTGAACGTCCAGCTCGACCTCGCGGGCGCCCAGCGCCAGGGCCTTGCGAAAGGCCGGCAGTGTGTTCTCAGGCGCGTGCGCGGAGGCTCCGCGGTGGGCGATGACGCGAAAGGCGGAGGACTCGGCCGCGGCGATTCCCGCCCCGGGGCCCGTCATCGCGAGACCGACCCCCAGCATCGCAGCCATCCAGCTCCCGCGGGCGCTCATTGCAGTCCATTCTGCCGCGCCTGCGCCCGCTCCTCCAGCCCCCGAGGGGCCCTCCTATGGATCACGGAACCGGTGTGTCTTTTAACCCTCACTTGTGTGCAACGCATGGACGATAAGCCCGGGGAAGATGTCGACCTTCATGCTGATTCAGACGGCCACGTCCGTGGTCGCGCTGGCCGCGCTGTTCGTGTACGTCCTGTTCCGCCGCAGCGGCACGGTCGTGGACCGGCTGCTGTTGGGCGTGCTGGCGACGGCGCTGTTGTGGGTCGGCGGGGCGGGCATCGCCTGGGCCAGCCCGGGCAACGACGAGATCGCACGATTCGCCCATTGGATCGTCTACGTAGGACTCTGTTTCACTCCCCCACTGGTCTTTCTGCTGGCCGTCGGCTCCGCGCGCCCGGACGTCCTCGACGAACACCGCCTCGCGACACTGTCGAGTGTACTGGTGCCGCCCACCCTCAACTTCGCGGCGTTCGGCACCAACGGCTGGCACCAGCTCTTCCATACCAGCAGCGGCTTCGACATGTTCGTGGCCGCCCCCGAAACCTGGGCGGGGCCGCTCTTCTGGGTGCACACGCTCGTTTCGTACACCTACGTGATGCTGGGGGTCGTCGTGGCCGGCGTCGGTGCGCGCCGGTCGGAAGACCCGGTCATCGCGCGCTCGTTGTGGCTCTTCTCGCTGGCTTTCATGCTGCCGTTCGTCGGCAACGTCGTCTACCTGGCGGGCCTGTTGCCGCCGGGCGTTTCGCTCACGTACAGCACCTTCACGCTGTCCTGCGGCTTGGTGACGGTGTCGCTGGTCCACTATCGCTTTCGCGAGCGGTATCGCCCCACGCGAGACGTGATCGCCCACCTGCGCGACGGGCTCGTCCTCGCGGACGAGTTCGGCTCGGTGATCCACGTGAACCCGGCCGCCTCGCTCCTGCTGGGCCAGCCCGAGAGCAAGCTCCTGGGAAGTACCCTCGTCGACGTGGCCGCAGCCCTCGACCCCGGCGGCGAGCTGTCTCGCCACCTGGCCGTGCTGCCCTCGGTCTCGCCGGTGGTGCGGGTCGTGCACACGGCCAACGACCGCATCCTGGAGGTCAGCGCGGGCGGCGTGCGCGGGTCAGACGGGTCGCTCTCGGGCCACTTCCTGGTCCTGGGCGATCGCACGGAGGAGCGCCGCTACGAACGGTCCCAACAGCAGGCCCAGCGGCTGGAGAGTCTCGGCGTCCTGGCGGCGGGCATCGCCCACGAGATCAACAATCCGCTGTCGTTCGTGCGCGCCAATCTCTCGCACATCGGCCGCCTCGGAGACGCCGCCCGCAAGGCGTCCGAGTGGCTCCCGCCCGAGCAGGCCCGCGACCTGTGCGAGCTGGACGAGATCGTGCGCGAGACCCAGGCGGGCCTCGAGCGGATCCAGGGCATCGTCGAGAGCGCCGCCAGCCTGACGGCCGATCCGCCTTCGGAGCGAACGCGGCTGGATCTGAACCGCGTGATCCAGCAGACGCTGCCACTGGCGCACCTGGCCGTCGACAGCGGCCCCACCCCCGTGCTGCTGGACCTGGACCAGGGGCTCGGCCCCGTCCTGGCTTCTCGCGAGGGCATCGAGCGGGTGCTGCTCAACCTGCTGGCCAACGCCAAACACGTGCTGGGGAAGAACACGAGCGGCCGGATCTGGATCGAAACCGAGGCTTCTTCCGACGGCGCCGAGGTGCGCGTGCACGACAACGGCCCCGGCATCGCGCTCTCGATCCGCGACCGGCTCTTCGACCCGTTCTTCACCACGAAGCCGCCCGACGAAGGAACGGGGTTGGGACTCGCAATCGTCTACGACATCGTGCGCGACCACGGCGGAACGGTGGAAGCGGGGCGCTCGCCTCTGGGTGGCGCGGTCTTCACCGTCCGGCTGCCCTACCAGGACACCGAGGACAGCGACGGCTCCACGTAGACGGCTTGGGTCGCCGAGCGCGGCGGGGCGGCGCCGACGGCCGGCAGCGACGCCAGCGGCTCCACTTCCGAAAAGCGCACCTCGCCGAGCGGTGAGTAGCTGAGCGTCGAGAAGGGGCCGGAGCGGGCCTCGATGGCGCCGACCGCGTTCACGTAGCCGCGGGTGGGGTCGTAGGGCTTGGGCTCGACGATCTGACAGCGGGGCCCTTCGCGGCAGACGCGATGGACCAGCTGTCCGAGATAGTGACGCGGGTGCCGGAAGCCCACGCTCTCGCGGGTCGTCATCTCGATGGAGATGTCGGCGTCGACGCGCACGCTGCGAATGCCGAAGTCGAGCTCGCGCTCGATGCGTCCCTGTACGCGGGCCGAGACGACGTGTCCGGTCTCCACGTCCAGGACCCAGACGAAGTCGCTGAAGCTGCCGGGCAGGGGGTTCTCGGCGACGAGCAGGTGCTCTTCGACCACGCCCCCGTCGATGCGGATGCGCAGCTCGCCGGGATGCTCACCGCGCTCGACCTGCGCCGGAAACCGGCGGCTGTAGGTCGTGTCGCGCTGGGCCGGACGATCCGGCGGCGAGACCTCGAACTCGACCCACACCGTCCGAGCGCGGGGATCGGCGAGATCCATGGGCGCTGCCCCCGCACCGGGCACGAGGGCCAGCCAAGCCAGCGCCCCCAACATCCACCACAACCGCATCTGCCTCTCCCTGCCCCCGAACGACCACCGTCAGGTCCAGAAAGCAAGGCTCGTACCAAGCGGAGAAGGTCGCTCTCGGCGCCCTGAGGCGGCCGCGAGCACGAGTCCGCAACTCGCGCGCAAGTTGTTGCGCCGGCGGTGGGTAGTGCACTTCCGTGCAGCGGGAAGAAAAGTCGCCTACTCGCCGCGCACCGCGCGTACGGCCTCGAGCACCTCGTCGTGGATGCGGCCGCTGGTGGCGATCACTCCCCGGTTGGCCGCCAGCGTGCTGCCCCGGGTGAAGTCGAGCTCGGCACCGCGCACGTCGGTGACGCGGCCGCCCGCGCGCTCGACCACCAGCTTGCCGGCCGCGTGATCCCAGATCTTCTCCTGGTAGTCGGCCCGCGTCGGCAGCCGCAGGTAGACCGAGGCGTCGCCCCGGGAAACCGCGGCGTACTTGCACTGGCTGTCGATCCGGTAGGGCTCCCGGGTGATGCCGAGCTTGGCGGCGATCTTGGCGGAATCGCTCTGGTCGGAGTGCCCGGACTCGACGGACTCGCACAGGCGGGCTTCGGCCGCGCTCGACACGTCCGCCACGCGCACGGGCGAACCGCTCTCGCTGCCGGCCCCCGAAAGAGGCAGCACCCGGGCCGCCTCGTCGGAGACGGCCGTGAAGACGGCACCCAGCTCGCCCGCGTGTGAGAGATTCGGACAGCCGAGCACCCCCAGCACCACGCGACCCGACTCGATCAGCGCCAGCGCCACGGCGTACTGCTCTCCCCGCAAGAAGCCCTTCGTGCCGTCGATGGGATCGAGCGTCCAGTAGCGCTCGCCGGTGGCGGCGGCGTTGCCGGCGTCGATCCAGTCGAGCACCGCGTCGACGCTGGCTCCCGGCCGGTCCTCCCGTACGCGCTCGACCACCTGTTCGCGCACGGCCTCGGCATCGGCGCTCCGCAGCGCGGCGGCGTCCTCTTCCCCGACCACCGGCTGCGCACCCAGCCGCTCGGTCAGGTGGGCACAGACGACGGCCTGGGAGGCGAAGTCCGCCACGGTGACGGGGCTCTTGTCCTGCTTCTCGAGGGCGCGGGTTTCGGCCAGCTGGCCTTGGACCCGCCGGCAGATGTGTGCTGCGGCGCGGACGGCGTCCACGGCGGCGTCCAGTTCAGCTCGGCGATCGCTCACGGGTCCTCCTCGGTGGTGCCGCCGGGCCTGGGCGCCCGGCGAAGGGCGGTAGGGTGACCGAAGTCGCCGGCCCAGGCGACACCCTTTGGATCCCCGGCCGGAGAGCCTCCCAGACAGGTCCGAAAACGGCTAGTCCGGGCCGACCCAACGCGCCAGACTGCGGCCATGCTTCCGGACCCCGACACCTGCTACCGCGCACTGGCGAGCCGCGATGCGCGTTTCGACGGCAAGTTCTTCGTGGGGGCCCTCACGACGGGCATCTACTGCCGGCCCGTGTGCCCGGCGCGGACGCCACGGCGCCAGAACGTGCGCTTTTTCGCCTGCGCGGCCGCCGCGGCCGAGGCGGGGCTGCGCCCCTGCCTCCGCTGCCGGCCCGAGAGCTCGCCCGGCACGCCGGCCTGGCTCGGAACCTCGGCGACCGTCTCCCGCGCCCTGCGCTACATCCGCGAGGGCGCGCTCGACCGAGGCAGCGTCGACGAGCTGGCGA
>JAKSBN010000312.1 GCA_022361175.1 Pseudomonadota bacterium | reverse complement strand
CGCCCGCCGCGACGACCACAGCCGAAGCGGCGCCCACAAAGCCGGCGCCCCCGGCTACGACCGAAACGTCCGCGCCGGTGCCGGCCGCCGAGTCTGAACCCAGCGCGCCGCTGCCCGTCGTCTTCGACCGCCTGCGGGCGGCCGCGCAGAAGCACAGTCCGTCGCTGTTTCCCTCGCTGCAGGGAGGCGAGCTGCTGGAACGCGGCGAGGAGCACCTCCGCATCGCAGCATCCAACGCCTTCCACGCCCGTCGCCTGGAAGACCGCACCAACGAGCTGGCCGACCTGTGTCGGCACTTCTTCGGGCGCAGCCTGCGAATCGAGATCGAAGTGGCGGGAGAACCGGCGTCTCCGCCCAACCCCTTGCGGCCCGGCGCGGGCTCCAGACCGGCCGATCGCGAGGCCGCGCGCCAGCGGCGCCACGAAGCCCTGAACCACCCCGCCGTCAACGTCGCGCTCGAAGTGCTGCAGGGCGACATCGTCGACATCCGACCGCTCGGAGGAAGGCTCTCGTGAGTCAGCCCGACCTGGGTGCGCTCTTGGCGCAGGCCCAACAGATGCAAGCCAAGATGGCCGAGCTACAGCGCGACCTGGCCCGGCGGCGGGT
This sequence comes from Pseudomonadota bacterium, assembly GCA_022361175.1. Taxonomy (GTDB): domain Bacteria; phylum Myxococcota_A; class UBA9160; order UBA9160; family UBA4427; genus JAKSBN01. Next base: position 17,406 of record JAKSBN010000312.1, on the reverse strand, counting down.
CGAGGGCAGTGCGGGCGGCGGCATGGTGCGAGCCGTCGTGTCGGGCGAGCTGCGGGTGCTCGAGCTGCACGTGGAGCCCGATCTCATCGCGTCGGGCGATCGCAACATGCTGCAGGACCTGTGCGCGGCCGCGGTCAACGCCGCCCTCACCAACGCCCAGCGCTTGGTGCAGGAGGAGATCCAACGGGTCTCCGGTGGCCTGGGCGGCGCCATGCCCTTCCCCGGCGTCGGGAGCTAGCCCGGTGCACACGTCTCCCGCCATCGAACGCCTGGTGTCGAGCCTGAAGCGGCTGCCCGGGATCGGCGAGAAGTCCGCGACGCGCTTGGCGTTCTTCCTGCTGGGCGCACCCGAGGGCCTGGTGTCCGAGCTCTCGCAGGCGGTGGCGCGCATCAAGCAGGACACGGTCCTGTGCGAACGCTGCTTCAATCTCACCGACCAGTCGCCTTGCCCGATCTGCCGCGACCCGCGGCGAGATCCAAGCGTCGTGTGCGTGGTCGAGGAGCCCGCCGACCTGGTGTCCGTGGAGAAGAGCGGGGGGTTTCAGGGGCACTACCACGTGCTGGGCGGAGCCCTGGCCCCGATCGACGGAGTCGGCCCGGACGAGCTGCGCATCGGCGAGCTGGAGGCGCGCGTCCGCGAGGGGGGCGTCACCGAGGTCATCCTGGCGACCAACCCCAACGCCGAGGGCGACGCCACGGCCCACTACATCGCCGAGTGCCTGCGGGACACCGAAGCCCGACTCACTCGAATCGCTTACGGGATGCCCCTCGGTGGCGACCTGGAATACGCCGACCACGTCACCGTCGGTCGTTCCCTGGCGAATCGCCAGGAGCTGGAATAAGCCCCCCCGCGGCGAGGAGACGCCCGATCCCCACACGAGCCTAAAGCCGAGCCCACCTGCAGCCGATCTGCACCCACGTCAGAGGCCGCTTGCCCGGTCCGGGGACGACTGGTAGCTTGCCGGCGATTGCCCTGGCATTTCGAGCGGTTAGAAGAGGCGTTGCCGATGTTCGACACACAGCTCGTGATGCACGACGAGGACTATCGGGACATCCTCGCGGTCATCCAGCGCCTCGTCCGCGACGCCAACGCCAAGGGCTGCTACGTGGTGGACAAGAACGGCCAGCTGATCGCCGAGGCGGGCGAGATGCGGGTCGACAGCACCAGCCTGGCGTCGCTGACCGCCGGGGCCATCGCCGCCACCGGCGGCCTCGCCAAGATCGTCGGCGAGGAAGACTTCCCGATCCACTTCCACCAGGGCCAGCGCGACAATCTTCACATTTCGATCATCGCGTCGCGCATCATCCTGGTTCTGATCTTTGACGAGCGGAGTTCACTGGGGCTGGTTCGGCTGCGGGTCAAGAAGGCCGGCGCCGAGATGGCCAAGATTTTCGAGGAGATGCGAAAGAAGGCCGAGCAGGAAGGTGCCGCCGGGGGAAGTCCCTTCGCGGAGATCACCGACGACGACATCGACAACCTCTTCTCGGACTAACGACGACCCTCCATGTCCTTCATCAATTACTCGTCGCGCGAGATCAACTGCAAGATCGTCTACTACGGCCCCGGGCTGTGTGGGAAGACGACGAACCTGCAGTACATCTACAGCAAGACCAACCCCGACCTGAAGGGGAAGATGATCTCGCTGGCGACGGAGACCGAGCGCACCCTCTTCTTCGACTTCCTGCCGCTGGCCCTCGGTGAGATTCGCGGTTTCAAGACCCGCTTCCCCCTCTACACGGTGCCGGGCCAGGTCTTCTACGACGCCAGCCGCAAGCTCATCCTGAAGGGCGTGGACGGCGTGGTATTCGTGGCCGACAGCCAGATCGAGCGCATGGAGGCCAACCTCGAGAGCCTGGACAACCTGAAGATCAATCTGAAGGACCAGGGCTACGACATCGCCCAGATCCCCTACGTCGTGCAGTACAACAAGCGCGACCTGCCGAACGCCGCTCCGCTGGAGGAGATGAAGCGGGTCCTGAACCCCGGCGGCGTCCCCGACTTCGAGGCCTGCGCCACCGTGGGCAAGGGCGTCTTCGAGACGCTCAAGCAGACCGCCAAGGGCGTGCTTTCCGACCTAAAAAAAATGGGCTCCTGAGCGGAGAGCCGGGGCATCCCGGCCGACTGCGTTGCTGCTCGCTCGATGTGGCTCACGCCACACCTTCGCTCGCGCGCCTTGTCGGCCGGGCGCCGCGGCCCTCCGCTCGCGCTATCGGGTGATTCGCTCGCGCGCCTTGCTGGCGACGCGCTGCGACCCTGCGCTCGCGTGACTCTGTCGGTGTTGTTGTTGTTTCCGGTGTGTGGCTTCGCCACACCGGGGGCGCGGCGGGGCTTCGGCACGGGCCGGGCGGTGGGAGTAGAATGGGGGGATGTCGACGGTCGAGGTGCAGGGACGGGAGGTCTATTACGAGCGCCATGCGGAGGCGGGTGCGGAGGGACGGACGCCGCTGGTGCTGGTGATGGGGATCGGGGGCTCGTGTCGCGGCTGGTTGCCGCTGCAGGTGCCGGCGTTTCGCCGCTCGCGGCCGACGGTGGTGTTCGACAACCGCGGCGTGGGGCGCAGCCGCGATACGGGCGAGGCGTTCTCGACGGCCGATCTGGGGGCGGATCTGGTCGGGCTCTTGGACGCGCTCGAGCTCGAACAAGCGGACGTGCTCGGGGCCTTCATGGGGGGCATGGCGGCCCAGGAGCTGGCGCTTCAGGCGCCCGACCGGGTGCGCCGGCTGGTCCTGGTGGGCACCTACGCGCGGGCGGATGCCAAGCGGCGGCTGCTGCTGGAGGATTGGGCGGGGCTGGCGCGGCGCGGCGTTCCGCTGGAGGCCATGGTGCGAAAACGGCTGGTGTGGACGCTCGAGGACGAGACCCTCGAGCAGACCGACCTGATCGAGAGCATGGTCGAGTTCTTCACCCGCGACGGCGCTCCCATGACGTCCGACCTGTTTGCGCGCCAGTGTGAGGCGTGCCGCGACCACGACACCTACGATCGCCTGGGCCAGCTGCGCGCGCCGACGCTGGTCCTGTGCGGGCGTCACGACCAGCTCACGCCGCCCAAGTTCCACCGCCAGCTCGCGGACGAGATCCCGGACGCCACGCTGGTGACCTTCACTTATGGGGCCCACCTGGTCATGGCCGAGGCCGCCGAGCGCTTCCACCAAGTCGTGCTGGAGTTCCTGGACCGCTCCTAGGCGCGCCAGGTTCGGAAGCGCAGTCGCGGCATGACCTCCGCCAGCACCGGGTCGTTCCGCACCGCCCGCCGCAGCGAGGCGGCATCCAGCTCGGGTCCGCCGGCCACGACGATGCGGTTGTCGTATTCGGCCACGTCGATGCGCACGACGGAAGGCCGCAGGACGGCCACGTGGTGGGTCACGGCAACCGTCTCGTCGAGGGTGTTCGTCACCAGCAGGCCGCCGGCCGCCACCCGGCGCGCGGCGAGGGTCGTGCCGGGGTCGGGCAGCCAGGCGGGCTTGTGGACCGCATCGCCCGCACCGACGAAGACGTCCTCGTAGACCACGTCGAAGCGGCGGCGCTCGCGGGCCAGCACGTCGCGAGCGTCGCCCGCCACCACCTCGATCCCGAGGGCGTCCAGACCGAAATGGTCCCGGGCCGCCGCCAGGACGGCGGCGTCGAACTCGACGCCCACGATCTCGGCTCGCGGGGCCAGGGCGCGCACCACCCGCGCCACGCTGCCCCCCGCCAGTCCCAAGAGCAGCACCCGGCGACGGCGCCGCGGAGGCAACCACGCGATGGGAGCCGCGATCGCATCCCACACGGTCCCCGTGGTGGCGCGGCCCGGTCGGTAGAGAGACGCGAAAGTGCCGTCGACCCACAGCTCGCGTCCGGCCGACGTGTCGCGCACCCGCACGCGCCCCTTTCGCCGCCGGGGCGGCAGCGCACGGCGGGCCCCCGCATATACTCTCCCCATGACCGCCCCCTTGTTCGCGTCGCGCAGCGACGACATCGTTCGAGTCGCGCTGCCGGTCCCGGTGGATTCGCTCTTCGACTACCGGGTGCCGCGTGAGCTCGACCCGCCGGCCCAGATCGGCTGCCGCGTTCTGGTGCGCTTCGGCGGGCGCACCCTGACCGGCGTCGTGGTGGAGCCGGGCGACGACGCCTCCCGCGGCGACGATCTGGCCCCCCTCCTGCGCGTGCTCGACTCCGACCCGGCGCTCGCTCCTTCCCTGATCCGCGTGCTCCGCGACGCCGCGCGCGACGCGCTGTGTCCGGTGGGGATCGCTCTGGCCACGGCGCTGCCGGCGGGCTCCAATCCCCGCGTCGTCCGCACCCTCACGCTCTCCCGACGCGGCCGAGCGGCACTGGACTCCGGCGCTCTGCCCACGGCCTCGCGCAGCGTACTGGAGTCGCTGGCGGCGCGCCCGGTGGCCGCTGCGGTCCTGTTGCGCCGCCCGGGAATCCGCCGTGCGGCCGTAGAAGCACTCCAGCGCGACGGGCTGGTGGAGGAAGAGCGCGTCGAGAGGAGCCCCGCCGTGCAGGTGGCCCGGATTCGCGAGGCGCGTCTGGCACCGGGTGTCGACGTCGCCTCCTGGTGTGCCGGTCCCCTGGCCCGCGCGCCGGTCCAACGGGCGTTGCTCGAACGGGTGGCGGCGGAGGGTCCGGTGGCGACCCGCGAACTCGGCGCTTCCGAACCGCTGCGCGCGCTGGTGCGTCGCGGCGCCCTGGTCCTGGAGGAGCGGGCCGAGGAACGGGACGTTCTCGGACCCCCGGTGGCTCGCGACCGGACGCTGCCGGAGCTCACGCGGGCACAACAGGAGGCGGTCGGGCATATCGAGACCGCCCTCCGCCGGGCCCGCTATGAGACCTTCCTCTTGGACGGCGTCACGGGGAGCGGCAAGACCGAGGTCTACCTGCGGGCCGTGGCCGAGACGCTCGACCGAGGACGCCAGGCGCTGGTCCTCGTCCCCGAGATCACCCTCACGCACCAGATCGTGGCCCGCCTGCGCGCGCGCTTTGGAGATCACCTGGCCGTCCTCCACAGCGGCCTGCGTCCGGCCGAGCGCCTGGCGCAGTGGGAGCGGCTGCGCGCCGGCGAGACCCCGATCGCCGTGGGAGCCCGGAGCGCGCTCTTCGCTCCGCTCGCGCGCCTGGGGCTCGTCGTGATCGACGAGGAACACGACGGTGCGTACAAGAACGACGAAGGCTTCCGCTATCACGCCCGCAACTTGGCCGCGCGGCGGGCGCGCGAGGCCGGGTGTCCGCTGATCCTGGGCTCGGCGACACCCGCGCTGGAGACGCGCCACGCGGCGGACGAGAACCGGATTCGGACCCTGCGACTCCCGCGCCGCATCGGAGGCCGGCCCCTGCCCGCGGTCGAGATCGTCGATCTACAGAAAGTGCGCGCCCAGGCTCCGCGCGGCCGCAAGCTCATCGTGAGCCCCCCGCTTCGCCGCGCCCTCGAGCGCGCGCTGGCCGAGCGGGGCCAGTCCATCCTGTTCCTGAACCGCCGTGGGTTCTCCACCCAGGTGATGTGCTTCGACTGCGGCACCGCCGAGCGGTGCAAGAACTGCGACATCGCTCTCGTGTTCCACGCCGACGAGAACGCCCTTCGCTGTCACTACTGCGACTACGCCAAGCCCCCGCCCGAAGTCTGCACGGGCTGCGGCGCCGGCGACACGGCGCTCTTGGGCGTGGGCACCGAGCGTCTGGAAGAGGAGGTACGGGGGCTCTTCCCCGACGCCCGCATCGCCCGGCTCGACGCCGACACGGCCCGGCGCCGCGGCCACACCGAATCCGTGTTGAACGGGCTGCGGGCCGGCCACATCGACATCCTGCTGGGCACGCAGATCGTGGCCAAAGGCCACGACTTCCCCGGCGTGCGGCTCGTGGGCGTCGTGGCCGCCGACCTGGGCCTGCACCTGCCGGACTTCCGGGCGGCCGAGCGCACGTTCCAGCTGCTGACCCAGGTCGCGGGACGCGCGGGAAGGGACGCCGCCCCCGGGCGCGTGGTGGTGCAGACCTTCGCGCCGGACCACTACGCGATTCGGCCCGTTCGCAACCACGACGTCGAGCGCTTCGCCGTGGAGGAGCTCGCCCACCGCCGCGCGCTCGGCTATCCGCCCTTCGGACACCTGGCTTCCGTGTTGGTCTCCAGCGAAGACGAGGCCGAGGCGCGGCGGGCGGCCGACGCCCTGGCGGCCGAGGCACGGCCCGCCGCCGGCGACGCCGTGGAACTGCTGGGGCCGGCGCCGGCGCCGTTGGCTCGGCTGCGACGCCGCCATCGAGTGCAACTCCTGGTGAAGGGAAGCGAGCGCGACGCGGTGCACCGCGTCGCGCGGGTGCTGGCCGAGGCGGCACGGCGCCTGTCCGGAGACGTGCGCGCCGCCGTCGACGTCAACCCGCAGAACCTGCTGTAACGGGCCTCCCCCGCCGAACCGGCGAGCGTGGTCTCCGAGCGGCCTGCTACACTGCGGGGCTCCTGAGAGGTCCCCGTCCCATGGCCCTGCGCGAAGTTTTGAAGTTCCCGGACCCGCGGCTCAAGCGCGTGTCCGAACCGGTGAAAGAAGTCACCGACGCCCTCCGCGAGCTGGCTGCGGACATGTGCGAGGTCATGTACGACGAGCCGGGCATCGGGCTGGCGGCTCCCCAGGTGGGCGAGCCCGTGCGACTCATCGTGGTCGACACGGAGTGGACCGACGCCGAGAACGACCGCAACCCTCTCGTCCTCTTCAATCCCGAGATCGTCTCCCGCGAGGGGAAGGTCACGTGGAACGAGGGCTGTCTCTCCGTGCCCGACTTCAATGCCGACGTGGAGCGCTCCGCCCAGGTCGTCGTGCGCGGAACCCTGCTGGACGGGCAACCGTACGAAGAGACGGCCGACGAACTGCGGGCCGTGTGCTTCCAGCACGAGATCGACCACCTGGACGGCGTTCTCTTCATCGATCGCATCAGCCGTTTGAAGCGCAGTCTGTACGTGAAAAAGCGCAAGAAACAGCTCCGTGCCGAAGAAGAAGAGGCCCAGTCCCTGGGCAGCCGGCTCTGAGCCCCGCCCCTTGCGCCTCGCCTACTTCGGAACACCCCCCTTCGCGGTGCCGGCCCTCGAGCGGCTGCTGGCGGGCCCTCACCCGGTGGTGGCGGTCGTGAGTCAACCGGATCGCGCCCGCGGACGCGGGCGCAAGACGTCGCCCTCGCCGGTCTCCGAAGTGGCGCTGCGCGCCGGGGTGCCGCTCTTGCGCCCGGAGCGGGTCGGTGCCGACGACTGCGTCGAAGCGCTGCGCGCCGAGGCGCCGGACCTCGGCGTGGTCGCCGCGTTCGGGCAGTTCCTGCCCAAGACCGTGCGCGAGCTGCCCCGCCTGGGCTACTGCATCAACGCCCACGCCAGCCTGCTGCCCCGGCACCGCGGCGCCGCGCCCATCGCACGCGCCATCCTGGCCGGCGAGGAACGCACGGGCATCTCCATCATGCGCGTCGAACGCGAGATGGACGCCGGTCCCGTGGCCTTCGCGCGGGAGTGCAGCATCGAGCCCGAAGACGACACGGGGAGCTTGACCGACAAGCTGGCGGTGCTGGCGGCCGATGCCGTGGCGGAAGCCGTGGCGTCGATCGCCGAGGACGCTCTCGAGTTCAGCCCGCAGGACGCCAGCCAGGCGACGCTCGCGCCCAAGCTCGAACGGGAGGAGGCCCGCCTCGACTTCCGCGAGCCGGCCGAAGAGCTGGCCCGCCGCATCCGGGCGTTGGCCCCCAAGCCCGGCGCCCACACCTCGCTGCAAGGCGACCCGCTGCGCATCCTGGCCACCGCCGTCGATCCCCGACAGGCCGACGCCCCTCCCGGCACGGTTCGGGGGACACCACCGGCGCCGCTTCGCATCGCGACCGGCGGAGGGTGGCTGGTGCCGCGCGTCGTGCAACGGGCGGGCGGCAAGCCGCTGGCCATCGAGGACTTCCTGCGCGGGCGTGCAGTGCCCGACGGAACCCGGCTGGGGGACGACGGAGCCTCGGAGCGGAGCGCCCCGTGAGCCGCGAGCGCGGACGCCGGAGAGGGCCCGGAGTGCGAAGCGACCGCGGCAGCGGACGCCGGCGCGGCGGCTCGCCGACCCACGCGCGCCTGGTGGCCGTGCGGGTCCTGGAGCGGGTGGAGCGCGCCCGGGCGTTCGCGGACCTGGCCCTCCACGCCGCGCTGGCGCGTAGCGATCTGTCCCCCGTCGATCGGGCCCTGGCCACGGAGCTGGTCTACGGCACGCTGCGCTGGCGCGGACGCCTGGACCACGCGCTCGCCCAAGTGCTCGACCGGGACCTCGGCCGGTTGGAGCCGCTGGTGGCCACCACGCTTCGCCTCGGCGCGTATCAGCTGCTGTTCACGGATCGCGTGCCCGACACCGCCGCGGTCGACGAGTCCGTTCGCTGCGTTCGGGCCGCCGGCGTCGAGCGAGCCACCGGGTTGGTGAACGCCGCGCTGCGGCGCCTGGCCCGCGAGAAGGACCGCATCGCCCCGCCGCAGCTCGAGGACGACGCCGTCGGGCACTTGACCCACGCGCTGTCCCTCCCGGGTTGGATCGCCGAGCGCTGGCTCGAGCAGTTCGGGGCCGAAGCGGCCGCGTTGTTGGCCGAGGCTTCGAACCAGGCGCCGCCGCGTACCGTGCGCGCGAACCGCGACCGAGCCGGACGCGCGGCCCTCGAGACCCGCTTGAAGGAGCGCTATCCGGACGTACGGCCCTGCCGTCTGGCTCCGGACGGGCTCGTGCTGGGCGAGGGGCCGCCCCCCAGCCACGATGCGGCCTTTCGCGCCGGCGACTTCACGGTGCAGGACGAGGCCTCCCAGCTGGTGGTCGCCCTCCTCGATCCGCAGCCCGGGGACCGGGTGCTGGACACCTGCGCGGCGCCGGGGACCAAGACCACGGGCATCGCGGAGCGCCTCGGCGGCTCGGGCGACGTCACTGCTCTGGACCGCCACGCCGGCCACCTGAGCTTGATCCACCGCGACGCGCGGCGACTGGGCCTGAAGGGAATCCGGACCCTCGAGCGCGATGCGTCGCGGTCGCTGGCCTCCCTCACGGTGGACGGCCTGTTCGACCGCGTGCTGGTGGACGCCCCGTGCTCGGGGCTCGGCACCCTGCGCCGCAACCCCGACGCGCGCTGGCGCCTCCGCCCCGAAGATCCCGCCAAGCTCGCGACCGTGCAGCGGCACATCCTGACCCACGCGGCCGACGTATTGAGGCCGGGCGGAACTCTCGTCTACAGTACCTGTACCGTGCTGCCAGAGGAGAACGAGCAGCTGGTGACCGACTTCGTCGCGAGTCGCGATGACCTCCGGCTGGTGCAGCCGGAGGAGAGCCCGAGCGAGCTCGGGCCCGTGCTGGACGCGCAGGGGTTCCTGCGCTGCCTCCCTCACGTCCACAACAGTGACGGCTTCTTCGCCGCCCGCATGGAGCGAGCCTGATGTCCCCGCGCCGCGCCCCGCGAATCGCCCCTTCCATCCTGGCCTGTGACTTCGCCCGACTCGGGGAGGAGGTGCAGGCGATCGAGGCCGCCGGGGCCGACTGGGTGCACGTGGACGTGATGGACGGCCACTTCGTTCCCAACCTCACCATCGGGCCGGAGATCGTGAAGGCCGTGAAGCGGTCGACGGCGCTGCCCCTGGACGTGCACCTGATGATCGAGGCGCCCGAGCGCAGCCTGGAGGACTACGTGCGCGCGGGGGCCAGCACGATCGGCGTCCACGCCGAGACGTGTCCGCACCTGCACCGCACCGTGGGCCAGATCCACGAAGCGGGCGCGCGCGCCTGCGTCGTGCTGAACCCGGGCACGCCCGCCGAGGCCATCGCGCCCGTGCTCCCCGACGTCGACCAGGTGCTGGTGATGACCGTCAACCCGGGTTTCGGCGGCCAGAAGTTCATCGAATCGATGCTTCCGAAGATCGAGACGATCCGGGGCTGGATCGACGAGTCCGGTCGCGACGTCGCGCTCGAGGTGGACGGGGGCATCGGTCCGGAGACCGTGGTGCGAGCCGCGGCCGCCGGGGCCGACGTCTTCGTGGCGGGCACGGCCGTCTTCGGGGCCGAGGACTACGCCGCCGCCATCGAGGGCCTCCGGCGGGACGCCGCCCAGGCCTGATTGCCACTCTGTTCTGTTACACTGCGGCGGTGGGTTGGTTCCGAGAGCGCGCCCCGTGCCCAACATCCGACTTGTGCCCCGCCGTCGGGCTCTGACGGCTTCCCTTCTGCTGTGTCCGTTTCTGTGCCTCCCGGCCTCGACGGCCCGGGCCAGCGACGTGCAGGCGGCCGAGCTCCCCGCCAGCGTGCCCAAGCCCGCCGCCGACAGCGAGCTGACGGGACGCGACATCTACAAGCGCGTGCTGGACAACCGCTTCGAGTCCTACATCAAGACGTCCACGCTGATGTCCGGAGACCGCGGCGGCAACACCCAGGACACCCGTCTGCGCATGTGGTTCCAGAGCCTGCGTCGCGAAGACGGCTCGCCGGGCGACCGCAACGTCCTGTCGAAGACCCTGGTCAAGTACCTGGACCCGTTCGACATCCGCCACACCGGCTACCTGGTGATCCACAACTCCGACCGCGACAGCGACCAGTTCATCTACCTGGCCAGCCAGCGACGCGTACGCCGGGTGAACCTGCGCGGGGAGACCGTCTTCGGGTCGGACTTCAGCCTGGAAGACATCCTGCCGCGCGAGCTGGAACACGCCACCTACAAGCGGCTGGACGACACCGACGTGCACGGGGTGCCCTGCTTCCTGGTGGAGGCCGTCCCTACGGAGATCGACGATTCGGACTACTCCCGCTTCTGGGTCTACGTGGAGAAGGAGCGTTACGTGCCGCTCCGCACGCGCTACTGGGACAGCCTCGAAGTGGAGGTCAAGTTGCTGGAAGTGGAGCGCGCCGCCATCGAGCAGGTGAAGGACGTGTGGATCCCGATGCGAAGCACCATGCGCAACGTGCTGCAGGACACCTTCACGACGCTCGTGGTGGACGACATCGTTCCCGACCCCGTCTTCAAGCGCACCGACTTCGAGCTGAGACGCCTGGAATCGCACTAGGGCCGAGAACCGGCTAGATGCGGGCCCGGACCAGGAGTGCGGGCAACAGCACGAGGTCGGTCAGCAGGCAGATCCCCATCGTGAGGGCGGCCAGCCCGCCGAACTCGCGCAGCGTGGCGAACTGCGAGCCCGTCACGACCAGAAAGCCGAGACACAACACGAAGGACGTGATGGCGATGGGCCGCCCGATGCGGCGGCCGCACTCGAGCGCCGCCGCCTCGGGCGAGGCCCCGCGCGCCCGCGCGTCCCGGTAGCGCACCAGGAAGTGGACGGTGTCGTCGATGGCGACGCCGAGCGAGACGCTGCCGATCAGGCTGGTGGGCAGCGACAGCGGCGCGAGTCCCGCCCCCAGGAGTCCGAAGAACACGAGCACGGGGATCAGGTTCGGCACCATGGCCAGGAGGCCCAGCCGCACCGATCCGAGACTGGCCGTGATCAGCACGAAGATGGCCACCGCCGCCAGCGACACCATGAGGGGTTGGCTGCGCGCGATGCCGTCGGCGCTGTGGGCCAACAGGATGGCGTTGCCGGTGAGCGTCGCCGTGGTCCCCGGCGCCAGCTCGGCCCGCTCGAGCACGCTCTCGATCTCCCGTTCCAGGCGCCGGGTGGCCGCAGAGCCCACCTCGCCGGTGCGCACCACCAGGTTGATGCGCCCCTGATTCACGGTGCTGTAGCGCGTGAGATCGGCCTTGGGGAGCATGAAGACCAGCTCGGTCACGCCCCCGCGCGTGTCCGGGACCTTCTCCTGTTCGGGGGCGTCGGCGTGAAAGGCCCGGTTGAGCGCGCGCAGCGGGTCCAGGAACGACAGCGTGCGGCTCACCCCCGGCACCGCGTCCAAGTCCGCCTGCAGCGCTTCGACCGGCAGCAGGTGGTCCGGCTCTCGAAAGAAAGACCCTCCCGTGCCCTCCAGCACGACGTAGAGCGGCACCGCTCCGGCCAGGAGCCGGTTGACGGCCTCGAATTCGACTCGCACGGGGTCTTCCGGGTCGAAGTAGGAGAGATAGTCCGTGTCGATGACGATGCGGGGGATGCTCGCGACGGCCGCAACCGCCACCACGAGCGCCACCAGGCGCACACGACCGGCGCGGCGCTGCGTCGCGCCCGCCAGCGCGGCGAGCCCGCGGTCGAGGTGCGCTTCGATCCGTCGCGCTCCCCGCCACATCAGCCCCGTGCGCGTCGACCGCACGGGAACCGGTGCAATCGCCAGGCAGGCGCCGATGCCGGCCAGCGACAGGAAGGTGATGGCCGCGAGCCCGAGCATGGAGAACGCTCCGAGCTCCACCACCGCGGGGACGTCGCTCACCAACAGGGCGGCGAAACCGACCACCGTCGTGGCCCCGGAAATCAGGACGGGCTTGGCCAGGTGGCGCAGGGAGCGCAGGGCCACCTCCGGCGGCGAGCCGCCCCCCTCCGCTTCCTCCTCGTAGCGCGCCAGCACGTGGACGCCGTAGACGCTGCCGATCGCCAACAGCGTCGGCACCAGCAGCCCCGTCAGGATCGTGAGCGGCACGCCGAACAACACCAGGGCCGCCAGCGTCCAGAGGTTCGCCACGGAGGCGAAGCCCACGGGCAGCAAGACCCCCCGTCGCGTTCCCAAGAGAGCACCCAGGAGCAGCGCCACCACCACCACGCTGGTCGGGATCAGCCCGCGCAGATCGCCGAGCGTCCCGCGGTAGACGCGCGTCTTCACGTGGGGCCGGCCGGCCAGGTAGAAGCGTCGGCCTTCGGCTTCCGCCTCCACGATCTCGGTGATGCGCTCGTCCAGGGCGGCGGCGATGAAGCGCTGGTCGGACATCTTGCGAAACGACACGTTGATGGCGGCCGTCTTGGCGTCGTCCGACACGAGCGAGCGGCGGTAGACCGGGTCCGCCAGCGCCCGGGCCTGCAGGGCCGCCAGGGCCTCGGGCGACTCCGGGATCTCCTCGATGAACGGGCCCACGTCGACCCACTCGTCTTCCGGCGCGTAGCGGAACGACGTCACGCCCACCAGGCTTCGGACGCTGCGCACGCCCGTGAGGCGCGCCACCCGCTCGTGGATGCGGCGCAGCGCGGACAGGCACGGCACGCCGAAGACCGCCTCGCACTCGATCGCCACCACGAAAACCTCGTCGTCCCCGAAGTCGAGCACGGCGGTGCGGTAGAAGTCGTAGGCGGGATCCGAGGCCGGCAGCAGCGGCTCAGTCGACGGATCGATCTCGAGTCGCAGGCCCGGTGGATCCGGCTGCACGAGCACGGCCACGGCCAGGGCGCTCACCCCGACGAGGGCCGCCAGCCACGCCCGCGGGCGTGCCGTCACCCACCCGGGCCGGAGCCCCACGGCCAGGGCGGCGCCCAATACGAAGACGGCTGCGCCCACGGCCCACACGGACCCCGGGACGGTGCCTGCCGGCATCTCGAGCATGGATTCTGGCTTTCCCGTCCGCCCGCGACGGCCATTCTAGTCCCAGCGTGCCCGCTTGAGCCACGGGCGCGAAGGCGGCATACTCCCGTCGCTCGCGACCATGACGGGGCGTGGCGCAGCTTGGTAGCGCGCTTCGTTCGGGACGAAGAGGTCGCTGGTTCGAATCCAGTCGCCCCGACCAATCTCTGGCTGACGCGACGGCCCCGAACGGCCGGCGCTTTCCCGAATCAGCCGATCGCGAGTTTCTGCTGAATCCGACCGAGCGGCGCTCCTGCGGGGCGTCGCTCGGTCACCCAGCTCGCCCCCTTCCGCCTCGGATCCGATACCCTGATTCGACCGAGGTGCACGTGCTCACTCGCGCTTCCTCCCCGCTCGAGGGCCTGGTGGTCGCCCTCGCCTTCTGCCTGTCGTTCTGCGCCGGCAGTTGCCGGGAGGAGCGCCCCACCACCAGCGGCGCCGTCGGCGTCAACATCCGGGCGCTGGCCTTCGATCCCCACACGGAAACGCCCGTGATCCTGCTGGCGGAAACCGCCGGCACGCGGGTGCTGCCCATCTGGATCGGGATCTCCGAGGCGCGCTCGATCGCGGCCGAGCTCGAAGGCCCACGCGCGCCCCGACCGAACGCGCACGATCTCGTCGGTCGCGTCCTGCGCGGCCTGGACGGCGCGGTCGAGCGGGTGGTGGTGACGGAGCTGCGGGAGGGGATCTACTTCGCGACGCTCACGGTTCGCTCGGGCGACCGCCAGATCGACGTGGACGCGCGCCCGAGCGACGCAATTGCCGTCGCGCTGCGCATGGCCGCCCCCATCTTTGTTCACGAGTCTCTCTTCGATCCCGCCCTTTCCATGCCCGACGTCCCCAGCCCGGAACCGGGGCTCCAGCTGTAGGCAGCTCGTGCCCGTGTCTCGTGTTTTCGTTGAGAAATGCGCACCGACCGAGCCCCCGTCCAGTCGACGTGACGCATCACCGCTTGCCAGTAAATCGCCGTCTCCTTGCTGAAATCGAGGCTCTCGTGGCATTTCGGTTTGATTGACAAGCTCCGCTGCGAGTGTCACGATCGCGTTGGCTTGCGGCGGGTCGAGGGTGTCTCGTCGCGATGATTCTGACGATTCTTCGCGGGCAACGTCGTCTCGTTTCTCGGTGCAGACGCCACCCGCCACACGACGTCGAACCCCCCGTGTTCGGCCATAGCGGAGACAGCATGACGCGCGACGAACTGGCCTGGGAAGTCGCCGAACTCTTCGGCGAGCTTCCCGTCGACCAGATCAACGAAGTGCTGGCCAAGAACGTGCCGTTCGAGACACTGCGTTTCTTCGCCCGTTATGGCAGCGATTTCGGCGAGGCCGAAGGCATCGAGGGCAAGACGCTCGAACGCTTGCCCAACCTGATGCTGCTCGGCTACCTGCTGCGAGTCCTCGAAGAGCGCCTGGTCGAAGAAGACGAAGACGCGAACGACTGAGCGCAGTCGTGGCGCTCATGGACCGCGCTTTCGAGGGCAAGCGCCTCTACCTCATGCGTCACGGCAAGACGTACGAGCCGCACGCCGACTCCCGCACGACCTCTCCCGAGCGAGACCCCGAGCTTCCGCTGCTGCCGGACGGCATCCCCGACGTGGAGGCCACGGCCAAGGCGCTGGCCGGCGTCGCGCTCGATGCGGCCTACTGTTCGACGTTCCGGCGGGCGCGCGAGACCGCCCGGCGGGTGGCAGAGCCCCACGGCTTGGAGGTCCATGCGCAGGCGGGTCTCGAAGAGCTCCGGATCTACCCCGGCGAAGGCGGCACGATGCTGGACACCGCGCGGCGCTACGTCGAGATCAGTCGCGCGCTGCGCACCACTCCGCCCCACGAGATCCCGCTCGGATCCGGCGAGTCGCTCGGGTCGGTGCTCGACAACGCCGTTGCGGCCCTGCGCGCCTGCCTCGAGGGATCGGGGCGCCGCATTCTGGTGGTGGCCCACGGCGGCATCAACCGCCTGCTGCTGACGCAGCTTCTGGGCCTGCCCCTCGAGCGCTTCACGTCCATCGACCAGGAGTTCGCCTGTGTCAACGCCGTCGAGTTCGTTCGCGGCGGGAGGCCCTGGGTGCGCGCACTCAACGCCTCGGTGCGCGATCCCTTCAAGACCGGCGACATCGGCTTCTAGGAGACTGCCATGCCCCAGCAAACCGAAGTGCGAACGGCGGACGCGCCGGCCCCGGTGGGCCCCTACTCGCAGGCCATCCGCCACGGCGACCTGCTCTACGTCTCGGGCCAGATCCCGCTCGATCCCAAGACCGGCGAACCGGTCCGCGGCGAGATCGAAGACCAGGTGCGGCAGGTGCTCTCCAACCTGCGGGCGGTGCTCGACGCGGGAGGAGCGTCTTTCGCAAGCGTCCTGCGGACGACGGTCTACGTCACGGACCTGTCGCTCTTCGCCCGAGTGAACGCGGTCTACGCCGAGGCCTTCGACGCCGACCCGGCCCCGGCGCGGGCCACCGTCCAGGTGGCGGCGCTGCCGCTCGGCGCCGAAGTGGAGATCGACTGCATCGCGCGGATCGAGAGCGGGGCCTGAGCGCTAGCGGTCCGCGTCCGCGTACCGCGCCACGATCCAGGGCAGGTTGACGGCGTTCACCAGCACGTGCGCCGTCACCGGCGCCAACAGGTGACCGGTGAACAGGAAGTGACCGCCGAACGCCACGCCCGCCACCACGGCGAAGGCCGTCCACGGCCAGAAGGCCCGCTCCGGGACGAAGTGCAGCGCTCCGAACAGCAGCGCCGCCCCCCACAGGCCCACCCACGGCAACAGCGCGCCGCGAAAGAACGCCTCCTCGGCGAGGCCGCTGGCGACGGCCAGCAGGCGTGCGTCGGCGGTGGAGAGGGGCCCCAACGAGCGCGCCAGCGACCGGGCGGCCTCGTCGCCCCGGGGCAGCCACTCGGTCAGGCCCCGCCCCGCCGCCACCAGGGCCGCACCCACCGCGAGCCCGAGGCCGAGATCGCGCAGCGGCGACACCGGCCACTCGGGTGCATCAGGGGCCGCCCAGGGAACCTCTCCCGAGCCGGCCATGCGCGCCACCACGGCCAGTGCCAGCATGCCGCCGTAGAACCACAGGCCCGTTCGAACGAAGCGGACCGGATCCGGTCGGGTGGGCCCAGAGTCGGGTACAGGCGTTCGGGGATCCGAGGTCACGAAGCCAAATTGGCGCTCCGACGACGAGGTCGGTACGCTTCTCCTCCTGATCGACGTCCTCCCCCGGAGGGCGTCGCTTTCTTTTGGTGGCCGCCGCGTTCGGTGCAGCCGCGCCACCTGGGGGCGTTGATCTTACCCGCCCTCTGCCGGAAGGGCCGAGGGGGCCCGCACGGGGAGCCTATGAGCGACCGAGTGCCGATGACCCAGCAGGGCTACGAGAACCTGAAGAGCGAGCTTCACCGCCTGAAGACCGTCGAGCGCCCCAAGAACGTCAAGGAGATCGAGGAGGCGCGGGCGCACGGCGACATCTCGGAGAACGCCGAGTTCCACGCGGCCAAGGAGCGCCAGAGCCATCTGGAGGGCCGCATGGCCCTGCTCGAGGACAAGCTCGCCCGCGCGCAGGTGATCGAGACGTCAGGGCAGGCGCCGGATCAGGTGCGGTTCGGGGTCACCGTGCTGCTGCGCGACGTGGAGACCGAGGAAGAGGTCACCTACCGAATCGTGGGCGAGGACGAATCCGATGTTTCGAACGGCCTGATCTCCGTCACCTCGCCGGTGGCCCGGGCGCTGCTCGGCAAGGAGGTCGACGACGAGGTCCGCGTCCAGGTGCCGAAGGGCACGCGGGAGTTCGAAATCCTGGAGATTCGCTTCGACTAGAGGCCATCTCAGTACCTCGACCGAGCCAGAGGCGTGGATTCGGGCCGAGATCAAGGCGCGAAATCGCAGGCATAGCCGTCGCTACGTCGAGATTTCGCAACGTAGAGATCGGCTCGAAGACGCGACTCTGGCGACCGAGAGGTACTGAGATGGCCTCTAGAGCCGCTCCGTGCGCGTTGCGTTTCG
>JAKSBN010000153.1 GCA_022361175.1 Pseudomonadota bacterium | reverse complement strand
CGGCCGCCGCGGCCAGACCGCGGCCAAACGACCGGCGCCCGGGGTCCCAGCCACGAGCCCCACGTGCTCGCCCGCTCCGCTATCCTCCCCGTCTTTCCGAACTCCCGTCTGCACCCCGGAGGGAAACATGAGCCTGGACGAGGCCACTCGGCAGGAAATCGACGCGCTCGTCGCTTCTCACGACGTCATGCTCTTCATGAAGGGCTCGCGCCAGGCGCCCCAATGCGGCTTCTCGGCGACGGTCGTGCGCTTGTTGGACGCGCTGATTCCCGAGTACACGACGCTCGACGTGCTCTCCAACCCGCAGATCCGGGAGGGCATCAAGGCCTATTCCAGCTGGCCCACCATCCCCCAGCTCTACGTGAAGGGCGAATTCGTGGGGGGCTGCGACATCGTGCAGGAGCTCTTCGAGTCCGGCGAGCTGCAGCAGACCCTGGGCGTCCAGGCCGGCACCGGAGAGCCACCGAAGCTGGTCGTGACCGAGACCGCCGCGGAGGCGCTCGCCCAGGCGGCGGCCCAGGCGCCCGAACTCCACGCGTTGCATCTCGGCATCGACGCCCGCTACCAGAACTCCCTGTACCTAGGGCCGGTCGAGCCGGGCGAGTTGGAGATCCAGACCGGTGCGCTGTCCATCTACCTAGACCCCGTTTCGGCCAGTCGCGCCGACGGCTGCGTGATCGACGCCGTCGAGACGCCGCAGGGACCCGGCTTCCAGATCCACAACCCCAGCGCGCCGCAAGTGCGCGCGCTGCCAGTGAAGGATCTCAAGGCCAAGCTCGACTCGGGCGAGGCGTTCGAGCTGCTGGACGTCCGCACGCCCGAAGAGCGCGCTCAGGCGTCGATCCCGCGCGCGGTGCTGCTGACCGAAGACGAGACCCGCCGTGTGGCGGGGCTGCCGAAGGACACGGTCCTGGTGTTTCACTGCCACCACGGCGGCCGCAGCCAGAAGGCGGCCGAGCACTTCGCCGCGCAGGGGTTCGTGAACGTGTTCAACGTCGTCGGCGGCATCGACGCTTGGTCGGAGCAGGTCGACCCGAGCGTCCCGCGCTACTGAGTCGGGGGAAGCCCAATGGCACTCCAGATCCTGAACGCCGGCCCGGATCCGCAGGAAATCGCCCGGAAGCTGGAGACGGCCATCGTGGAAGCGCTCCCGGGCGCCCGCGTCGAGGTGCTCCCGGCCGGACCGGGCCACTTCGAGATCAAGGTCGTCTCCGACGCCTTCGCCGGCAAGAAGCGGGTGCAGCAACAGCAGCTCGTGTACGGCGCGATCACCCCCTTCCTCTCGGGCCCGAACGCGCCCGTCCACGCCATCGACGCGATGGTCTGCGAGCTGCCCGACTAGAACTCGCTTTCCGGCGGGCACTTGTGCGCGGACCTGCGGATCGCGACGGACGCGCCACCAACTGCCTTGAAACGCCCACTTCCTCTCCAGAGGCCCGCTCTCCCACGGGCCCGATGAGGATGGGCCATGCGCTACGTCACACGCGCCCTCGTCACCGGCTTGAGCGCCGCGAACGCGCCCGCCGGTCCGCTTCGGAGCGCCGGAACGGGACTGCTCTTGGGGCTGCTCGCCTTCAGCGTGGCGCACGCGGCCGTCCTTCACGACGAGAGCCTCGACGGCGACCTTTCGGGTGACCGCAACGCCCCGGACGCGTTCGCCCTCGAAGCCGGAAGCAACACCCTGACGGCAACCTCCGTCAGCGGCGACCTGGAATACGTGACGCTGTCGATCGGGGCGGGAGACCAGCTCGACTCGATCCAGCTCTCGGACTTCACGAACGAGGACATCTCGTTCCTGGCGCTCCAGGAGGGGAGTGTCTTCACCGAGCCGGCGACGGGACCCGACGTGGCGGCGCTGCTCGGGTGGGCGCACTTCGGTCTTGCGCAGTTGGGCACCGACATCCTGGACGATCTGGCCGCCGGGCCGGGGGCCATCGGTTTCGACCGCCCGCTGGGCGAGGGCGACTACACCTTCTGGATCCAGGAGACCGGCCCCACGGCCGCTACGTACACCCTGGACTTCCTGGTCAGTCCCGTGCCCGAGCCCGGGACCCTCTCCCTGGTCGCATTGGGCGGAGTCGGCCTGGCCGCCTGGGCGCGCCGTCGCGCGCGCGCCGCTGCCGGGCCGGAGTCCGCGTGAGCCCATGAGGGCTTGAGTGGGAGCGCATGCCCACCCGAGCCCTCATGGCTCGCTTCCCTCCCCGCTGCACTTCGCCCGCCGCGACCCGGTTCCCGCTGGGCCGAAAATCGCACACGTGAACCCCGTCTGATCGAAAACACGCGCGCGTCAACGCGGCCGCTTCAGGTGGATGCGATCGAATCCGATGACTAGGGACACCCCACCCCCCGGCCGGAGGTGGCCGAGCATGCCCGCGGTGTCCCGAGTAGAGCTGCTCCGCCAAGAGCTCGAAGCGCTGGGCCTCGCCGAGGAAGCAGCCGACGCGCTGGCGTGTGAAGCCGTCGTCCATCACCCGCTGGTCCAGCAGCTGGGAGTCGATCGACTCGCCGGTCGCCTTGCGAACGAGGGCATCGAAGCCGACGCCGCTCGTCAGGCGGCCTGGACCCTGCTCGCCTTCGAACATCTGGGGGCCGGACGGGACTTCGCCGACGTCCAGCGGGTGCTGGAGAGCCAGGGGGCCGACGCCGGCACGGCGCACGGAGCCTGCCTGGACGCGGCCCGGTTGCGGCGCTCGTGTCGGACGGCTACCAGCCCGACGCACCCGAGCCGCGATGCCTGGATCGCGTGCGCGTTGGTGTTCGGCCTGGCCCTGGTCCTGGCCTGGCTGGGGCCGTGGGCGGCCGGCTAGGCCGCGCCCTCGCCGAAGGTCACGGCGCGCCTTCGTCCTCCTCGACGACCAGGAACGCGACCGCACCGGGGTGGTCCGGAGCCGCGCTGAGGGTCTCCTGAAACACGCGGCGGGCGCTCGCCCGTTCGGGGCTGAAGTGGAGCAGGTATCCCAACAGGAACCACGCGTCGGCGTCCTTCGGACGCGCCTCGACGCGCGCCTTCAGTGCCTCCACCTGGGCGTCGACTTCTCCGGGGTTGGAGAAGAAGTCGCGCAGCAGGAAGCGCTTGCGCGGCCACTCGGGATCCCGCCGGAGGCCCTGCTCCAGCGCCCGCGCCGAGACGCGGAACTCTCCCGCGGCCAGCAGCGCGTGCCCGAACTGGAAGTAGGGCCCGGCTTCGTCGGGAAACTGCCGCGTCGCCTCGCGATAGCGCTCGGCCGCCTCGACGTAGCGGCGCGCGTGGAAGTGCGCATCGCCCTCGGCCACCAGGCGGTGGAGCGCCCGGCCCGGCTCGCCACCGGACTCCGCCTCCGACCCCCGTTCGCCACACGACAGTGCACCGAGCCCCAGCACCAGTGCCAACGGCAGTGCAGGCGCCAGGCTCCGCCCGAATCCCAACTCTCGCATCTCTCGGCTCCTCCCCCACGCCGACGCTTGGTCGGCACCGTCTCAGGGCAGAGTCTACATCCGCTTCAGTGCTGCAACCGACGCAGAAACCCGACGCCCCCGAGGCTCTCCATGGCGGCTTCGATCTCCAGGGCGCGGCCACGTACGTACTCCGAGGGCTCGGCCGGTGACATCCGCTTGGGACTCGGCAGCACGGCCACCAGCAGGGCCGCCTCGTGGCGCGTGAGGGCACTCACCGGCTTGCCGAAGAAGACCCAGGCGGCGGAACCGACGCCGTAGATGCCGCGCCCGAACTCGGCCACGTTGAGGTAGACCTCGAGGATCCTCCGCTTCGGCCAGAGCAGCTCGATCCAGACCGTGAAGTACGCCTCGAGGCCCTTGCGCACCCAGCTCCGCCCGGGCCACAGGTACAGGTTCTTGGCCACCTGCTGGGAGATGGTGCTGGCGCCGCGCCGACGTCCGTCTTCCTGCATCGCGTCGACGATCGACTTCACGTCGAAGCCGTGGTGCGTCGGGAACTTCTGGTCCTCGGAGGCGACCGCCGCCAAGGCCACGGCGGGCGCCATCGACGCCAACGGCACCCACCGCTGGCGGACGCCTTCTCCCGTCTCGACGCGGTGCCGGAGCATGAACGCGCTGGTCGGCGGCGCCCACCAACGCCAGGGCAGCACGGCGAGGGCGCTCAGAGCGACCAGTAGTGCGATCGACCCCGCCAGCCAGCGCAGTACCCGGCGCCGGGCCCTCTCGAGAACGCCACGCACTTCGCTCCCCTAGTCATCATCGGGGCCGGGCATCAGGAACCACAGCACCAGGTAGACGAGGATTCCCGGGAAGGCGGCGCTCAGCACCGACACGAGGACGTAGAGCAGTCGCACGCGGAACGGCGACCACCCCAGCCATCCGGCCAGGCCGCCGCACACCCCCGCCACGAGACGGTCATCGGAACGTCGCAGCGATCCCTCGCCCATCACACCCTCCCGCGATCCGACGCGAAGGCGTCAGTCTGGCGCAGGACGGCGGCGCTGTCGCGTGGCGCCCGACATGGGGACGTCCAGCTCCGTGGCCACCCGGCTCGCGAGGGCCTCGATCTCTCGCTTCGAGGCCACGCGCGTCCCCAGCGTGCGGGGGCGGCCGTCGCGCAGCCGCGCGACCAGGTCGTAGTAGACGCGGTTGCCGGACTGCAGCCCGATCTTGAACCCGATCGACTCCACCCGGTCGACGGCCCACTCCTCCACGCGGCGCGTGCCCAAGAGGCGTCGCTCCACCCGGAGCCCGCCGCGGTGAACGTGCACCCGCACCGTTTCGAAGGCCATCTGCACGCCCAGATAGGCCACGATCAAGCCGACGACTCCGAAGACGAACCCGAAGAGGAGCCCCATCCCCCACGACGCCGACTGGGCCACGGCCAGGCCCGCTCCGACGAAGACGGTGCCGAAGATCACCGTCACGAGCGCCACCGCGGGCTGGCGTCCGGCGCGGAAGAGCAGCTCGCAGCCGCCGCTCGGAGAAGTCTCGATGGGGATCTCGCGCTCCTCGGGAGCGAGCGGCTCTGCCGCGCCGTCCCGGAACGAGAACGGATCCGGCGCGTCCCACTCGTCGGCGCTGTCTCGGGTGCGGAAGACGGGAACCTCGAACTGGGTCTCGAAGTCGACGCCGGGCAGCGAGGCCTTCGCCTCCAGCCGCCACACGATCCGGTTGTCGGACGGCTCCTCGCGACACGGCTCGCACTGCGGCGGAATCGGAAAGCTCACGGGAATCCGGGTGCCCATCCCCGGCGAGGAAGCCACCGCCGCGGCCGCCAGCGACTGCTCCTCCTGCCAGCGAATGTGCTCGCGGGTGCGGCGGTTCTTGCCGTGGCCGCGGGTGACCTGGTTGATGCAGGAGAGACGGAGCTCCACGTGCTCGGCGGTGGACAGGTCGCCCGGCACGAACAGGCTGCCGCGGAGTTGGCCCCCGATGACGCCCGGTCGGGAGTCGAGGCGGAACTCGGCGGTGCCGAAGCGCCGATGGGCCAGCGTCGCCCGGATCGCCCAGACGATCAGGAGGGCGCCCACCAGCGGGAAGAGCGCGCCGAACGCCACCGGTCCCAAGCCGTCTTTCAGGAGCTCGCGCGGCACCACCCACAGCAGGGGCAGCGAGATGCCGTTCCAGACCAGCGTGAAGAGCCAGGTGGCGATCAGTGCGGTCGATCCGGTGCCTTCGATGCGACCGGATTCCCAGTCTTCGCGCCAGCGCCAGGGCTCGTCGGGGTGGCGTTCGCGCTGGCGGATCCGGTAGGCCAGCCGACGGCTGCCCGCCCGGGCGGCCAGGACGATGGCCAACCCCACGGCGGCGAAGAGCGTCCCCATGAGCGCCTGGACCCACTCGTCGTCCGAGCGGCCCGCGGCCACGGCCAGCAGACCGGGGATGCCCACGGCCAGGCCCACCGCCAGGAAGACCGCACCGAAGCCGCCCAGCAGCCAGGAGCCCCACCGGGCCGCTAGGCGGTCGGCCGCCGGGGATCGGGTCTCGTGCGCGACGGAGTCCACGACCCCTGTTTCGGCCGACCGAGGGGCCGACCCAAGTCCCGATCAGGTCAGCCGTGCGGGCAGCCCTCGGCACCGCAGACGTGGCCGCGGCCGGTCCAGCGCAGGCGATTGCGCGCGAAGAGCGCGTAGGCGGCGTCACAGAGGGGGCGCAGGCCGGGCCAGCCGGTGGGGGCCAGCAGGAAGCCCAGCCCGACCGCGGCGTAGGCCCTGCGAAAGACCTCCATGCCCTCGATCACCCGGCCGCCCGGCAGCACGCCGTGGATGCGCGCCATCACCTGCGCCGGCTCGAGCCCGTAGCGCGCGGCGTCGAAGCCGGGCGCGGCGATGTCCTCGAGCGCCAGCCGCCCGTGGCGGTTGCGCCGGCGCAGCCACGCGACCTCGCGCGCACACACCGGACAGTCGCCGTCGTAGAGCAGCCGAAAGACCTCGGGACTGGCTTCCACGCGCTTCTCGCCTCGATCCATGTTCGGGGTTTCGAGGCCGCGAGGCGTCTGGATTCACCCCGGAGGGCTCGTGACTTCTGCGTTGCATCGCGATCGCGCGGGTGAGAATCGCCCGAACGCACGGCCGGCATCCGCTACGCTCCGCCGCCGGAGGATTCCCATGCGCAAGCGCCTCGCCCTCTGGTTTCTCGGCCGGACGGGCTGGGAGCCGGAGGGAGTCCGTCCCACGGAGCCGCGCTTCGTGTTGATCGCCGCGCCCCACACGTCCAACTGGGACCTGCCCTATCTGCTGGCGCTGGCCGTCGTCTTCGACGTCCGGGTGTCGTGGATGGGCAAGCACGGCCTGTTCCGACCGCCGCTCGGCTGGCTGATGCGCCGCTTGGGCGGCATTCCCGTGGTGCGGCATCGCCGCGGCAACCTGGTGGCCCAGATGGCCAGGGCCTTCGGTGAACGCGAGTCGCTGGCGTTGGTGGTGCCGGCCGAAGGCACCCGCGGCTACGTCACGCACTGGAAATCGGGCTTCTATCGCATCGCCGAAGCCGCCGGCGTCCCGATCGTGATGGGCTACCTCGACTACGCGCGCAGGCGCGGGGGCTTCGGGCCCGCGCTTCACCCATCCGGTGACGTGGGCGCGGACATGGACCGCATCCGCGCCTTCTACGCCGACAAGGTCGGCAAGTACCCCGAGTGCTTCGGCGAGGTGCGGCTGGCCGAGGAAAAGCGGAGCGAAGCCTAGAAGAGGTCGCCCTGACCCCGCCCCTTGCCCTTTCCCCTGCCCTTGCCCGTTCTCGGCGCGCCGCCGCTGTCCGGCTTCTCATCGCGGCGGGGCACCGCCTTCTTCCGGGCGGGCGTCTTCTTCGCTTCGATTTTCACGCGCGCGACCGGCTTGGCCGCCAGCCGCGTGCCGCGGGCCGTGGTTCCGGTGGGTTTCAGGCTCCCCAAGTCGAACTTCGCCTCCTTCACGCGCTGGCGCTTCTGCGGGGAGAAGTGGAGGACGGCCGTACCCGGGTTCTCTTCCTGGCTCAGGAGGTCGAGCTTGCCGGCCTTGCCCTTGATGAGCTCGTACTCCTTGTTGCGGATGAACTTGTGGATGTGCACGCGCTTGGCGAAGGCCGTCTTCGCCTTGTCTCGGTAGACGACCGTGAAAGAGCTCCCCTGCTCCGGGTCGAAGCGCTCGCAGTAGAGGAGCTTCTTGGGGAAGTAGTGCTTCTCGGGCGGCGGCAGGATGCGGTAGCTGCCGTCCTCGCAGATGGCCAACAGCAGATCGAACTCGCTCACCGTGAGAACGTGCGCGTCGCCCCGCACCTGGGAGCCGAAGTACCCCGTCTTCTTGTCGTACGCGAGCTTCAGGTTCTGACGCGCGACGGCCTTCTTGTCCACCGCCTCGAAGGTCGAGATCACCGTGCGGCGCGGGAACTGCTCCCCGTACCGCTCGATCAGGCCCTGAAGGTACCCGACCGACGTCTTCGTCATGTCCGCCAGCTGCCCGTCGATCTCGGCGATGCGGCGCACCAGTTCGTCGATTTCGCTGCGGTTCTTCTCGATGTCGTAGGCCGAGATGCGCCGGATGCGCAGCTCCAGCAGCCGCTTCACGTCGTCGTCCGTCATGGGGCGCACGAAGAGCTTGCGGTGCGGCTTCATGCCCTTCACCACCGCTTCGTGCACGGCCTCCGCGGTCTCCGCGGCTTCGATCTTCTTGTAGACGCGCTTCTCGACGAAGACCTGCTCCAGCGTGAGCCAGTGCCGCCGGTCCACCAGTTGGCCCCGGTCGTACTCGAGCTCGGCGCGCAGCGTCTCCCGCAGCTCGTCGGTGAGCTGCACCAGCACTTCGGTCACCGTCAGGATCTCGGGGCGCCGGTCGCGCACGACCACGAGATTCGACGAGAGCGTGACGCTGCAGTCGGTGTAGGCGTAGAGCTGCGGGATCACCTCGTCGGCCGTGACGCCGCGCGAGATCGACAGCTCGATCTCCACCCGGTCGGTGGTGAAGTCGCTGATAGAAGCCAGCTTGACGCGGCCCTTCTGCACGGCCGCCTCGATGCTGGAGATGAGACTCTCGGTGGTGGTTCCAAAGGGCACCTCGGTGACCACCACCTGCTTGTCGCCGCGCGCCTCCAGCTTCGCGCGCACCTCCACCTTGCCCTGCCCGTCGTCGTAGGCCGAGACGTCCATGATCCCGCCCTGCAGGAAGTCGGGATAGAGCGAGACCGTCTTGCCGCGCAGCAGCTCGATCTGGGCCTCCCACAACTCCTTCAGGTTGTGGGGCAGGATCCGGGTCGACATCCCGACGGCGATGCCCTCGGCGCCCAGAAACAGCACGACGGGCAGCTTGGCGGGGAGCACCACGGGCTCGCGGTTGCGGCCGTCGTAGCTGGGCCGAAACTCCGTCAGGGCCTCGTTGAAGAGCGTCTCCCGGGCCAGGGGCGTCAGTCGGCACTCGATGTAGCGCGGGGCGGCGGCGGGATGGCCGGTGGCGACGGAACCGAAGTTGCCCTGCTTGTCGATGAAGGCCTCTTTGTTGGCCAGCACCACCAGCGCATCGGCGATGCTGGCGTCGCCGTGGGGGTGGAGCTTCATCGTCTCGCCGATCACGTTGGCCACCTTGTGATAGCGGCCGTCGTGCATCTCGAAGAGGGTGTGGAGGATGCGCCGCTGCACCGGCTTCAGCCCGTCGCGAACGTCCGGTATGGCGCGGTCCAGAATGGAGTACGACGCGTAGTCGACGAAGTGCCGCTGCATGAGCGACTCGAGCTGGGCCATCAGACCACTTCCGTCGCCAGGTTGTCGACGATGAACTCCCGACGCTCGGGCGTGTTCTTGCCCATGAAGAAGTCGAGACACTTCCCGACCTCGCCCAGCGAGTCCACCGTCACCGGCGTCAAGCGCATGTCCTCGCCGATGAAGCGGCGGAACTCCTGCGGACTGATCTCGCCCAGACCCTTGAAGCGCGTCACCTCCGGGCCGCGGATCTCCGCCATGGCCGCGTCGCGCTCGGCTTCGCTGTAGCAGTAGCGGGTGTGCCGCTTGTTGCGAACGCGGAAGAGGGGCGTCTCGAGAATGTAGAGGTGGCCCTTCAGGGCCAGTTCTTCGAAGTAGCGCAGAAAGAACGTCAGCAGCAGATTGCGGATGTGCATGCCGTCCACGTCGGCATCCGTCGCGATCACCACGCGGTTGTACCGCAGGCCGTCGATGCCGTCCTCGATCCCGAGGGCGCGCATGATGTTGTAGAGCTCTTCGTTCTTGTAGATGGCGTCGCGCTTCTGGCCGTGGCAGTTGAGCGGCTTTCCCTTCAGCGTGAAGATCGCCTGGGTGTAGACGTCCCGGCTGGGGATCATCACTCCGCCGGCCGAGTCGCCCTCGGCCAGGAAGAGCGTCGTCTCCTCGCGCCGCTTGTCGCGCGGGCGGTCGTAGTGGAGCTTGCAGTCGGTCAGCTTCGGGATGCGGATGGCGACCTTCTTGGCCCGCTCCTTCGCCTCCTTCTTGATGGCCGCGAGCTCCTTTCGGATGCGCTCGTTGGCCTGCACCTTCTCCAGCAGCCGCTCGGCCGCCGCCTTGTTGGTGTGGAGCCAGCGGACGACCTCTTCGCGCACCGCCGGCACCACCCAGGCGCGCACTTCGGTGGAGCCCAGCTTGTTCTTGGTCTGGCTCTCGAAGACCGGATCCTGCAGCTTGATGGCGACGGCGCCCATCAGACCGTCGCGGACGTCCTCGCCGGCGAAGTTCTTGCCCGCAAACTCGTTGACGCCCTTCAAGAGCCCCTCGCGGAAGGCGCTCTGGTGCGTGCCGCCGTCGTTCGTGTACTGCCCGTTCACGAAGCTGAAGTAGTTCTCGCCGTAGTTGTGGGTGTGAGTGAACGCGAACTCGAGCCGATCGCCGCGGCAGTGCACCACCTCGTAGAGGGGCTCCTCCTCCCCGATCTCGCGCTCGAGGAGGTCGGCGAGACCGCGCTGGCTCAGGAATTTGCGGCCGTTGTAGTCGAGACTCAGCCCGGCGTTCAGGTAGGCGTAGTAGGCGAGGCGGTGCTCGATGAACTCCTCGTTCCAGGTGTAGGCCGAGAAGATCTCGGGGTCGGGCCGGAAGCGCACCTCGGTGCCGGTGCGGGCCTCGGCATCGCGACCCTTCTTGTCGCGGAGGAGCTTGCCCTGGGAGAAAGTGGCGCGGCGATAGCGCCCGTCCCGCCAGCTGGTCGCCTCGAACTCGGACGAGAGTGCGTTCACGGCCTTGGTGCCGACGCCGTTCAGGCCGACCGAGAACTGGAAGACGTCGTCGTTGTACTTCCCGCCGGTGTTGATCTGCGAGACGCAGTCCACCAGCTTCCCGAGCGGGATGCCGCGACCGAAGTCGCGCACACACACCACGTCGCCTTCGCGCTTCACCTCGACCCGCTTGCCGGCCCCCATGATGAACTCGTCGATGGCGTTGTCGACCACCTCCTTCAGCATCACGTAGATCCCGTCCAGAGGATGGCTGCCGTCCCCCAGGCGCCCGATGTACATGCCGGTCCGAAGGCGGATGTGCTCCAGCGCATCCAGGGTCTGGATGGCGCTCTCGTCGTACACGCCCTTGGCGCGGGCGCCGGAGCCGGCGCGCGGCGCCTTCGAGCGCCCCTTCGACGGCGCCGCGGCGCGACTCGATCGCGGTGTGTTTGCCCCCATCGCCGGGGAAAGTCCCGCATTCGGGGAGATCGTCAAGGTGAAGCCGCGAACCCGGGGTTCGCACTAGCGCGGGAGGTGCCCCGTACCCCCCAGGGCCGTGCAGGCCTTCGCCGCAGCGCGAGCGGCCAGCTGGAGCGCCTCGGGCACGCCGCGTCCGAACGAGAGTCCCGCGGCGAAGGCGCCGTGGAAGACGTCACCGGCCCCAGTGGTGTCCCGCAGCGCTCGGCGCGGCACGCGGCGGGCCGGAACGCGCCGCACCCGCCCGTCTGCCCACGCCAGGGCGCCGCGCGCACCCTGGGTCACCACCGGCTGTCCCCCGAAACGCGAGGCCAGTTGCTGCAACGTGGCGCGCGCATCGGCTCCCCACTCCGCGCAGAACTCCTCGGGCACGATGGGGAAGTCGACGTACGGAAGCAGGCGCCGGATCCCCGGCCGCGCGTCGGCGAAGTCGCCCACCACGGGGACCCCCGCCTCCCGAGCGCGCCGGACGGCAGCCAGGGCGGGGACGGGGTAGTGCCCGTCGACCAGCAGCACCTGGGCCCGGGCCACTCCAGCCAGCGAGAGCTCGACGCCGCGCTCGTGGCGGGAGCGGTCCGGCAGCAGAAAGCGGCGCTCTGCGCTCTTGGCGTCCACCAGCACCACGGACGTCGTGGTGGGGTGACTCGGATCGCGCACCACCCGGCGGGTGTCGACGCCCAAGCGCCGCAGCTCGCGCAGGGTCTCCTCCCCCTCCCGATCGCGCCCGACCGCGGTGACCAGCTGGGCCGCACAGCCCAGCGCGGCCGCTTGGGCCAGGGCCGTGCTGACCATGCCGCCGGGCCCCACGGCCCGCTGGCGGTAGCGGGTGCGTCCGGCGGTGGAACGGATGTCGTCCACCACGAAGAGCTCGTCCCGCACGCACAAGCCGAGCCCCACGATCCGGGGTCGAGACGCACGCGGTCGGGGGCTCGAGCGCCGAGACACGAATGCTACCGGGCGGTCGGCCGGAAGGCGTCCACCAGGGCCTTGCCGTAGCGGACGACGGCATCGACCTTGTGGGGCGCCGTCTGCCCGAGGCGCACCACCACGAGATCCAGCGCGGGGCTGATCAGGGTCCGCTGGCCCTGCGCGCCGCTGCAGTAGAAGAGGCCGAGGCTGCCCGGGATCACCCAGAAGTGGGCGCCGTAGAGGCCTTCCGACAGCGGGCCCGGGGTGCGGGAGTAGTCGACCCAGCCCTCGGGCAGGATGCGCCGGCCGTCCCACACGCCGTCGCGCAGGTAGAGCAGGCCGAAGCGCGCGAAGTCGCGGGCGCTCGCGGGGCAGTGGCTCGAGCCGATG
>JAKSBN010000333.1 GCA_022361175.1 Pseudomonadota bacterium | reverse complement strand
GACACGATCAGCCAGATCGAGGCGCACCTGGTGTCGCGCCAGTACGAGGGCTTCGCCAAGGGCACGCGCGTGCGGGGGAGGCTCTCGCGATGAGCGTCGCGACACACATCGTCCTGTTGGGCGCCCCGGGCGCCGGCAAGGGCACGCAGGCCGCCCGGCTGGTCGAGCGCCTGGGGATCCCCCAGATCTCGACGGGGGACATGCTGCGCGCGGCCGTGGCCGCCGGCACCGAGGTGGGCCAGCGGGCCAAGGCCGTGATGGACGCGGGGCAGCTCGTCTCCGACGAGATCGTGGTGGCGATCGCCGAGGAGCGGCTGGCCCAGGACGACGCCCGCAAGGGCTTCATCCTGGACGGCTTTCCGCGCACGACGGGCCAGGCCGAAGCGCTGGACGGGATGCTCGAACGGCTGGGAAAGAGCTTGGACTGCTGTCTGGCCATCACCGTCGTCGACGAAGAGGTGATCGCGCGGCTGCTCAAGCGGGCCGAGATCGAAGGCCGCGCGGACGACAACGAGGAGACCATCCGCGAGCGGATGAAGGTGTACCGGGAGCAGACGGCGCCGCTGCTCGACTACTACCGGGCCAAGGGCTTGGTGCGGGAAGTCGACGGCATGGGCGAGCTGGACGCGGTGGCGGAGCGGATTCGGGAGGCGCTGGGCGGGTGATGGCCCTGGCGGAGCGCATCGCGATCAAGACACGGCGCGAGATCGACGCCATGCGCGCGGCCGGCCGCGCGGTGGCGGAGACCCTGCTGGCGCTGCGCGAGCACGTCGAGCCGGGCCTCGAGACCTCGGAGCTGGATCGGCTGGCCCGCTGCTGCATCTCGAAGCACGGGGCCAAGTCGTCCTTCCTGGACTACGGGCCGGGCGGGCTGCCGCCCTATCCCGCGGTGGTCTGCGTGTCGGTCAACGAGGAGATCGTCCACGGGATTCCGGGCTCGCGGAAGCTCTCGGCCGGAGACGTCGTGAGCATCGACTTCGGGCTGGAGATCGGCGGCTTCCACGGCGACTCGGCGTTCTCGATGATCGTCGGCGAAAAGGAGAACCCGGAGGCGGCGCGCTTGATCGAGGTCACGCGGGAGTCGCTCTACAAGGGCCTCGAGCAGATGGTGCCGGGCAAGCGGCTCTCCGACATCGGCCACGCCGTCCAGATGCACGTCGAGGACGCTGGGTACAGCGTCGTGAAGCAGTTCGTGGGGCACGGGATTGGTCGGCAGATGCACGAGCCGCCCCAGATTCCAAACTACGGACGGCCCGGTCGCGGCCGGCGACTGCTGCCCGGGATGGTGTTTGCGATCGAGCCCATGGTGAACGTCGGCAGCGACGGCGTTCGCATGTTGGACGATGAATGGACTGCGGTGACCGAGGACGGGCAGCTGTCGGCTCACTTCGAGCACACGGTGTTGATCACCGACAACGGTCCCGAGGTCATGACCAAGGTGGCCGGCTCTCACTGAGAGCGCGGCGGAGACGAACGATGAAGGTGCGAGCTTCGGTTCGAAAGATGTGTGAGAAGTGCCGAATCATCCGGCGACGCGGCGTCGTTCGGGTCATCTGTGACAACCCGAAGCACAAGCAGCGGCAAGGTTAGGGGAAACGCATGGCGCGTATTGCAGGCATCGACCTCCCTCGGAACAAGCGCATCGAGATCTCGCTGACCTACGTGTACGGCGTGGGCCGGGCGCGTTCGAAGGAGATCTGCGCGAAGGCCGAGATCGAAGGGGACACCCGCACGGACCACCTGTCCGAGGCGGAAGTCATTCGGCTGCGCGAGATCATCGAGCGCGAGTACAAGGTGGAGGGCGACCTTCGACGCGAGGTCAACCAGAACATCAAGATGCTCATGGACATCGGCTGCTACCGCGGTCTGCGACACCGTCGTGGTCTGCCGGTGAGAGGGCAGCGCACTCACACCAACGCTCGGACCCGAAAGGGCCCGAAGAAGACGGTTGCCGGCAAGAAGAAGCCCGGCAAGTGATGAAGTAGGGACATGGCAGTACGCAAGTCCGGTAAGAAGAAGGTCAAGAAGAACGTCCAGACGGGTGTGGCTCACATCCAGTCGACGTTCAACAACACGGTCATCACGATCACCGACGTGGGCGGCAACGCCCTGGCGTGGGCGACGTCTGGCCAGCAGGGCTTCAAGGGCTCTCGCAAGTCCACGCCGTTCGCGGCCCAGGTGGCCGCCGAGGAGTGCGCGCGCAAGGCCATGGAGCACGGCGTGCGCTCGATCGGCGTTTATGTGAAGGGACCGGGAGCAGGGCGCGAGTCGGCCCTGCGGGCGCTGACGGCAGCCGGTCTCAAGGTCACGATGATCCGGGATGTGACTCCCATCCCGCACAACGGCTGCCGGCCGCCCAAGCGGCGGCGCGTGTAGCCACCGGGAATTCGAATGGCTCGATATCGAGATGCAGTCTGTCGGCTCTGCCGGCGGGAAGGAACCAAGCTCTTCTTGAAGGGCGACCGGTGCTTCAGCGAGAAGTGCGCGGTGGAGCGGCGCGGCTATCCGCCCGGCCAGCACGGCCAGGGACGCACGCGCTTCTCGGACTACGGCATGCAGCTTCGCGAGAAGCAGAAGGTGAAGCGCATGTACGGGATGCTCGAGAACCAGTTTCGGCGCACCTACGCCCAGGCTTCCCGCATGAAGGGCCGCTCGGGTGAGAACCTGCTGATCCTGTTGGAGCGCAGGCTCGACAACGTGGTCTTCCGGCTGGGCTTCGCCACCTCGCGCGCGGAGGCGCGCCAGCTGGTCCGGCACGGCCACTTCCTCGTGAACGGACGGAAGGCGAGCACGCCCTCCATGCTGATTCGCCCGGGCTGGAAGATCTCGCTGCGCGAGAAGTCGCAGAAGGTCGAGCGGGTGACGGCGGCGCTCGAGACTCTGGAAGGGCGCAGCGTGCCCGCCTGGCTCGAGATCGACAAGGACAACTTCGAGGGAACGGTGAAGCAGCTGCCCGTGCGGGAGGACATCACGCTCCCCATCGAAGAGCAGCTCATCGTCGAGCTTTACTCTCGCTAGCAATCGAGGGCCTTGCGCTTCGCAGGCTCGGGGAATCGGTCCCGTACCACGGGAGAAGGAGAATCAGGATGCAGCAGGATCTGATCGCGAAGAACTGGCGCGAGCTCATCCGGCCGCGGCGACTGGAGATCGAAGAGGACTCCGCGACTCCGCACTATGGGCGCTTCGTGTGCGAGCCCCTCGAGCGCGGATTCGGGACCACGCTGGGCAACGCGCTCCGGCGCGTCCTGCTGTCCTCGCTGCAGGGGGCCGCGATCACCAGCGTGCGGGTCAACGGCGTGCTTCACGAGTTTTCGACCATCCCCGGGGTGCTCGAGGACGTGAGCGACATCATCCTCAACCTGAAGGAGGTGCGGCTGCGGCTCAACGCCGATGGACCGAAGCTCCTGCGGATCCAGAAGCAGGGCGCGGGCATCGTCGTGGCCGGGGATCTCGTCTCCGACGACCAGACGGTCGAGGTGCTGAACCCGGAGCACAAGCTGTGCACGCTGGGCGAGGAGGCCGACTTCGAGCTGGAGGCCACGGTGGGCAGCGGCAAGGGCTACTACCTGGCCGAGCGAAACAAGACCGAAGAGATGCCGATCGGAACGGTCCCCATCGACTCGGTGTTCTCGCCGATCCAGCGCGTGAACTACACGGTGACGCCCGCCCGCGTGGGTCGCGACACGACGTTCGACCGCCTCGACCTGGAGGTCTGGACGGACGGCACGGTCGAGCCCGTGGATGCGGTCGCTTTCGCGGCCAAGATCCTGAAAGAGCAGCTCACCATCTTCATCAACTTCGACGAGCCGGTGGAAGCGCCGGTGCAGCAGATCGAGGAGCCCGAGCCCCTCAACCCGAACCTGTTCCGGTCCGTCGACGAACTCGAGCTGTCGGTGCGCTCGGCCAACTGCCTCCAGAACGCGAACATCCGCTTCATCGGGGAGCTGGTGCAGCGGACCGAGGCCGAGATGCTGAAGACGAAGAACTTCGGCCGGAAGTCCCTGAACGAGATCAAGGAAGTCCTGGCGAGCATGGGACTGTCTCTCGGCATGTCGCTCGAGAATTTCCCCAGCCGCAAGGAGCTCGAGAAGATCCGGGAACGCGAGGCGTAGCCATGCGGCACCGAAAAGACGGAAGAAAACTGGGGCGCACGAGTGCGCACCGGAAGGCGCTCTACCGGAACATGGTGACGTCGCTGCTCGACCACGAGCGGATCGAGACGACCGATGCGAAGGCCAAGGAGGTGCGCCGGCTGGCGGAGCGAATGATCACGCTCGGCAAGCGCGGCGACCTGCACGCCCGCCGCCAGGCCCTGTCGGTGCTGCGCAGCAAGGAAGTCACGGCCAAGCTCTTCGAGGAGCTGGCCGAGCGGTACGCCGAGCGGGCCGGGGGCTACACCCGGGTTCTCAAGTTGGGCTATCGGGTCGGCGACGCGGCCCCGGTCTCCATCGTCGAGCTGGTCGACTCGCCCGAAGCGGATTCGCAGACGGCCTGAGGGCGTGAGCGAGCCGGCGGCCCCGAACCCCGCGAGTCCCGAGCAGGACCGGTCGATTGCCGCCCGTGTCGTGTGGGTCGCGCTGGCGCTGGGAGCGGCGGTCCTCGTGCTGTGGGCCGAAGACGTCCCGCCACGCCTCGCCAAGGGGCAGCCGGCCCCCGCTTTCGAGCTGGAGAAGCTCAGCGGGGGATCGCTCGCGCTGGAGTCCCTGCGCGGGCACGTGGTCCTCATCAACATCTGGGCCACCTGGTGCAAGCCGTGTGAAGACGAGATGCCGGCGATGGAGCGCCTCTACCAGGGGCTCTCGGGCTCCGGTTTCGAGCTGCTCGCCGTTTCCATCGACGACGAGCGCGACCCCGTCGAGGCGTTCCAGGCGCGCTATCGCCTGGGCTTCCCCATCCTGCTGGACCCGGACCAGGGGGTCTCGCGCCTCTATCAGACGACGGGTGTCCCCGAGTCGATTCTGGTGGATGCAGAGGGACGTGTGGTGGAGCGCTACATCGGTCCCCGAGAGTGGGACGATCCCCTCTACGCCGGGCGGATTCGCGAGCTTCTGGGTGGGGCGGAAGCGGCGGCGGGAAGCCCCTCCGGGTCGTGACCTCTCGGAGAATTCGGGCGTAGGCGACTGAAACTGCGAGGGGTTTCCGGTACGCTCCTTCCGGAACCGCGCTTCCGTGGGCCCGTTTCGGGGGGGGACGGGTGAGGCTGAGCCAGAACATGGTGGCGGCGTCGCTCCTGGCCGTGGGCCTGGGCTTCGCGCTGGCGGACGAGGGCTCGGGTCTACGGGCCTGGATCCACCTGCGCGAAGAGCTGGCGGAGGCGGGCGAGCGGCGAGCGCGACTCGAGCGCGAAATCGAGCGGCTCCGGGCCGAACGGGACGCCCTGGACCGGGACCCTTTTGCCCTGGAGCGGGCGATTCGCGAGGATTTGGACCTCGCCCAGCCGGGCGAGACGGTGGTGCGCTTTCCGGCCCCGGCACCCGTGGAGGGCGGGCTGAATGGGCGCTTGGAGGCCCGCCCGCCGGCCGGTCCGGGCCGGGCGCGCGGCCCGTCCGGGCGCTGATGTTCGGGCGCTGAAGCGAGATCGAAGGCAGCGTGAAAGAAGAGCTTCGACAGCGCGTGCAGGAGGCGGTTCGCGGCCTGTTGGCCCGGTCGGGAGACGACGGGCCCGCGCCGGAGTTCGCCCTGGAAGCGCCCCGCCAGGCGGAGCACGGGGATTTCGCCTGCAACGCCGCCATGCTCCTGGCCAAACGTCTGCGGCAGCCGCCCCGGGCCATCGCCGAGACGCTCATCCAAGAGCTGGGCGATGCGGGGGGACTCGTCGAGCGCGCCGAGGTGGCGGGGCCCGGGTTCGTGAACCTGTGGCTGGCCGACGCCCGCTGGCACGACGTCCTGCGCGAGATCCTGGACCAGGCGGGCGACTTCGGCCGCGGCGCGTCCCCCGGCGCCGAGCGGGTGCAGGTGGAGTTCGTCTCCGCGAACCCCACCGGGCCGCTGTCGCTGGGCCACGGCCGCCAGGCGGTGCTCGGCGACTACGTGGCCCGGCTGCTGGAGTTCGCGGGGCACGACGTCACGCGCGAGTACTACTTCAACAACGGCGGCCGCCAGATGCGGATCTTGGGCGAGTCGGTGAAGGCCCGCTACCTGGAGCAGCTGGGCCTGGCGGCGCCGCCCGACGAGACGGCCCTGGCCGATCCGAAGCTGCCCTGGCCCGACACCATCGACGGGCTGCCGGTGGCGTTCCCGCGCGACGGCTACCAGGGGGAGTACATCGGGGAGATCGCCGCGCGGCTGCAGAGCGAGCACGAGCGGGCGCTGGTGGAAGAGCCGGGGGACGGGCGCTTTCGCGAGGCGGCCGAAGCCGACATCTTCGCGGAGATCCGCGCCACCCTGGACGCGCTGGGCATCTCTTTCGACGTCTACTTCAACGAGAGCGATCTGTACCAGCAGGGGCTGCTGGACGCCGTGCTGACCGACCTGCGCGGGAAGGAGCTCGTCTACGAAGCCGACGGCGCCGTCTGGCTGCGGGCCACCGAGTTCGGCCTGGACCGCGACCGCGTGCTGGTCAAGAGCAGCGGCGAGCCGACCTACCTGCTGCCGGACATCGCCTACCACCGAGAGAAGTTCCGGCGCGGCTTCGACCGCGTGATCGACGTCCAGGGCGCGGACCACAAGGAGCAGTTTCCGTTCGTGCAGCGGGCCGCCGCGGCGCTGGGATTCGAGGCCGACCGCGTCGAGCTGGTCATGAACCAGTTCGTGACGCTCACGGCGGGCGGCAAGACCGTCAAGCAGTCGACGCGCAAGGCGACCTTCGTGACCGTCGACGAGCTCGTCGAGGAGGTGGGCGCCGACGTCTTCCGCTTCTTCATGGTGGAGCGCAAGCCCGACGGTCACCTGGATTTCGACCTGGACCTGGCACGCGAGAAGAACTGGCGCAAGAACCCGAGCCTCTACGTGCAGTACGCGCACGCGCGCACGTACGGCATCGAGCGCAAGGCGGCCGAAGCCCGTGTCGCCATGCCTGCGGCCGACGGCTTCGACGCCGCGCGGCTCTCGCTGCCCGAGGAGCTCGACCTGGTGAAGAAGCTGGGCGAGTTCCCGCACGTGCTGGCGCGCGCCACCGAATCCCGCGAGCCCCACCACGTGGCCTACTACCTGCGCGACGTGGCGGGCCTCTTCAATCCCTACATCCAGGACAAGGACCGACACGAGGTGCTGTCGGACGATGCCGACTTGACGGCGGCGCGGCTGGCGCTGGTCTTGGCGGTGCGCACGGTGCTGGCCAACGGTCTGTCGCTGCTGGGCCTCACCGCTCCGGAGCGGATGTGATGGCGCGGCGCAAGCGAGAGCCGAGTGGGCCCGGCTGGCTGGCGACCCTGGTGGGCTTCGCGGTGTTGGCGGGCCTGGGATTCACGTTCGGACTCGTGGCGGGAATCGTGGTCGAGGAGCCCGAGCTCGTGGTGGACCACTTGGCGGGCGAGGGGGAAGAGGTGGCCTGGCCCGATCCGCTGGAAGCCCCCGACGGGGGCGAGCCGCGGGCGGCAGCGCCCGATCCCGGACTGCCCTCCGTGGCCGAGCGGCCGCCGGCGGCCAGCCCGCCCCGGCGTCCGGAAGCGCCGAAGGAGAGCCGAGAGCCCCGCCCTACGGGCACCGGTTCCGGCTTTGCGGTGCAGGTCGGGGCGTTTGCGGACAGCGGCTCCGCGGAAGCCCTGGCGGCCGCGCTGACGCGCAAGGGCTTCACGGTCTATCTCGCCCCGGCGCCCGCCCAGGGAGATCAGCGCTGGCGCGTGCGCGTGGGGCCCGTGGGCTCCCGAGACGAGGCGGAGGTCATGGCTCGACGCCTCAAGACCGAAGAGAAGCTTCCGACCTGGGTCCTCTCCGAGGGCGGCCGGTAGACGGAAGCGGAGCGTTCATGAGCATGCGTTGGATGGTGACAGGCAGCCGCGGGCAGCTGGGAACCTGCCTCGTGCGCCAGCTCGAGAGCTCGGCCGGCGACGAGCTGCTGGGCCATGCCGACCTGCCCGAGCTGGACGTGGCCGAGCGCGCGCCCGTGGAGGCCTGGCTGCGAGGCGCTCCCGGCGGGCCGCCCGACGTGCTGGTCAACGCCG
>JAKSBN010000121.1 GCA_022361175.1 Pseudomonadota bacterium | reverse complement strand
CGCGACCCGCTCAACCTGGACATCCTGTTCATCCCGCTCGAGTCGTTCGTGCTGCTGCCGCTGATCGCCGGTCTCTGCTGGCTCCTGATGCCGACGGCCGCCGCGGCGGCGACGCTCTTCTGCGCCTACGTGGCCGGGGTGCTGCACTACGAGTGGGCCCACTTCCTGGTGCACACGTCCTACCGGCCGCGCTCGCGCTACTACCGGCACCTGTGGCAGAACCACCGGCTCCACCACTTCAAGAACGAACGCTACTGGTACGGCGTCTCCATGACCGGCGGCGACTGGGTGCTGCGAACGGCGCCCGACCGCGACCAGGTGGCGTCCTCGCCGACCTGCCGCACGCTGGGCCTGGAGGAGGACCTGGGCGCCGGCGGCGCCCGCGCCTAGCCGCAGCGAGCGCGCGACCGCTCCCCTCTCCTCTCAGTCGGCTGCGATGCCGAGCGCGTCGCGCGCGTGGGCCGATGCGGCCTTGTAGTTCGCCTTGCCGTTGGGGGCGCGGAACATCTGCGGCACCGCCACGACGCGCTTGGGCGTCTTGTAGCCCGCCAGTTGGCTGCGCACGTGCTGGCGCAGCGCCTCCTCGTCCAGCGCCTGATCCGGCGCCAGCTCCACCACCGCCGTCACCGACTGCCCCCAGCGCTCGTCGGGCACGCCCACGACCAGGGCGTCCTCGACCGCGGCGTGCGTCTTGAGCGCCTCTTCGACTTCTTCGGGATAGACCTTCTCGCCCGCGGTGTTGATGCAGACGCTGCCGCGGCCCAGCAGCGTCAGCGTGCCGTCGGCCTCCACCGTGCACCAGTCGCCCGGAACCGAGTAGCGGACGCCGTCGATGGTGCGGAAGGTCTCGGCGGTCTTCTTCTCGTCCTTGTAGTAGCCGAGCGGGATGGGGCCCGTGCGGGCGATGAAGCCGCGCTCGCCGCTGCCCGGCTCGACTTCGCGCCCGTCCTCGGTGAACACCTTGCAGCGGTCGCCGATGCGGAAGCGGGCGGTGCGGGACTCGCCTTTCGCAGACGTCACCGACGACCCGAAGCCGACGGCCTCGGACGACCCGAACATGTCGGCGAGAAGCAGATCGGGGTGGTGCTTCAGCAGGCCGCGCTTGACGTCCAGGCTCCACATGACGCCCGAGGAGATGATGAGCTTGAGGCTCCGCAGGTCGAAGCGCCCGGGCTGCGCTTCCAGGCAGTTCAGCATGGGTTTGGCGAAGGCGTCGCCCACGATCACCGCCGACGTGGCGCCGTGCTTCTCCACGGCCGCGAAGAGCTCCTCGGGGTCGAAACGCAGGCCGTCGAGCGTGATGATGCAGCCGCCGGCCGAGAGCGTGCCGATGGCCGTCAGCAGCCCGGTGCCGTGCATCAGTGGGCAGGCCGTCAGCTGGCGATTGCGCCCCGCGTGCCGGGCCGCGTTGGCCACGTGGGTGGCGACGTCGGGCGGGGTCTCGTTCTTGTTGCACGGCGCGTTGCGCCCGAACCCGAGCGCTCCCCACACGTCGGCCGCGCGCCACATGACGCCCTTGGGCATGCCCGTGGTGCCGCCCGTGTAGATGAAGAGCAAGTCGTCCGGCGAGCGCTCGATGCCGAGCGGGGCTCCGGGTCCGGCGTCGGCCAGTGACTCGTAGGCCACGGCCCACTCCGGCACCGGGGCCGCGCCCTCGGGATCCACCTGGATCCACGCCACCACGTTCGGCAGCCGGTCGCGCAGGCCGGCGACGCGGTCGGCGAACTCCGCGCTGTAGACCACGAAGCGGGCGTCGGAGTTGTCGAGGATGTACCAGAGCTCTTCGTCCAGGTAGCGGTAGTTGACGTTCACGTGGACCAGTCGGGCCTTGAAGCACGCCGCGAGGGTCTCCATGTAGGCGGGGTCGTTGCGCAGATAGAAGGCGACCTTGTCGTCGGGGCGGGCGCCTCGTTCCCGGAGCCCCGCCGCCAAGTTGTTGGTGCGCCGGGCGAAGCCGGACCAGGACACCACCCGGTCGCCGTGGATCAGGGCCGGGGCATCCCCGGGGAATACGGCGTCCAGAGCGTCCAGCAAATCTCCGTAGTTCCAGGCAGTGGCGGGGGTCTGGGGGCCAGGGGTCATGGGCGCGGGCTCTCCGGTCGGTGTTGGGGCGAGCCATCATAGCGGGAAGCGCTCAGCCGCGAGCCGCGTCCGGTCGAAGACAGCCTCGATGGAGCACGGACGTCTCGAAGACGCCAAGGCCCGCCGCGAGTGGGACACCCCCATGTACCGCCTGGCGGTGGCACAGCTCGACCGCACCGCACAGCAGATGGACCTGGATCCCAACATTTGGGAGAGGCTGCGGATGCCGCAGCGGGCCCACGTGGTGTCGTTTCCCTTCCGGCGCGACGACTACGACACGGTGGAAACCGTCTTCGGCTATCGCGTCCAGCACCTGCTGACCATGGGGCCCACCAAGGGCGGGATCCGCTTCGACGTGGACGTGGACCTGGGCGAGGTGACCGCCCTGGCCATGTGGATGTCGTGGAAGTGCGCGCTCATGGGCCTGCCCTTCGGCGGTGCCAAGGGCGGCGTGCGGGTGGACAGCGACGCCCTGAGCCGAACCGAACGCCAGCGTCTGACGCGCCGCTTCACCATGGAGATCATCGACGTCATCGGTCCCGACCGGGACATCCCCGCACCCGATCTGGGCACGGACCAGCAGGTGATGGCCTGGATCATGGACACCTACTCCCAGCAGCGGGGCCACGCCGTGCCCGGCGTGGTGACGGGCAAGCCCATCGAGCTGGGCGGCTCCGAGGGACGCCGCGAGGCCACCGGCCGCGGGGTGGTCGTGTGCGTCGAGGCCGCGTGTCGGCACCTGGGGATCGACCTGGAGGGCGCCCGGGTGGCGATCCAGGGCTACGGCAACGTGGGCGCCACCGCCGCGCGCCTGGTCGACCGGCTGGGGGCGCGCGTGGTGGCGGTCTCGGACGTGCGCGGTGGGACGACCCATCCCGGCGGACTCGAGCTCGACAACGTGGACCGCTGGATCGCCGACAACCGCTACCTCACCGGCTATCCCGGCGGCGACGACGTCACCAACGGCGAACTGCTGGAGCTGGACTGCGACATCCTGATCCCCGCCGCGGTGCAGAACCAGATCACCAGCCACAACGCCGAGCGCGTGAAGCCCCGCCTGATCGTCGAGGGCGCCAACGGCCCCACGACGCTCGAAGCCGACGCGATCCTGGCCGATCGCGGCGTCTTCGTGGTGCCCGACGTGCTGGCCAACGCCGGCGGCGTGACGGTCTCGTACTTCGAATGGGTGCAGGGGCTGCAGCAGTTCTTCTGGAGTGAGGACGAAGTCAACCGACGTCTGCGCGATCTGATGCAGCGGGCGTTCGGCGACACGCTCGCCTTGTCCACCGCCGAAGGCGTCGACCTGCGCACGGCCGCGCTGATGCGCGGCATCCGCCGTGTGACGGAAGCGAAGCGGCGCCGCGGCGTGTTTCCCTAGAGGCCACCTCGGTACCTCGACCACAAGGCCTTCCACGCGCGCAACCCACCGGCAACTGTCGCCGATCCGTCACGCGAAACACGCCGAATCGACCTCGTTTCGACGCGCCTCCCTCACCCAACGATCACGTCTTCGACACGGTGAGCCGGTATTTCTTCCGGTGTCGTGGAGACGTGGATCGACGCGCCTGCGCCGCTCCAACACTCTAGGGGAGATCTCTCGTGCAGCAGAGCTTCGCGCGTACACAGACGCAGTTCGACACGCCGATCCACGCGCCCGCCCCGTTGGCGACCGTCTCGGCCCCCCGGCCCAACTTCTTCCTGGTGGGTGCTCCCAAGTGCGGCACCACAGCCCTGGCCGCCTACCTGCGCTCGCATCCCGAGATCTTCGTGAGCGAGCCCAAGGAACCCAACTATTTCGCCCGGCACCTGACCCTGGCCCCCGAGCTCCTCGATCCGGACTCTCCGCAGCTGCGTCTCGAGAGCTACCTGGATCTGTTCCGCGGTGCCGAACCCCGACACCGCGCCATCGGGGAGGCATCGACCCGCTACCTGCGCTCGCGCCAGGCCCTCGAGGAGCTGCGCGCCTTCGCGCCCGACGCGCGCATCATCGTTCAGGTGCGCAATCCGGTCGATCTGGCCTACTCGTGGCACAGCCAGAAGTGCTACGAGAACCAGGAGGACGTCGCGGACTTCGAGAGCGCCTGGCGCCTGTCCGAGCTGCGGGCCCAAGGCGAGAAGCTGCCGCACGGCCTGCGGGTCCGGGACGCCCTCGACTACCGCCACGTGGCCCAACTCGGGACGCAGCTGGAAACGGTCCTCCGTCTCTTCCCGCGCGAGCACGTCCTGGTTCTGGTGCACGACGACCTCGTGCGGGACCCGTTGGCGGTCTACGAGCGGACGTGCGCCTTCCTGGGCGTCCCGCTGGACGGCCGCCGCGAGTTCCCGGTCGTCAACGGCGCCAAGCAGCACCGCCTGCCCGCGCTCCGCCGCTGGCTGCAGGTCCGTCCGGACTGGATCGAGGTGACGCTGCTCCGGCTGCGCAAGCGGCTGGGCGTCGAGACCCTGGGCGTGGGCCGCTTCGTGGACCACGTGACGACCGTGTCCCAGCGCCGCGCCGAGCTGCCGCCGGCGCTGCGAGCCGAAATGCTCGCCCACTTCGCCCCCGAGATCGACGCGCTCGAACGCCTGCTGGAGCGCGACCTGTCGCCGTGGCGGCGCGGCAGGAGGCTCGGCCCCGCCTGACCGGGTGCTCCCTCCCGCCAGATCCCGCATGCTCCCACCGCCGTGGACCAACCGACCCCGCCCGCCGATGCCGCCGAGCGGCCATCCGCCGCCGCGCGCCTGCTGGGGGCCGGGGCGGGCGTGTTCGCGCTGCGCATCCTGGGCCTCGGGCTCGGGTTCGGCCTCCACCTGGGCCTGGCGCGGTGGCTCGGCACGGAAGAGTACGGCGTCTACGCGCTCGTCTGGTCGTGGACGCTGCTGGGCGCGAGCTTGTCTCGCCTCGGCCTGCCCGACCTGGCGGTGCGGGAGCTCGGCGCGAACCCCGGCGCCCCCCAAACCGCAGAGCTCCTAAGCACGGCCCGCACGGCCGTGCCCGTGGTGGCGACCGCGCTGGCCGCCGTGCTCTGGGGGGCGGCCGACTTTCTGGTCGAGCTCCCGAGTGGGGACCCGTTCCTCTGCGCTCTCGTGCTGATGCCGCTGGCGGCGTGGGTGGGTGTGCAGGAAGCGGTGCTCCGCGGACTGCGGCGCCCTCTCCTGGCCGGCCTGCCGGATCCGATCCTGCGCCCGGCCGTCACCGCGTCGGGGCTGGCCATCGCCCTGCTGTTGGCGTGGCCGCGGAACGCCTCCACCGCGCTTTGGATCTCCGCGGCCGCCGTGCTGGTTGCCGTCGCGGCCACGACCGCAATGCTCGCCCGAGCCCGCCCCGCCGCGGCGCCGTCGCCGCGCCAAACCTCCCATCGGGAGTGGCTGCTGGCCGCCGCTCCGCTCCTGCTCCTGGGCATTTCGGCCGTCGTCCAGCGCCGCACCGACGTGCTGATGCTGGGCTCCCTGGCGGGCCCACGCGAGGCCGGGATCTACACCGCGGCCGCGCGCTATGCGGAGCTGCTGCTGCTCCCGCTCCACGCCGCCAACGTCGTGGTGGCGCCGCGGTTCGCCGAACTTCACCGCCACGCGCGGCACGACGAGTTGCAACGCCTCGCGCGCGGCACGGCGCGCGGTGTGGCCGTCCTGACCCTCCCCGCTGCCGCCGCGCTGTGGTGGCTGCGTGAACCCCTCCTCGGCTGGTTCGGCGCCGAGTTCACGGCGGGCGGGGCGGCGCTCGGGTGGCTGGCGCTGGCGCAGGTCGCCAACGTCCTGGCGGGCAGCGTGACGATTCTCTTGGCCATGACGGGACACTCCCGCGCGGCCGCAGAGACGGGGATCCTGATGGCCGTGTTGAACGTCGCGGCCAACGCGGTGTTGATTCCCCGCTACGGCATCACGGGTGCGGCCCTGGCCACGGCGGCTTCGATCGCCGTGGGCAACGGACTGCTGGCGTGGCGGGTCTGGCGCCTGCTGGGGATCAACCCAACGGGGCTCGGAGGCTGGCGCCGAAGCGGTTGAGCCGCTTGGCGTCAGGAGGCGGCCGGCGCGGGCGGGAAGCGCTCGAGGATCTTCTCCACGGCCAGATCGATGCGGTCGCGGGCGATGTCCGGCGTCGGAACCGCATCCCGGGCCCATCCGCGCCACCACAGCTCGTCCTCGCCGGGACCCAGCAGATCGATCACCAGCGTGCCCTCCTGGTACTGCTGGGCGTAGCTCGTGCCGTGGTGAACCCCGATGTGGCCGCGCCCGTAGTAGCGCCCGTAGCCGGTCGAGATGGACGGAGAGTGGTGGACGCGCAGGCGCTCCTGGATCGTGACGTGGAAGGTCACCAGGAAGTCCGCCGCATCGCTGGGCGAGGGCTCGTAGCCCCTGGCGCGCAACGCGCCGGTGACCGCCTCGCGAACGCGCTTTCGCAGCAGCGCGTTGTCCAGGAACGGGTGCTGACCCTCCAGCTCCGGTGGCTCCACCCAGGCGAAGCGATTGAGACCGGTGAAGTCGAC
This sequence comes from Pseudomonadota bacterium, assembly GCA_022361175.1. Lineage (GTDB taxonomy): Bacteria > Myxococcota_A > UBA9160 > UBA9160 > UBA4427 > JAKSBN01. The sequence continues at coordinate 13,240 of JAKSBN010000121.1, read as the reverse complement.
CTTGTCGTCGAAGTCCGTGCTCACTCGAACCGAGGCGCAGCCCAGAGCGACGCTCAGCCCCAAGGCCAGCGCTCCGGCGAGCCAGCGACTCCGCAGACGTCTCGAATTCGGTGTGGTGTTGGCTGTGAGACTCATGTCTTGGCGCCCCCGTCGCTCGGATCCGTGTGGGTTGGATTCCCGAAGGCGAGCTCCCGTTCTCCACAAGGTGGGACAGGCCGCCCGGAGAGGGAAGTCCTCCCCTGGGGCGACCGCCGGGGCCCTTTGGCACGGCTCAGGCACCCGCGGTAGCGTTGCGCAACCGCGCGCGCCGAAGGAGAAAACGTGGAATCCGCATCGGGACGACGGCTCTTGAAGATGGGGGTGGGACTCACCTGGCTCTTCGCCCTGGGATCCTTCTTCGTCGCCACGGACACGACCCTGGCCTGGCTGGGTCAGCGCCTGTTCGCGCTCCTCCTCGTCGTCCACGCCATCGAGTTCTGCGTCTTTCTGCCCACCCTGCGGCGGCACACCGGCTCGCTGCTGGGACACTGGGTCGGAGTCATGCTGTTCGGCGTGATCCACTTCGCCGGCGTCCGTCAGGAACTCGAGGCCGAGCCGAGCTCCTAACCGCGGTTCGGCCAGAGACCCGATGTCCAGCCCGACCTCGCATCCCCTGCGCCGGGAGGCGCGCCGCCTGCTGACCCTGGCCCTTCCCGTCATGGGGGCCCAGCTGGGAACCATGCTGATGGGAGCGGTGGACACCGCCATGGTGGGTCGCATCAGCGTGGAGGCGCTGGCCGCGGCCTCGATCGCCAACGCGCTCGCCTTCGCCAGTTTGCTCTTGGTCCAGGGCCTCGTTCTCGGAATCGATCCGATCGTCACCCAGGCGCACGGCGCGGGCCGGGGCGGCGTGGCGGGCCTCGCGCTTCAGCGGGGACTGCTGCTGGGGGTCGCCGCGTGCGTGCCGTTGAGCGCGCTCTGGTGGTACACGACGCCGGTGCTGATCGCGCTGGGCCAGGACCCGGCGCTGGCGGAGCAGGCCACCCTCTACCTGCGGATCCAGATCCCGAGCCTGCCCTTCTTCGTGGGGTTCGTGACGCTGCGGGCCTACCTCCAGGGCCGCGAGTGGGTGCGCCCCGCGCTGGTCGTCGTGATCGCGGCGAACGTCTTCAACGCCGTGGCCAACTGGGCGCTGATCTTCGGGCACCTGGGCTCGCCCGCCCTGGGGCTGGTGGGAGCGGGCATCGCCACGACCCTCACGCGCGCGCTGATGCTGGCGCTGCTGGTGCTCGCGGTGCGCGTGCTCGAGCTGCACGGAGACATCTGGCGCTGGTTCGGACCGGAGCTGTGGGAGCGACGCGCACTGGCGCAGCTCGCGGCCTTCGGCGTCCCCGTCGCCATCCAGATGTCGTTGGAGGTGTGGGCGTTCTCGGCCGCCACCTTCCTGGCGGGGCGGCTGGGCGCCATCGACTTGGCGGCGCACACGATCGCCCTCAATCTGGCCGCGCTGAGCTTCATGCTGCCGCTGGGGCTGTCCCAGGCGAGTGTCACGCGCGTCGGCAATCTGCTGGGGGCCGGACGCAGCGACGACGCCCAACGCGCGGCTTGGGTTTCCATCGCACTGGGGGCTGCGGTGATGGGTGCGGCCGCGCTGCTCTTCATCGCGGGGCGCAGCTGGCTGCCGCGCATCTTCACGGACGAGGCGGGGGTGGTGGCGCTGTGTGCCTCGATCCTCCCGATCGCGGCGGCGTTCCAGGTCTTCGACGGCACCCAGGTCGTCGGCTGCGGCGTGCTGCGCGGCATGGGCCGCACCCGACCCGCCGCCTGGTTCAACCTGATCGGCTACTGGGTCCTGGGGCTGCCGCTGGCGGCTTGGCTGGCGCTCTCACTGGACTTCGGACTCGCGGGCGTCTGGTGGGGCCTGTGCCTGGGCCTCGCCGTCGTCGCCGCCTGCCTCGTCCTGTGGATTCGCGTGCGGGGCCCGAATCGGGTCGAAGCCCTGTCGCTTTAGCCGGGCGGTCGAGAGACGCCGCCGACGTGGTTACACTGGCGCCGCGAATCGCGGGTGCCGAGACCGGATCGAGACCGGACCGGTTGGGGGGAAGCTCCGAATGCAGGCGGCGGATCAGACGATCACGACGCAGTCAGGGCGGCTCGAAGGGACGCTCGAGCGCGGTGTCTGTGTATTCCGGGGGATCCCCTACGCGCTGCCGCCGACCGGGCCTCGCCGCTTTCGCGCGCCCGAGCCGATGCCGCCGTGGTCGGGCGTGCGCTCGGCCCTGGAGCCGGGGGCTTCTGCACCCCAGGCGCAAATCCGGGTGCCTGTCGTGTCCCGCTTCACCAGCACGCGGGGGCTGCAGCCCGACGAAGACTGCCTGTTCCTGAACGTCTTCACCCCGGCCGCCGATGGACGACGGCGGCCGGTCATGGTCTGGATCCACGGCGGCGCCTACGTCATGGGCTCGGGCTCGAGCGCCCTCTACCAGGGCCACCGCCTGGCCCGCCGCGGCGACGTGGTGGTGGTGACGCTCAACTACCGGCTGGGGGCGCTGGGCTTTCTCAACCTGAAGAGCGCGCTCCCCGGACACCCCGCCAACCTGGGCCTGCGCGATCAGCTCGCCGCCCTCGCCTGGGTCCGCGACCACATCGAGGCCTTCGGTGGCGATCCCGAGAACGTGACGATCTTCGGCGAGTCGGCGGGCGGCATGAGCGTCGGAACGCTCCTCGGCGTGCCCGCGGCGCGGGGTCTCTATCACAGAGCCATCCTCCAGAGCGGCGCCGCGGACAACGTCTCGTCGCCCGAGCAGGCGGCGCGGGTGGCGGAGGTGTTCGCCTCGGAGCTCGGGCTGTCGCGATGGGATCCGGGCGTGTTGGAGTCGCTGCCGGTGGCGCGGATTCTCTCGGCCCAAGCCCGCGTCGCCATGAAGCTGGCCCTCTACCTGGGCGCGCTGCCGTGGCAGCCGAGCGTCGACGGCGACCTGCTGCCGGAAGCACCGCTGGCGGCCATCGCGGGCGGAAACGCGCGAAACGTCCCCGTGCTGGTCGGGACCAACCGCGACGAGTGGAAGCTCTTCCTGCTGGGCGACCGCAAGGGCCGGCGTCTGGATGAGGCGGCGCTGGCGCGCCGCCTCGCCCGTGCGCTTCCGGGCAAGGACCGCGAGGGGCAGCCGCTGGCCGAACGCGCACGCACCCAGTATCCCCCGCGCCCCGGAGAGCGGCCCGTCGACCGCTGGATGCGGTTTCAGTCCGAGCGCATCTTCCACGCGCCCGCGCTGCGGGTCGCCAGGGCCCAGGCGCCGCACGGCGCGGGCACCTTCCTCTACCGCTTCGACTGGTCCCCGGCCCTGGGGCGCGGCTTGATCGGATCCTGCCACGCGCTGGAGATTCCGTTCGTGTTCGGCACGCTGCGGCACCCGGCGCTGCGGGTGGCCCTGTCGGCGGGGCGGAGCGCCCGGTCCCTGTCCAACACCGTCCAGGACGCCTGGATCGCCTTTGCGAGAAGCGGCGACCCGAACCACGAGCGCCTGCCGGCCTGGCCCGACGCGGGCGAAGCCGGGCACCCGACGCTGTTCTTCGACGACGTCTGCCACGTGGCGCCGTCGCCCTACCCCGAAGCCGTCCGCTTCTTCGACGAGGTCGCCTGAAATGGCGGGTGGAGGCAAGGGGGCCGTCTTCTGGGCCATCGTGGGCAACGCCTTCCTGACGGTGGTGAAGTTCCTGGCGTTCCTGCTCTCCGGCTCGGGCGCCCTCATGTCCGAGGCCGTGCACTCGTTCGCCGACACGGCCAACCAGACGCTTCTCTACGTGGGAATACGGCGCAGCCTGCGGCCGGCGGACTCGACCTTCCACTACGGCTACGGGGCGGACCGCTACGTCTTCGCGCTGCTCTCGGCCATGGGCATCTTCGTGCTGGGCTGCGGCGTCACCGTCTACCACGGCATCCACTCTCTGCTGCATCCGCCCGAGCTCTCGCTCTCCTGGATCACCTTCGCCGTGTTGGGCATCTCGCTGGTGGTGGACGGCGTGGTCTTCTACAAGGCGATCGCCGAAGTGCGCCAGAACATGGGCCAACAGAGCTTCTTCCGATTCGTGCGCGAGAGCACGGATCCCACGCTGTTGGCGGTGCTCTTCGAGGACTTCGTGGCGACGCTGGGCGTGTTGATCGCCATGGCGGGCATCGGGCTGGCGTACTGGACGGGAAACCCCATCTACGACTCGCTGAGCTCCATCGCCATCGGATTGCTGCTCGGCCTGCTGGCCGTGTGGCTGGGCCTTCGCAATCGCCAGCTCATCCTGGGCCCGGCCATCCCGGGCGACCTGCACGACGCCGTGCTCGCTTATCTGAACGAGCAGCCCTCGGTGGACACGGTGCGCGGCCTGCGTACCCGAATCGTGGCCGCCGACCGCTTCCGGATCGCCGCCGAGGTCGACTACGACGGCGGCCACCTGGCCCGGGCGCACGTGGACTGGGTGCGCGAACGCGTGACCCTGCTGGCCAGCGACGAGGACCACGCCGACTTCGCGGCGGAGTTCGGCGAGCGGCTCATGCGGGCGCTGGGCGAGGAAGTGGACCGCATCGAGGCCGAGTTGCAGACGCGCTTCCCCCGGATCCGGGACATCGACCTGGAATCCGACTAGGGCGCCAGCGCCGGCTAGGCGAACCCCGGCGGTGAGCCGCAGCCTCCGAGCACCGCCTCCACGCAACGCGCGAAGGCGAGCCCCGTCCGGTCCTCCAGGAACGGCGCCACGATCTGGATCCCCACCGGCAGCCCCTCCCGGGTGCGTCCGACCGGCACCACCGTGGCGGGCAGGAGCGCCATGCTGACGAGCCCCGGCCACGCCACCAGCTCCAGATAGGGACGCGCATGGCCGTCGATCTCGACCGTCCGGCCCGGAACGGGCCCGTGGTCGTGCCCAATCGCGGCGGTCAACGTGACGGGGCACAGCAGCACGTCCACCCCGCGGAAGAACTCCGCCCAGGCAGCCCGCCACTTCTCGCGTCGTTCGTGGGAGCGCAGCCAGTCGCGGTGGGCGATCACGTGCGACCGGAGTGCGTCCACCACGAGACCCTCCGCCTCGGGCGGCAACGCCCAGGCCCCGGCCTGCATGGCGGCGAAGCTCTCGTCGTCCTGCACCAGGGTGTTGGTCGGCATCAGCAGATCCAGATAGGTCTGGACCGCCTCGGCGAGCGGCACCGCGGGCCGCGCGGTGCGATCGATGCGCGCGCCCTCGCTCTCGAGCGCCGCCGTGGCCTCTTCCAGCACGCGCCGCATCTCGGCGTCGGCCGGGAAGGCCGCGTCGTCCAGCCAGGCGGCCACACGGAAGTCGCCGAGCTCGCGCTGTCGCGGCGGAGGCAGCGCCAACGTCCAGGCCGTCGCCGTCGGCTCGTCCGGCCCGGCCAGCACGTCCAGGGCGCGTTCCAGGTCGTCCACGTAGCGCGCCAGGGGGCCGATGACGTTCAAGTCCCTCTCGGCCCGCGTGCCGGGCCAGGGCGGCAGGTGCCCGCGCTGGGGCACGATCCCGTGAGACGGCTTGTGTCCGCACACGCCGCTCCAGTGCGACGGCACCCGGATCGAACCGCCGATGTCGCTTCCCAGCTCGAGCGGCGTCAGCCCGGCCGCCAGCGCGGCCGCCGACCCGCCCGAGGAGCCGCCGGGAGAGCGCTCGGGATCCCAGGGATTGCGCGTGGTGCCGAAGACGGGGTTGTCCGTCTGCCAGTCCGCCGCCCACTCGGGTGTGTTGGTCTTGCCGAAGATCACGGCGCCCGCGGCCCGCAACCGCGCCACGACGACGGCGTCCTCGTCGGGCACGTGCCGGGACAACCGGGGCGTCCCGGCCGTCGTCCGCAGACCGGCCGTCTCGAAGGTGTCCTTCACCGTCATGGGAAGCCCGTGCAGGGGCCCGAGCGCCTCGCCCCGCTCGCGCGCCGCATCCGCGGCCCGCGCCGCCTCGCGCGCGCGCTCCACATCCAGCGTGACGACGGCGTTCAGCGGCGGGTTCCACTTCTCGACCCGGGCCAGGAAGTGCTCGAGCAACTCCGCGCTCGAGAGCTCTCCCGCGCGGAGCGCTGCCACCAGACTTCCCGCCGAACGCTGGCCGATTTCCGTCTCCGTCACGCACCCTCCGTCACGCACCCTCTCCTACGAGCCGCGGGCTCGCGCGCGACAAGGGTACCGAGCCCGGACCCGGCGGGCACACGCCCGTGCCTGGCGAACTGGACTCGAGAGCCGAACGGCGCCTAGGGGCAGACGGCGCGGCAGGGAAGCTTCGTGGTGATGACCGCGCCGTTCTTGCAGCGGCAGGTGCCGTCGGCGGCCCGGTCCAGGCGCCGGTCGCCGATCGCGGCCGGATCGGGGGAGGCCGGCAGCTCACCTTCCCGACAGGGAACGCCGCGAGCGTGACACGTCGGCTTGTAGACGACGCCTTCCTCGGGCAGAAAGCCGTCCCGGCTGCCGTCGTGGAAGCGGATGGGAATCGTCCCGCCGCCCTTCCAATCCGACTTCCAGACCGAGAAGTGCAGGTGCGGGCCGGTAGAGAAGCCGGTGTTCCCACTGAAGCCCAGCACGTCGCCGACGTTCACCCACATGCCCTCGCGCACGCCCGAGCCGGCGTCCAGATGGGCATAGGTCGCGAACGTTCCGTCCTGGTGCATGACGGTGACGGCGTTGGCCTTGTCCAGGAAGTCCTCCGAGATCCCGCTCTTGGTGTAGCCGTCCGTGATCTCGACCACCCGGCCCTCGCGGGCCGCCAGGATGGGCGTTCCGATGGGCATCCCGAAGTCGAACGACCAGGCCGACGTTCCCTTGTGGGTGAACTCACCGTTGGCGCCCTGGGTGAGGGGCCGGTCTTCGGTGCCGCCGAAGGGCATGCGGTAGCGGGCCTTGGCACTGTGGGCGGCCGTCGGGTCGCCGTACGTAAAGCGCCAGTGGAAGGGATAGCGGGCGCCCTGGTAGGCGTTGTCGCGAATGAGCGTCACGATCGGCAGTTCCTTGCCGGGCGGGATCACCCGCTGTGCGGGCAGCCGGGGCACGGGCGTCAGGTTCACCAGCGACTGGAACTCGAGCTTGACGCCCACCGGCACCTTCAAGTAGTTGCGGGCGTCGATCTGGGCGCGGTCGTCGTTCTGGCTGACGTCCAGACACACCATGCGCTTGATGCAGTCGGTCTCGGTCTCGGCGCGCGCCGCAACCGCTGCCACCAGCGAAAGCGCCAGAGCCACCGCCACCGTTCCGATCGTTCTGCCACTCGCCCCGTTCGCCATGTCACACCCCGCTGTGCTTCGCCAAGGCATCGGTCGAAGCGGAGTGTGGAATGAGCCACGCGGGTATGCCGCGACACGAGGTGCGGACGCGTGAAGTCCGACTGCCGGCGGCTTGCCACCGGCCTGCGCACGAACTGCCGGCGGGCGCCGGCTAGCGGAAGCGGGGCGGCCGTTTCTCGATGAAGGCCTGCACCGCCTCCTTGTGCTCGGGCGTCTTCCAGCAGGCGCGCAAGAGCTCGCTCTCGCGGTGCTGGACCGCGGCCAGGTCGGAGTCGGTGCCGTTCGCCGTCAGCAGCTCCTTGATCATGCGCAGCTGCGGCGACGGGTTGGCGGCGAAGTCGGCGGCGATGGCCAGGGCGCGCTCGAGCAGCTGGTCGTCTTCGACCAGATGGTCGACCAGCCCGCACTCCGCGGCTTCCTCGGCGCCGTAGAGACGCCCCGAGAGACACATCTCGCTGGCGCGGCCGAAGCCCATGCGCTGGACCAGGTAGTGGGTGCTGGCCAGCTCGGGCACCAGCCCCACCTTGATGAAGAACATCCCGAAGCGGGCCTTGGTTCCGGCCACGATGACGTCGCACGGCAGCACCATGGTCATGCCGACGCCCACGGCCGCGCCGTTCACCGCTGCCACGATCGGCTTCGAGGCGCGAACCAGATCGACCCAGTGAACGTCGGCGGGCATGCCGCCCTCCCCGCCCGCCGTGTCGTTGCCCGGATCGACGCCGTCGATACGCTTCTGGAAAGTCTCTTCCATGTCGGCGCCGGCGCAGAACCCGCGCCCGGCGCCGGTCATCACGATGGCGCCCACCGCGGGGTCGTCGTTGGCGTTGGCGATGGCGTGCGCCTGCTCCTCCGACATGCGCGGCGTCCACGCGTTCAGCTTCTCGGGCCTCTGTAGCGTGATCAGCTCGACGGCCCCGCGGCGCTCGACGGCGATCTGCTGGTAGTCCATGACGTCCCCTTCTAGGTCTGGCGCCGGAAGCGGTTGAACTCGCACCAGCCGAGCAGCGACTCGCCGCCATCCTCGGGATGCACACGGATCAGGCAGCGCCGGTAGATGGGCCGCTCCGGCGGCACCAGCACGTGGGTGAGATCGATCTCGACGGCCGTCAGCACTTCGACGCGTCCCGCCACCACCTGGCCGGACTCGCTCTCCACGCGCAGGTGTCCGGCCAGGGGCTGCGCCAGGGACCCGTGGTCGAACTTCATGTCGAGATCCACCGAGGTCAGGGACTCCGTGGTACTGCGCTGGAGGTACCCGACCCGGATCGGATCCACGTTGGGGATCAGCGCCTCCGTGCACTGGAGCCGCAGGTCGTCGCCGTGCGCCACCAGGAAGGTCCACTCCAGATTCCAGGGCCGGGGCCCCCAGGAGTGGTCGCGCTCGCCGCGCCCCGCGAAGGGCTCCGTCTCGCCGTCGATGGAGACCGTGCCCGCGAGCGAAATGGGCTGCTCGTAGCGGCAGGCGTCGTAGGCGTCCGAGCGGTGACCCGGCGTTTCGCCGCGGCCCGTCGTGTGTGCGGCGCCCACGGCCGTCACGTCCAGCGCGACGCCGACGGGCAGCACCAGCCCGGTCCGCGGCCCCGAGAGGACACGGCCGAACCCCTCGAACTCCAGGTGGCCCGTCCGCAGCGGCTCCGTCGTGCGGTAGGAGAAGGACAGGCCGTAGCCGTCGTACGCCAGCTGTGGGCGCCGCACGTCGGAGAGCGGCAGCCGCGGCTCCTCGATGCCCACCCATTCGCCGCGGCGGTAGACGAAGAGCCAGGCCCAGGCCCGGCCCTGGACGGGATGCAGGCCGATGCGCGTGTGCCCGGCCACCTGGCCGTCGGCGTCGAACCAATCCCAGAACCACGACTCATTCCACCATTCGACAGCCGGGTCGTAGGGGTGGAGCCCCTCGTCCTCCGGCTGGATGCCAAAGCGCGTCAGTTCCTCGAGCGAGAGCGGCGAAGTCGACATAGGGGGCGGACTCCTGGTGGCGGTTTCGGCCCAGTCTACTCCCCGGGCGAGCCCGCGGCCAAGAGTCGCCTCTAGCTTTGGGTGATGGGGATGTGGCGGGGCTGCTCGGCGACGCGGGCCAGCCAGGCCCGCACGGCCGGAAACCCCGTCAGATCGAACCCACCCTCGTGCGCCACGTGGGTGTAGGCGTAGAGCGCGATGTCGGCGATGGAATAGCGTTCGCCCACGAAGAACGCGCGCTGACTCAGATGCGCCTCCATCACACCCAGGGCTTCGACGCCGCGGCGGCGGCGCTCGGGAATCTCGTCGGCGTGCTCACCCTCCAGACCGGCGTGGATCCAGAAGCGCACGACGGCGATGAAGGGTTCGTGGCTGTACTGCTCGAAGAACATCCACTGCAGCACCTGCGCGCGCGCCAGGCGCTCGCTCGGCAGGAACGCGGTGCCCTCGGCCAGGTACCACAGAATCGCGTTGGACTCGGCCAGCGGCGTGCCGTCCTCCAGCACGAGACACGGGATGCGGCCGTTGGGGTTGCGGGCCAGAAACTCCGGCGTCCGGGTCTCGCCCCGCGTGATGTCCAGCTCGATCCGCTCGTAGGCGCGCTCCAGCTGGTGGAGCAGCAGCCGGACTTTGTAGCCGTTGCCCGAGACCAGGTAGTCGTACAACGTCAAAGCGCTCACGGCCTCCTCAGTTCGCACGCGACCGCTGTCGCCGCAAGCCCCGTTGACCGAAGGGTTCGAAAGCGACTTCCCTTTCTCGGTACGCGCGTTCCGCCGAGACGCGCGGTCGCGTCGGCTCCCCTTGCTTCAAGTCATCGAGATTCCACGACTTCGTCATCGACGCCCCGCTTGGCACCGCACTTGCTCCTGCTCGCTTCGGGGGAGGGGTGGCTCGACCGCCACGGTCGAGCCGGCAGGCACGTCCGCGCACGTCGGCGCGACTCGAACCCGCGAACACGGGCGGCCGCAGCGGCCTCCCGAGCGGAGGCTTTCGCAATGAACGCTACGCAGAGTGGATCACGGCAACGCATCGCGGGACTGGCCGCGGTGTGTCTCCTCCCGAGCCTGGGCCTGGCCGCGGCGGCCGGGGCCGCCCCCGTCCTCACCATCACGATCACCGACACCAGCGATGCGGGCGGCATCTTCCTGAACAGCAGCGCCGGCTTCGACGGCGCCGCCACCTCGCTGGGCGGCGACACCGGCAGCAGCAGCACCACCGGCGACCTGAACGGCGGCAGCGTGCGCCTGGGCTTCGGCATCGGGCTCGATTCGTGCCGGCTCTCGCCCTGCTCGGGCCCGCCGGACCTGCAGCGGAACTTCACCGCCGAGATCACCGCCACGGTCGTGGCCACCGGCTTCTCCGCAGCGGGCGCCTGGCAGGTGGACTTCGCGGGAGCCCGGCGCGGCAACATCCAGATCCTGGGCGACGGCGGCGGCGGGCCCGAACAGGTCACGCTCTCGGCCGCCACCTGGGGCGGCGACGTGGGCGGAGTGTTCGGAGCCGCCTTCAACCGCACCAGCCTCGGCAACGACTTCTTCAACGACTCGGGCGATGCGGTGCTGGCGGGCGCCGGGAACGGCACCTTCTCGGTCACGCTGGGTGTGGACAGCTTCGTGCGCAGCACGCCCTCGCCCGTCTTCTTCAGCCAGGCCAACGGGGACGACGCCTGCGTCCGCATGGGGATCGACGTGGAGGACGCGGCGCCGCTCTCCCAGGCGCTCTGCACCGAGTACCCCGGCCTGGGCCTGGCCAACCCCAACGACCACGGCCTCTTCCTGGACTACCAGGTCACCGCGATCCCCGAGCCGGGCGCCCTGACGCTGTTGGGCCTGGGGCTCTTCGGTTTGACGCTCGCGGGACGCCCGCGCAGGCGCTAGGAGCCCGCCCCAGAACCTCCTGGACGGGCGGTCGGACGCGGCGGATCTTGCGCACGAACTGCAACAACCCTGCGTGTTGCCGTTCGTTCACACACCGCCCGAAGTCTCCAGTTCTGTGGTAGAACCCGTGCGCGCGTGCGTCTCCAGCTCGGTGGGGGGCCTACGCGCTCGCCCCCGTTCCCGCTCTCGAAGGAGACGCTCGTGCTGCCCCCCCGCTTCCGCTGCGCCCCGCTCGTGCTGGGCGCGCTGACCTTCCTCCTCTTCGCGCCGGCGCCGGCGCACGCCGACTGCACCCCCGACGCGCCGGGCGAGGGGGACACCGTGACCTGCTCCGGCAACGACGCGGACGGCTTCGCCGCCGGTGTCGACGACGTCACCGTGAACGTCGAAGCCGGTGCGACGGTCGACAACGGTGGCGTGGACGGCGTGGACGCCATCGCGATCTTGAATGACAGCGAAGTCACCAACGACGGAACGATCACGGCCAGCGGCACCGATTCGCACGGCATCTCCGCCGGCGACGACACCGAAATCCTCAACGGTACAACCGGCACCATCACCGTGAACGGTACCGACAGCTTCGGTATCACGGTCGGAGACAACAACACGGTCCGCAACCTCGGAGTCATCCAGACGGGGGCGGCCTCGAACGGCGCGCGCGGCATCTCCCTGGGCAACGACAACGGCAACGTATTCCAGGGGACGGCCGGATTCATCTCGCTCACGGGCGACGACACGATCGGCATCCTGGCGGGCGACGGCAACACGATCGAACTCGATTCCAGCGGCGCTCCAAACACGGGCATCGCAATTACCGGCGACAACGCCATCGGAATCGACGTGGGAGACGGCAACTCCATCACGAACGAGCAGCGAATCGTCATCACCGGCGACGACGCCATCGGGATTCGGGCCGTGGGATCGGTCGGAGCCGGGAACACCGTGAGGAGCGTCGGGGCGGTGGGCTCGTTGTCGGCCACCGGAGTCGACTCTGTGGGGATTCTCGTGCTCGGGGAGGACAACACGATCACCGTCGGCCACACCGTCCTGGGCGGCACCGGGACGGGAGCGGGGGTGGTGTTCGGAGCGGGCAGCGACAACAACGAGCTCGAGATCAACTCCCCGGACGGACGCCTCGGGGCCGGCAGCGGCGTGGCCATCCGTGGAAACACCGGGCGCGAGGTCGTGAGACTCCGCGGTCTGCTGGATGGAGATGCCCTCTTGGCCGGAGGCGACGACGAGCTCGAGATCGCGACCACCGGCCAGGTCACGCCCGGCGTCTCGGTCGACGGAGGGGCGGGGACCGACGATCTCGTGCTCGCTGGGTCGACGACGAACCCGGTCGCCCTCAACCTGTCGCTGTTTCAGAACTTCGAGACCCTGGCGGTCCGCACCGGCGCGCTCCAACCGACCAACGTGTGGACCTTGCAAGGGAGCGCCAGCTTCCCGGACGGGATCACGTTCGAGCGCGGCACGGTGGTGATCGACGGACCCGTTTCGCTGACGGGCGACTACGTCCAGCAGGCCGAGACGACCCTCCGGGTGGGCCTCAACGGCGACGGCACGTCCGATCGCCTGACCGTCGTGGGCGACGTCGACTTGGCCGGGGCGCTGCGGGTGGTACAGAACGAGCCTCTGCCGATCGGCGGCGTCTTCACCGTCTTCGACTTCACCGGGAGCCAGACGGGGGCCTTCTCGCTGATCCGGTTGCCCAACAGCGCCTCCCTCAACTTCAGCGCGGCCACGCTGGCCAACCAGGTCCAGATCACCGTGACCCGCAACCCGTTCGCGGCCATCCCGACCTCCTCGAACCAGGGCCAAGTCGCCCTCCTGCTCGACCGCGCGCTGGCGGCGGGCGTCGGGCCGGACCTCGCGACGACGATCGTGAACCTCGACCAACTGGGCGTGGTGGGTCTGCAGAACGCGCTGGACCGCCTCCACCCCGAAGCCTACGACGCCCACACCCAGGTGACGCTGCAGCAGGGCGAGCGCTTCGGACGCCTGCTGCTGGACCGGATCCAGACGTGTCCGTCCGAGGTGCCCCAGACCGCCCGCCGCGGCCGGCTGCCGGCCGTGTCGGCGCCGCCTCCGGCCTGCGGCGCCCGGGGCTGGACGCCGTGGGCCAGCGGCTTCGGCGCCTTCGCCGACCGCGACGGCGCCGTCG
>JAKSBN010000295.1 GCA_022361175.1 Pseudomonadota bacterium | reverse complement strand
TGCTGGCGGGGCCGGCCTCGGCGCAGCTGGTCGAACGGCTGGTGGACGGGATCGCGGCCCAGGTCGGGAGCGACGTCGTGCTGGTCTCCGAGGTCATGGACATGGCCGGCCCGGTGGAGGAGCGCATGCGCGCGGCCCAGGCGCCGGAGAGCGAGATCATCCGCATGCGCGCGGACGTGCTGGAGCGCTTGATCGAAGCGCGACTGGTGCAGGGCGTGGTGCGGCGGCTGGAGCTCGACGCCTCGGAAGAGGAAGTGAACCGAGCCATCCGCGGCATCGCGCAGGACACGGGTCTCACCCTCGAGCAGCTGGCCAAGAGCGTCACCAGTCACGGGCTCACGTTTCCCGAGTACAAGGCCAAGATCCGCAGCGAGATCGAGCGCTCGAAGGTCGTGAACACCGTGGTGCGCTCGCGCGTCAAGGTCGAGCCCTACGAAGTCGAAGCCCAGTACGCCGAGCAGTTCTCCGGCCAGCGCAGCGGCGGTCGCGAGGTGCACGTGCGCCACCTGCTGGTGCCGGCCGGCGGCGACGGCGGGCCCAGCCTCGACGAGGCCTGCGAAGTCGCGGCCGAGGCGCGCCGGCGCCTCGAGGCGGGGCCGGTGACGTTCCCCGAGCTGGCGGGACAGCTCTCGGCCGTCGCGCGCCAGCGCGGCGGCGACATCGGCTGGGTCCACGAACGCGACCTGGCGAGCTGGATGGCGAAGGCCCTCGCGCCGCTCGCCGAGGGAGACGTCAGCGAGGTCGTGCGCCTGCCCTTCGGCTGCAACCTCCTGCAGTTGGTGGAACGCCGCAACTTCGAGCGCGTGACGTTGGAGCAGGCGCGGCCCGCCATCGAGCAGGAGATCTTTCGCGGCAAGATGGAAACGGAGTACACGGCGTGGCTCGAGGAGCTGCGCCAGCGTACGTACATCGAGCGCAAGGACGTCTTCGCCAACTACAACCCGTGACCCAGCCCGTTCTCGTCGACGATCCCAGCAACCGCATCGTGGTCCGCGGCGCGCGAGAGCACAACCTGCGCGACGTGGACGTGGAGATCCCGCGCGACCGTCTGGTGGTGATCACGGGCCTGTCGGGGTCCGGCAAGTCGTCGCTGGCCTTCGACACGCTGTACGCCGAGGGCCAGCGCCGCTACGTCGAATCCCTGTCCGCCTACGCGCGCCAGTTTCTCGACCAGATGGCGAAGCCCGACGTGGAGTCGGTCGAGGGTCTCTCGCCCGCCATCTCCATCGAGCAACGCACGGTGGGCAAGAGCCCCCGTTCGACGGTCGGGACGATCACCGAGATCTACGACTACCTGCGCCTCTTGTACGCGCGGGCGGGCGATCCCCACTGCACGAGCTGCGGCAAGCCCATCTCGAGCCAGAGCGTCGAGCAGATGGTGGACCGCGTGCTCCAGCTGGGGGACGGCGAGCGGGTGCAGGTGCTGGCGCCCGTCGTGCGCGGACGCAAGGGCAGCTACCGGCCGGAGCTTGACCGTTTCCGCGAGCAGGGCTTCGTGCGCGTTCGCATCGACGGCGAGCTGTTGGATCTCGCCGACGACATCCGCCTCGTGAAGAGCCGGCGCCACGACATCGACGTGGTGGTCGACCGCATCGCGGTGCACGCCCGCGCGCGCGGCCGCCTGGCCGAGTCGCTGGAGACGGCGCTGCGCTTGGCGGACGGGCTGGTGAAGATCGACGTGGGGCCCGGGCGTGAGGAGTGGCTACTCTCCGAGACCAGCGCGTGTCCGGACTGCGGGGTCTCGTACCCCGAGATCGCGCCGCGGCTCTTCTCGTTCAACAACCCCGCCGGCGCCTGTCCCGCCTGCGACGGCCTCGGCACGCGCGCCGAGTTCGACCCGGGCCGCATCGTGCCGGATCCCTCGCTGTCCCTGACCGGCGGCGCCATCGCGCCCTGGGGCCGGCGCTCGCGCTACTACCGCGAGCTCTTGGCGGCGCTGGCCGAGCACCTGCAGATCGACCTGGAAACGCCGTGGCACGAGCTGCCCGAACGCGCCCGCCGCGCGCTCCTCCACGGCACGGGGCGGCACGAGATCGCCATGACGCTCCGGCGCGGTCGGCGCCGCGAGACCGTGGCGCGGCCCTTCGACGGCGTGCTGGGCGACCTGGCGCGCCGCGAGGCCGAGTCGCAGGACCCCGACGCGCTGGCGCGCTTCAAGGCACCGCGCCCGTGCACGGAGTGCGGCGGCACGCGCCTGCGGCCCGAGGCCCGCCACGTGCGGGTCGCGGACCGCGCGTTGCCCGAGATCTCGGGCTGGACCCTCGAGGCGCTGGCGGCCTGGATCGAGGGGCTCGAGCTCGGCCCGCGCCAGCGCGCCGTGGCCGACCGCGTCCTGGAGGCGATCGGCGAGCGGCCCCGCTTCTTGTGCGAGGCCGGCCTCGACTACCTGGGCCTCGACCGACCCGCCGCCACGCTCTCGGGCGGCGAGGGGCAGCGCATCCGCCTGGCGACGCAGATCGGGTCGAGTCTGATGGGCGTGCTCTACATCCTCGACGAGCCGTCCATCGGGTTGCACGCCCGCGACCACGAGCGGCTGCTCGCCAGCCTGATGCAGCTGCGAGACGCGGGCAACAGCGTGCTCGTGGTGGAGCACGACGAAGCCACGATCCGGGCCGCCGACCACGTGATCGACATGGGGCCCGGCGCCGGCATCCACGGCGGCGCCGTGGTGGCGGAGGGGCCGCCCGCAGCGATCCTCGAGCACGCGCGCTCGCTGACGGGCGCCTACCTGTCGGGGAAACGGGGCGTGCGGATCCCGGCCGCGCGTCGACGGCCGGAGCGGGGCCGCGCGATCGTGATCGACGACTGCCGCGAACACAACCTGAAGGGCGTGCGCCTCGAGATCCCCCTCGGCCTCTTCACGGTGGTGACCGGTGTCTCCGGCTCGGGCAAGTCGACTTTGGTGAACGACACGCTTCACCGCGTGCTGGCCGCGCGCCTGCACGGTGCCGAAGCGACCCCCGGCCGCTTTCGCCGGGTGCGCGGGATCGAGCACCTCGACAAGGTGATCGACGTCAGCCAGGCGCCCATCGGCCGCACCCCCCGCAGCAACCCCGCGACCTACTCGGGCGCCTTCGACGGCATCCGACAGCTCTTCGCGCAGGTGCCCGAGGCCCGCGTGCGGGGCTACGGCCCGGGGCGCTTCTCGTTCAACGTGAAGGGCGGGCGCTGCGAGGACTGCAAGGGCGACGGGCTGCTGCGGGTGGAGATGCACTTCCTGCCGGATCTGTTCGTCACCTGCCAGGTGTGCGGAGGTCGGCGCTACAACCGCGAGACTCTCGAAGTTCGCTACAAAGGCGCGTCGATCGCCGACGTCCTGGAGATGAGCGTCGAGGAGGCCCTCGCCCTGTTGGACACCGTCCCCAGCATCGAGCGCCCGCTGCGGGCGCTGCACGAGGTGGGGCTCGACTACATCCACCTGGGACAGCCCGCCACGACCCTGTCGGGGGGCGAAGCGCAGCGGGTGAAGCTCGCGCGCGAGCTGGCCCGCCGCGCCACCGGCCGCACGCTCTACCTGCTGGACGAACCGACGACCGGCCTGCACTTCGCCGACGTCGAGAAGCTGCTGGAGGTACTCGGTCGTCTGGTGGAGCGGGGCAACACCGTGGTGGTGATCGAACACCACCTGGACGTCATCAAGGTGGCCGACCACGTGATCGACCTGGGGCCGGACGGCGGCGAGCGCGGCGGGCACATCGTGGTGGAGGGGCCGCCCGAGGCCGTCGCCGCCGAGCCGCGCAGCCACACCGGTCGGGCCCTGCGCGCGGTGCTGTCGGCGTGAGCGAGCCCAGCCACTTTCCGTCGCCCACGAGCGCGCCGCTGCTCGTCTTCCTGGGCTGGTTTCTGTCCCTCATGCTGCTGTGGGGGCTCGACGCCGAGAGCATCGGGATCGGAGAGCTCGGGGTCGCCCAGACCCTCGGCCTCGGCGCGGTGGCCGCCATCGCGTCCCGGTTCATCGCGCCGCCGCACCGCGAGCGCATCGGGCTGCGCGGGTTCGCGTGGAAGTTCGTTCCCCTGCTCTTCCTCTTGCTCCCGGTGGCCTTCTTGAGCGCCGAGTTCCAGCAGCTCGCGCGGGCGTTGGCGCCGCCGCCGGACGCCGCGATCGTGGCCGAGCGGGTGGCGCGGCGGCTGCAGAC
>JAKSBN010000165.1 GCA_022361175.1 Pseudomonadota bacterium | reverse complement strand
CGCCCGCCGTCTCCGCATCCCCACCCTGCTGGTGCGCGGCCGCATGAGCGACGTGCTCAGCCAAGACGGCGCCCAGCACTTCCTCGAGCTGGTCCCCCACGCCCGCTTCGCCAACGTCGCCGACGCCGGCCACATGGTCGCCGGCGACCGCAACGACATCTTCACCCGCGCCGTCTCCGACTTCCTGAACGACCTCTGATCCCCGCCCCAACACCCGGCGCCGCGCAAACCGCGAACCCGAAGCGCCGCGAGGCCGGGGGACGCCTCTTCGGCGCGCAGGGGGCCGGTGATCCTGAGAACCGCCAGGGCGGCGCACTCCAGGCGAACCCGGATCACAGCCACCACGAACGCCACGCACAAACGCCACGGCCCCCGGAGCCGACGAGAGGCTCCCCCGGCCGTGGCACACAATCCGCGCCCCGAGGCTCCGACACCGCGTCACTGAGAGTCGGGCAGGCGCCCGCCCCACTACTCCTCGGAAGGCGTCCGCTGCAGCGGCGTCGGGTGGCCGAAGAGCCACCCCTGCCCGAACGTGATGCCGAGCTCGCCCAGCATGTTGAGCTCCTCGAGCGTGTCGAGACCCTCGGCGATGATGCGGGCACCCGTCTTGTCGGCAACGCTCTGCAGCGCGCGCAAGAGGTCCTGGCGGGCGGGATCTTGATCGATGCCGCTGACGCAGGCGCGGTCCACCTTGATGTAGTCGGGCGACAGCTCCAGCAGCGCCTCGAGTCCCGCGTAGCCGGCCCCCACGTCGTCCAGGGCGATGGCGAAGCCCAGGTTGCGGTAGTAGTTCACCAGCTCGCGGAAGACCTCGAAGTTGTGGATCGTCTCCTGCTCCGAGACCTCGAACACCACGTCGTGGGGCGACAGGCGGCAGCTGGCCAGCGTCTCGTTCAACCGCTCGGCGCGGAACGCCGGATCGTGGATGGTGGTGGGGCGCACGTTCAAGAACAGCTTGGTGCCCGGATGCAGCTCGGACGCCCCCGCGATGCCGCTGGCGCGGCACAGGCAGTCCAGCTCGAAGATCAGCTCCTCCTCCTCCGCCAATGCGAACAGCATGGCGGGCGAGTGCAGATCGGTGTCGCGCGGGCCCCGGGCCAGGGCTTCGTAGCCGTAGACCGTGCGGCTGCTCACCTCCACGATGGGCTCGTAGACGGACGTCACTTGGCGGTCCAGCAAGAGCTCCAGCATGCGGGTGCGGCGGTGGCGGGTGCGGATGCGCCGGTTCAAGTCGGCGTCCGCTCGCGCTTCCTCGAGGGCCGTTCGCAACTGGGTCTCGGCACCCAGGCTCGGGTTGCGAATCGAGACGGACATGCCGGTGGCCACGGCCGGCGCCTTGCGGAGATGGGGATAGAAGAGGCGCGATCCCTGGCGCTCGAGCTCCTCGAGCACGTGGCGGCAGAAGCCGGGCATCTGCTGGCGATAGAAGCGGGCGCCGGCGTGGGGGCGGAAGAAGAGCACCACGACCTCGTTGCGGCTGGTCTCGCCCGTCACGATCAGGTCGTCCGGCTCCAGCTTGCCATCGGCCAGCGCAGTCACCAGCCCGGCCAGCGCCTCCAGGCAGTGGCGCTGCGCGGGGTGGCCCTGCATCCGCTCCACGCGGGCCAGTTGGGGCGAATCGAACAGCAACAAGCCCAGCACGCCATGCCGCTCGAAGCGGTCGGCAATGCCGCCCAGGGCCTCGCTAAGAGACCGCAACCGGCCGTCGGGATTGGAAGAAACAGCGTCTTCAGCGGCAGGCATGCTGCCCGCATCGGCACGAGGGGCGCCGGCGTTGAGGGAATCCCCAGGGGACCGACCCCACCCCGCCCCTCCGCTGGGCCCGGTGGCCCTTCAGTACACTCGTTCGACCCAACCGGAGGTTTCCGTGACCGATCGAGTCCTGGTTTCCATGCATGACGGCGTGGCCGACGTCCGTCTGAATCGCCCCGACAAGCTGAACGCCTTGGACGGCGCCATGTTCGAGGCCCTGGTCGAGACGGGTCGCGAGCTGGCCCGCGACCGAAGCCTCCGGGCCGTCGTGCTGTCGGGCGAGGGCCGGGCCTTCTGCGCCGGCCTCGACTTCCAGAGCGTGATGGCCGATGGCGTCGACCTGCTGCAGCGCGACGACGAGAGCCCCGCCAACCGGGCGCAGCGGGCGCCCTTCGTCTGGAACGAGCTCCCGGTGCCGGTGCTGGCGGCGGTGCACGGGGTCGCGTACGGCGGCGGCCTCCAGATCGCGCTGGCGGCCGACATCCGCTTCGTGCACCCGGAAGCGCGGCTCTCGGTGATGGAGATCAAGTGGGGCCTGGTTCCCGACATGAGCGGCACCCAGACCCTCCGCCACCTGGTGCGGCTGGACGTCGCCAAGGAGCTCACCTTCACGGGGCGCGTGGTGTCCGGCGTCGAAGCGGCCGAGCTCGGCCTGGCCACCCACGTCAGCGATACGCCGCGCGAGGCCGCGCTGGAGCAGGCGCGGGTGATCGCGTCCAAGTCGCCCGACGCCGTCCGCGCCGGCAAGCGGCTGCTGGATGCGGCCGTCTACGCCGACCTGGAGACGGGCCTGCGCGAAGAGGAGTCGCGCCAGCGCGCCCTGCTCGGGAAGCCCAACCAGACGGAGGCCGTGAAGGCCAACTTCGAGAAGCGCGACCCGCGCTTCACGGATCCGGAGTAGCCGCCGCGGCCGGGTGGAAGAGCACCTGGCCCGCCACCCGGAAGGCTCCGATGGCCGTCTGGCCCTCGGGCCCGATCAGCCAGTCGACGAAGCGCTTCGCCGCCTCGGCCTTCACGTGGGGATGCCGGGCCGGGTCGACCGCGATCACGCCGTAGGGATTGCGAAGCGGCGGGTCGCCCTCGCACACCACCTCGAGCGTCTGCTTGTTGGCGAACGAGAGCCACGTGCCCCGATCCGTCAGCGTGTAGGCCTCCATGGCGGCGGCCGTATTGAGCGTGCGGCCCATGCCGGCCCCCAGCTCGCGGTACCAGGTGCCCGAGGCCGCGCTCGGATCGACGCTCGACCGGCGCCACAGCTCGCGTTCGCGCTTGTGGGTCCCGGAGTCGTCGCCGCGGGAGACGAAGACGGCGCGTGTGGCCGCAATCGCCGCCAGCGTGCGCCCCGCGTCCGTCGAACCGCGCACGCCGGCGGGGTCGGACGCCGGCCCGACCAGCACGAAGTCGTTCCACATCACGTCGTGGCGCTCGACTCCGTACCCCTCGGCCACGAAGGCGTCTTCGGACGGGCGGTGGTGCACCAACAGCACGTCGG
Source organism: Pseudomonadota bacterium (assembly GCA_022361175.1). Lineage (GTDB taxonomy): Bacteria > Myxococcota_A > UBA9160 > UBA9160 > UBA4427 > JAKSBN01. The sequence goes on along the minus strand of JAKSBN010000165.1, from coordinate 512 downwards.
CGTCGCCGCGCCGCGCCAGCGCCAGCGCCTGGCCGGTGCCGACGGCCACCACACGCACCGCGATGCCGGTGGCCGCCTCGAACTGCGGCAGGATCGCCCGGTAGAGACCGGAGTTGTCGGTCGAGGTGGTGGACGCCAGGGTGATGAACGAGCGCTCGGCCGAGGCCGGGAAGCCGGCGCCCCCGATGCAGCCCAGCAGCAACAGCAACGTCAGTCGAGCAGTTCGCCGCACAGGAATCGATTCGCCTCCGGAGTCGTGGGAGAGGAGAAGAAGGCCTCCGCCGCGCCGCGCTCCACGAGCCGACCGCGGTGGAGGAACAGCACTTCGTCGGCCAGGCGCCGCGCCTGGCCGAGATCGTGGGTGGTCATGACCACCTTGGTCCCCGCCTCGTGCACGTCGCGGATGAGCGCCTCCACCTGGCGCGTCGACGCGGGGTCGAGCGCCGCGGTGGGTTCGTCCAGGAACAGCACCTCGGGCTCGGCGGCGGCGGCCCGCACCAGCCCGAGCCGCT
>JAKSBN010000377.1 GCA_022361175.1 Pseudomonadota bacterium | reverse complement strand
GGCTCTTCGATCAGGTAGACCTCGCGCGCGCCCGCCAGCATCGCGCTCTCCTTGACGGCGCGCTTCTCCACCTCGGTGATGCCCGACGGCACGGCGATGACGATGCGCGGTCGCACCATGCGCTTGCGATCGTGCACGCGCGTGATGAAGTAGCGGAGCATGGCTTCGGTGATCTCGAAGTCGGCGATCACGCCGTCCTTCATGGGCCGAATGGCCACGATGTTGCCCGGCGTTCTCCCGAGCATCTCCTTGGCCTGCTTCCCGACCGCGCGCACCTTGTCCGGCCCGCGCCCGTCCTTCGACACCGCCACCACGCTCGGCTCGGAGACCACGATGCCGCGGCCGCGCACGTAGACGAGCGTATTGGCCGTGCCCAGGTCGATTGCGAGATCGCTCGAAAACCAGCCGAGGATCGGATCGAGAATCACCGCGACCTCCTGCCTCCTAGAACGCCGTTCGAGGCGTTGTGGGTGGGCGGGCAAATGCCCACCTAAGTACTCGAATTCGAAGCGCCTTTTTGGCCGGGGGACCACCTGGTCGCATGCTAACAGCCAGCCTCCCCCGCAGCAAGACGAGATCGGGCCCCGAGCGGGAACCGCGAGACCCCGGCGGCGTGTTGCCGCGGCCGATCCCGCTTCGTAACTTCGGGCGTTCGATTTCGGTCCGGGCCGTCTCGCGGCGACGCGCGCTCGCAGCCGAAACACCGGGGCCACGGCGGAGGAAGTCTTGCTCGAGTCGATTCGGAAGGGCCAACGCTGGCTGACGGCGGTTTTCGTCGGGGCGATCGGGCTGGTCTTCGCGGCCTTCGTGGGCTTGGGGGGGCCGCTCACGGGCGGTCCGGCCGCGGGCTCGGTGGTCGAAGTGAACGGATTGCGCTTCGACACGCGGGACTACTACCGCGTGCGCGCCAGCCAGGAGCAGCGCTTCCGTCAAATTCTCGGCGATTCGTACGATGCCAACGCCACCCAGGGCCTGCTGGACACGCAGTCGGTCCAGATCCTGGTGAACGAGGGCATCTTGGCCAGCGAGGCCCAGCGTCTGGGCCTGGACGTCAGCATGGCCGAGATCCAGCGCGATACCCGACGCTCGTTCCGCAATGAAGAGGGGCGTTTCGACCCCGAAAGCTTCCGTGACTACGCCGAGTACGAGTACGGCAACGAACGCAACTACGTCGAAGCGACCCGCCGCAACCTGCTGGCGCGCAAGATGCTGCAGCTCTTGTGGGGCCAGACACGCGTGAGCGAGGGCGAAGCCCGGGCGCGCAGCCGCCACCGTCTCGAACAGGTGCGCATCGCCTACGTGGCCCTGGACACCGAGCGGCTTCCCGCCGACCAGCCGCTCGACGACGAAGCCGTGGCGGCCTACCTGGCCGAGAACGAGGCCAGCGTACGCGCCCAGTTCGACGAGCAGGCCGAGGACTTCCAAACGCCGGCCCAGACGCGGGCGCGCCACATCCTGTTCCAGAAAGGCGAGAACGCAGAGACCGCGGCCGACGCGCAAGGGCGCGCCCAGGCCGCGCTCGACCGGATTCGCGAAGGCGCTGCTTTCGAAGACGTGGCCCTGGAGCTGGATGAGGATCCGGCCACCCGCACCCAGGGCGGTGATCTCGGCTTCGTGACACGCGGCGAACTCGACGGCCGCCTGGAAGCCGTGATCTTCTCGCTCGAGCCGGGGACGCTGGCGGAGGAGCTGGTGGAGACCGACCGCGGCTACCACGTGGTCAAGGTGGAAGAACGCCGCGAGGGCGGCACACGCCCGTTCGACGAAGTGGCGAACGAGCTGGCGCGCGGTCTGGCCGAGAAGGATGCGGCGGCCAAGCGCGCCGCCGAGGTGGGCGACGCGCTCTTGGCCGCGGTCCGCGAGGGCGAAGCGCTCGAAGACGCTGCCCGCGCGCAGGACTTGACGCTCGAGCGCACGGCCCTCCTTTCGCGCCGCCCCGACGGCTTCGTGCCGGGTTTGGGCGGCTCGCCCGACCTGCTGGCCGCGGCCTTCGCCCTCGACGTGGGCGAGAGTGCGGCCCGCGTCTTCCGGGTCGGCACGAAGGACGTCCTGGTTCAGGCCATCGAGCGCAACGAGCCCGACGACCTCGAACTCGCCAAGGCGGCCACCGAGGAGCGCGAGCGCCTGGAGAGCGAGAAGCGCAACGAGCGCGTCGAGAGTTGGATCAATACGCGTCGAGACGAACTGACCCAGCAGCAGCGCCTGCACGTGAACCTGGAGCTCGTCCAAGCGCAATAGCCCGAGACGGCGGCCGCAGGGCGCGCCGGCTCGCGAGGAGAGACCGATGGCGGAAGTGAACGTGAGCGATGAGATCGCGGCGCCCGTGGCCGACGTGTGGAAGCTGATCCGCGACTTCGGCGGCGTGGGCAAGTGGGGCAGCGTCGAGAAATGCGAAGTCGAAGGGGAAGGCGTGGGCGCCGTCCGCACGCTCACCATGCCCGGCGGCCTCTCGCTGCAGGAGCGGCTCGAGTCGTTCGACGAGGCCCAGCACCAGTTCAGCTACTCGATCCTCGAACCGTGCCCGCTGCCCGTGACCGGCTACCTGTCGACGGTCACGCTCTCGGCCGCGGGCGACGCCTGCCACATCGACTGGAACGGCCGCTTCGAACCCAACGGCAGCGTGCCCGAGGACCAAGTCAAAGGCATGGTCCAGGGCATCTACACCGGCGGCATCAAGGCCATGAAGAAGGCCCTCGGCGTCTAGGGCCTCGACAGCTCCAAAGCCGCTTCGCTCCTCCGAGCGGGCTGCGTCCGGGGTGCGGGCGGGTCGTCTCCGCGAATGGCTCGCTGCGGGGACGGGTGCGCCCGCGTTGGACCGCGCAGCCGCGCGCTCCACGGGAGTGGAGCGCGCGTGCCGACGACGCGGTTCCGTCGCGAGGCTGCGCTTGATTTCGCTC
>JAKSBN010000371.1 GCA_022361175.1 Pseudomonadota bacterium | reverse complement strand
GGTTGAAGTGCGTGTTGACCCACACCGGGTGGTATTCGGCCAGCAGGCGGCAGAGGTCGTCGGTCACGCGATAGGGCAGCGTGACGGGCAGGCGCGTGCCCAGGCGAATGAGCTCGACGTGGGGGATGGCGCGCAGCTCGCCCAAGAGCCACGCCAGGCGGTCGTCGGAGAAGACGAGCGGATCGCCGCCGGTCAACAGCACGTCGCGGATGGCCGGGGTGGCGCGGATCCAGTCGAGGGCCTCGCCCAGCTCGCGCTTCTTCATGGCCCACTCTTCGTCGCCCACCATGCGCTTGCGCAGGCAGTAGCGGCAGTAGAGGGCGCACTCGTTGTTGACGCAGAAGGCGATGCGGTCCGGGTAGACGCGCACCACGTTCTTCACGGGCGAGTGGGCCACTTCGTCGAGGGGGTCCCAGAGGCCGGCCGGGTCTTCCAGCTCGGCGCTGCGCGGCACCACCTGGCGGCGGATGGGGCACTCGGGATCGTCCGGGTCCATCAGCGAGGCGTAGTACGGCGTGATGACGAAGCGGAAGCGGTCGGCGGTGGCGGCGATGGCGCGGGCTTCATCTTCGGCCGGGCGCGCGTAGCGGGCCAGGCCTTCGGCGTCGCGCACGCGGTGGCGCATCTGCCAGGTCCAGTCGGCCCACTCTTCGGGCTTGACGTCGGCGGGGACCGAAACGGGGCGGAAGCTCACGGCGCCTCCAGACCCAGACGAACGAGGCCGGCGCGGAAGACGTCGGCCAAGAGCGCCTCTACCGGGCGCCCCTCCAGCTCGGCCAGGATCCCGAAGGAAGCGTCGGGCGCGAAGGTGGGCAGCGGATTGATCTCCAGGAAGACGGGCGCGCCTGATGCGTTCAAGCGGAAGTCCAGCCGCGCGAAGTCGCGGCACTCGAAGGCAGCGTAGACGGCGAGGGAGAGTCGGGCCAGCTCGGCTTCGAGCTCGGGCGTCAACTGGCCTGGGGTGAACGAGGGCAGCGCGGCGTCAGTCTCGGCGCCCGGCCCTTCCAGCGCGTGCACGCCGATGCCGGTCCCGCGCTCGAGGGCGCGCTGCAGCACGGGCAGCGCGCGCGGCGGGTCGTTGCCGACGACGGTCACGGTGTACTCGGGGCCGGGGACGAAGGCCTCCACCAACGCGGGCTGGTCGTAGTCGGCGGCGATGCGCGCCACCTCGCGGGCCAGCGCGGCGCGGGACGCCACCCGCGAGCTGGCGCGGATGCCCTTGGCCGTGCCCTCCCAGCGCGGCTTCACGAAGAGGGGGAACGGGGCCGGGAGTGCCGCGGTCTCGGCCTCGGCCGCCGAGGCGAAGCACCGATGCGGCGCGGTGGGCACGCCCGCCACGGCGGCGTGTCGCAGGGCCCACTCCTTGTCGAGCGTCAGGGAGAGGGTCAGCGCGTCCGAGCCCAGGGCCGGCAGGTGCGCCAGCTCGGCCAGCACGGGGGCCCAGGCCTCGCGGTTGCGCGTGCCGTAACCCTCGGCGATGGGCAGCACGGCGTCCAGCTTCACCGGACCGGGCCCCGCCACGGCGGCCAGCAGCGCGTGGGGCGAGCCGATGCGCACGGGCCGGTGGCCCAGGTGCGCGAAGGCGGCCTCGATGGCCGCCACGGTGGCCTCGGGCTCGTACTCCACGTGGGCGTCCACCGGCGCGCCGGGGGCGCTCGGGTAGGTGTCGTGGAGCTCGTAAACGATGCCAATGGAGAGGCCCGACATGGGCCCGCCAGGATACCGCTTGGCCGAACGCCTGCCCTGGCGGTATGCAACGGATGCCGGAACCCGTTCAATTGGCTGAATCAACGCCCTGGCGGCCTGTACTCAGATGCTGAACCCTCCGGCCGAGGGGGGGGAGCCATGCAGCAGCCGTCTTCGCGCGGCCGGGTCGAGCGCATCCGCGCCGGCACGCCCGGAGTGATCTCGTGAGCGAGTCCGCGGAGCGACCCGAGCGCTCGCCCGGCTGGCTGGACCGGATCGAGCGGCTCGGCAACGCTCTGCCCGACCCGGTGACGCTTTTCGCGCTGGGCGCGGGCACGGTGGTGCTGGCCTCGGCGGCGGCGGTCTTCTTCGACTGGACGGTTCTGAAGACGACGGGCGGCGCGCCCGAGACGCTGCGGGCCACGAGTCTCCTCTCGGCCGACGGCGTCTACTGGCTCTTGCGCAACCTGGTGAAGAACTTCGTGGAGTTCCCGCCGCTGGGCGTGGTGCTGGTGGGCATGCTGGGGATCGGGGTGGCCGAGCGCAGCGGGCTGATCGGCGCGCTCTTGAAGGCCGCGATGCTGGCGGTGCCGCCCAGCCTCTTCACACCGGCCGTCTTCTTCGTGGGCGTGATGTCGTCCATCGGGCTGGACGCGGGCTACGTGGTGCTGCCGCCGCTGGCCGCGGCGCTCTTCAAGGCGGTGGGGCGCTCGCCGGTGGTGGGCCTGGCGGCCACCTTCGCCGGCGTCTCGGCCGGCTTCAGCGCCAACCTGGTGGTGACGAGCCTGGATCCGCTGCTGGCCGAGTTCTCGACCGCCGGGGCCCACCTGGTGGACCCGGACTACGCCGTGGCGGCGACGGCCAACTGGTGGTTCATGATCGCGTCCACGGTGGCGCTGACCCTGCTGGGCTGGGGCGTCACCGCGTGGTGGGTAGAGCCGCGCTTCGCAGCGCTGCCCGAGGAGGCCGGCGGGCCCTCCCCGGACGCCTCCGGCAACGACGTACCGGCGCTGACGGCCGATGAGAAGAAGGGCCTGGCGGTGGCGGGCGCGGTGGCCGTACTGGGGTCGATCGTGCTGGCGGTGGCGGTGCTCGTGCCCGGCGCGCCCCTCTACGGGGCCGAGGGACACTTCCCGCGCTGGGTGCGGACGATCGTGCCGCTCCTCTTCCTGGGCTTCTGGCTGCCGGGCGTGGCCTACGGCGTGGCCACCGGGTCGGTCAAGAACGACCGCGACGTGGCGCGCATGATGACCGAGACGCTGGCGGGCATGGGCGGCTACATCGTGCTGGCGTTCTTCGCGGCCCAGTTCGTGGCGGCGTTCCAGCATTCGGGACTGGGCGAGATGCTGGCCATCTCGGGCGGGCGCGTGCTGGCCGAGGCGGGCCTCTCGCGGGCCTTCCTGGTGGTGGCCTTCATCGGCGTGGTGTTCGCCGGCAACCTCTTCGTGGGCTCGATGTCGGCCAAGTACGCATTCTTCGCGCCGGTCGTCGTGCCCATGGTCATGCAGGTGGGGATCAGCCCCGAGCTGACCCAGGTGGCGTACCGGATCGGCGACTCGGTCAGCAACGTGATCACGCCGCTCAACCCCTACGTGGTGATCATCCTGACGTTCCTGCAGCGCTACGCGGCGCGCGCGGGCATCGGCACCCTGATCGCCACCATGCTCCCATACACGCTCGTATTCGGGCTGGGCTGGACCCTGATGCTGCTCGTGTGGATGGCCACGGGCGCCGAGCTGGGCCCCGGCGGGCCGCTCGGCTACGGCGGCTGAGCCCCGGCCGGCGATCTGGTAGGGTTGGGCGCTCGATGGGGACAGTCCAGGGGGAAGCGCATTGGCCGCCACGTACGAAGAGGTCCTGGCCCAGCTGACCGGCCCGGGTGCACCGTTCGAGATCGCCGAAGAAGTCCTGGACGGGCGTCCCACCCGCATCTGGAAGAACCGCGAGCGCTGTCTGCGCGAGAAGGTGGCCGCCGCGTCGCTGCGCGGCGACACCGAGTTCATCGTGCAGGGCGACCGGCGCCTCTCCTACGGCGAGTTCGCGCGCTCGGTCTGGGGCACGGCCCACGCGCTGGAAGAGCGCTTCGGGTTCAAGCGCGGCGATCGCCTGGCCGTCTTCGCCATGAACAGCCCCGACTGGCTGATCACGCTCTTCGGCGCCACGTCGCTGGGCGGCGTGGGCGTGGGGCTGAACGGCTGGTGGGCCAGCGAAGAGGTGGAGTACGGGCTGAACGACTCGGGCAGCCGCTACCTGGTGGTGGACGCCAAACTCTACCCGCGCGTCGAGCCGCTGCGGGGCAAGCTGGAGACGGTCGAGACCATCTTCTACATGGGCGACGACGCGCCGGCGGGCACGGTGCCCATCCGCGAGCTGGTGGAGGAGTCGGACCAAGTCCCCGAAAACCCCATCGACGAGGACGACCCGTTCGTGCTGCTCTACACCTCGGGCACCACGGGCCGGCCGAAGGGCTGCATCACCACCCACCGCGGCACCATCTGCCAGGTGCAGGGGATCATCTTCGCCACCCTGGCGGGGGCGCTCACCAGCGGCAAGGCCCTGGGTATGGCGCCCGGCGGCGACCAGACCACCAGCCTGGTGGCGTCGCCGCTCTTCCACGTGGGCGGCCTCCACTCGAACTTCTGCACCGGCATGACGGCCGGCAGCAAGCTCGTCTTCACCGAGGGGCGCTTCGACCCCGAGCGGGTGATGGAGCTGATCCAGCGCGAGCGCATCAGCAACTGGGGCGCCATCCCGACGATGCTGCACCGGGTGGTGCACCACGAGCGGATCGGCGAGTACGACCTGTCGTCGCTGAAGACGATCTCGTTCGGCGGCGCGCCCACGGCGCCGGAGACCATCGAGAAGACGCAGGAGGTGCTGGCGGTGGAGCCCACCTTCTCGAATGCCTACGGCCTGACCGAAACCCACGGCGTGGCGACAGTGAACGGCGGCAAGGACCTGCTCGACAAGAAGACGGCCGCGGGGCGACCGCTGCCGGTGCTGGACCTCGAGATCGTGGACGAGGACGGCAAGCCGCTGCCGGACGGGCAGCTGGGCGAGCTCATCTTCTACGGGCCCACGATCACGCCCGGCTACTGGAACCGGCCGGACGCGACCGCGGAGACGGTGCGCGACGGCTGGCTCTACACCGGCGATCTCGGCTACCGCGACGGCGACGGCTTCTTCTTCGTGGTGGACCGGGCCAAGGACATGATCCTGCGCGGCGGCGAGAACGTGTACTGCACCGAGATCGAGAACTGCCTGGCCGACCACCCGGAGATCGACGAGGCGGCCGTGATCGGTGTGCCGGATGCCGAGCTGGGCGAGCGGGTGAAGGCGATTGTGCGGCGCACGCCCGGCTCGGAGCTGCCGCCGGCGGCGGTGCAGGCCCACGTGGGCGCGCACATGGCCAGCTTCAAGGTGCCCGAGTTCGTCGAGTTCACCGACCAGCCGCTGCCCCGCAACCCGGCCGGCAAGCTGCTGAAGAACCTGCTGCGCGGCCAGGGCGCGGTGCCCTTCCAATTGGATGATGAGGGGGATGACGAGGGGGACGCCGCCTCGTGAACGCCGCGCTGCTGGCCCTGCTGGTCTTCGCGGCCTATCTGGTGGGCTACCGCTTCTACTCGCGCTTCCTGGCCGACAAGATCTTCGCGCTCAGTGCGGACGAGCCGGTGCCGTCGAAGCAGTTCGAGGACGGCATCGACTACGTGCCCACCTCGAAGGCGGTGCTCTGGGGCCACCACTACACGTCGATCGCGGGGGCGGCGCCGATCGTGGGGCCGGCCATCGCGGTGATCTGGGGCTGGATGCCGGCGCTCCTGTGGGTGACGCTCGGCACGCTCTTCATGGGCGCGGTGCACGACTTCGCGGCGCTGGTGATCAGCCTGCGCAACAAGGGGCGCTCCATCGGCGAGATCGCGGGGCGGGTCATCAACGCGCGCACGCGCACGGCCTTCCTGGTGGTGATCTCGTTCCTGATCTGGGTGGTCCTGGCGGTCTTCGCCTTCATCATCGGCACGCTCTTCCACTCGAACCCGAGCGCCATCTTCCCCATCAACGTGCAGATCGTGGTGGCGATGGTGGTGGGCTGGCTGGTCTACCGGCGCGGCATCCCCATCCTGGTGCCCTCGCTGGTGGCCTACGGGATGCTGCTGGTGGCGGTCTTCTACGGGCCGGCCTTCGCGGCCGCCTTCCCGGCCATCGCCGAGGTCTCGGTCTCCACCTGGGTGTGGCTGCTGCTGGGCTACTCGTTCGTGGCTTCGGTGCTGCCGGTGTGGCTCTTGCTGCAGCCGCGCGACTTCATCAACGCGCACCAGCTGGTGACGGGCCTGGTGCTGCTGTCGCTGGGGCTCTTCGTGCTGCAGCCGGTGATCCAGGCGCCGGCCGTCAACCCAACGCCCGAGGGCGCGCCGCCCATGATCCCGTTCCTGTTCATCACCATCGCCTGCGGCGCCATCTCGGGCTTCCACGGCCTGGTGTCGTCGGGTACGACGTCGAAGCAGATCGGCTGCGCCACCGACGCGCGGCCCATCGGCTACGGCGGCATGCTGGGCGAGGGCAGCCTGGGCCTCTTGGCGGTGCTGGCCGCCACGGCTGGCTTCGCCACCGCGGGCGAGTGGCACAGCCACTACTCGAGCTGGGGCGCGGCCAACGGGCTCTCGGCCAAGCTCGACGCCTTCGTCTCGGGCGGCGCCACCTTCGTGGCGGCGTTGGGCCTGCCCGTGGAAACGGCGCGCACCTTCATCGCCGTCATGGTGATCGCGTTCGCCGCCACGTCGCTCGACACCGGCGCCCGCATCCAGCGCCTGGTGATCGCCGAGCTGGCCGAGGCCTACGGCGTCAAGCCGCTCACCAACCGCTTCGCCGCCGGCGCCCTCGGCATCGGCCTGGCGCTGCTGCTGGCGCTGACCCAGGGCGGGGGCCAGGGCGGGCTCATCCTGTGGCCGCTCTTCGGCACCACCAACCAGCTGGTGGCGGGGCTGACGCTGCTGGTCGTCTCCATCTGGCTCACCCGGCAGGGCCGCTCCGCGGTCCCGGTGCTGCTGCCCATGGTGTTCGTCGCCGGCGCCACCGTCTGGGCCATGATCGGCAACGTCATCGGCTACTACACCAACGCCCAGTGGCTGCTGGCCGGCTTCGGCACCATCGTCCTGGCCCTCGACGTGTGGGTGATCCTCGAAGGCGTGCGGCTCTTGGTCTCTCCCGACAACGGCTCGACCCCGGCTCCCGAGGTTGCCGAAAGCGCGTAGCCACCGGAGGTTCGATGGCACTCCAGTTGATCGGCGCCGGTCTCGGACGCACGGGAACCATGTCGCTGAAGGCCGCGCTCGAGCAGATCGGGTACGGGCCCTGCTACCACATGATCGAGGTGCTGCAGGCACCGGGCCGGGCGCAGCACTGGCTCGAACAGGCGCAGGGCGGCGCCCACGACTGGGACGCGATCTTCGACGGCTACCGGGCCACGGTGGACTGGCCGGCGGCGGCCTTCTGGCGGCAGCTGGTCGAGCGCTACCCCGACGCCAAGGTGCTGCTCTCCCGACGGGATCCAGACCGCTGGTACGACAGTGTGATGAACACCATCTACCACGCGCTGACGAAGGCGCCGCCGGAAGCCGCGCCGGGGACGCTGCACGAGTTTCACGCCATGGTGCACGCGCTGATCTTCGAGCAGACCTTCGACAGCCGGCTGGAAGAGCGCGCCCACGCCGTGAAGGTCTACGAAGCCCACAACCAGGCCGTCATCGACGCCATCCCGGCCTCGAACCTGCTGGTCTACCAGCCGGGAGACGGTTGGGAGCCCCTCTGCCGCTTCCTGAACGTGCCCGTGCCCGACGAGGACTTTCCCCACCTGAACGATACGGGCTGGTACCGAGAACGGATGGGCCTCCCGCCGATCTCGTAGCGGTGGCTTCCGGTCGGGCTCGGCACCGTCGTCCTCGCACCCGCCCCTAGTTCTCGTGCCGATAGACGTCCGCCACGCCGTTGGTGTCGGGTGTCGCGAGATCCAGGTTGGTCGCGTCGGTAAAGAACGAGACCACCTTCGCGTCGTGGCTCAGCGACGGCGACCAGCTGCCGTCGTCTGCCGCCATTCCAGTGCTGTCGACGCTCGCTTTCAAAGTCCACAAGCCAGCCGTCTCCCGCACGAAGACGTGCAGTATGTTGCCACCGACCTCTCGCGCCCTGAACGAGACGACGCGGCCGTCCCGACTGATGGATGGTTGACGGGCATCCACGAGCTGGCTCCCGCCGCCGTCGAAGCTCACCATCGTCGTCGTTTGCAGGGCCAGGTCGTGCACGTAGACGTCGGGCTCCGTCGTCGTATCGGCCGGGTCCAGGTTCGATGCGTGCGAGTAGAAGGCCACATGTCCACCGTCCGCTGAGATCGAGGGAGACCCCGAGTGATCGTCGGTTTCCCAGCCGGCGTTGTCGACGCTGATTCGCGTCGTTACGCCCGCCGCCAGGTCGTGTACGAAGATGTCCCCGTGGCCGTTCTGGTCCTCGTTGTTCGGAAGGAGATCCGTCGCCCAGGAGACGAACGCCACGAGGTTGCCGTTTCCACTAACCGTCGACCACTGGCTCGCACCGTCGGCCGCTTGGCCGGACCAGTCCATACTGACCCAGTGTGTCGTATTGGACTGCAGGTCCCGTACGTAGATATCGTTGAGACCGTTCGTATCTCCCGGATCGAGCGCGGCGCCCGTTTGGAAGGCTACATGACGACCGTCCGCGCTGATTGCGGGGTCGGTGCTCGGCTGTGCGCCTTGGACGCCGGCGCTGTCGACGCTGACCAGGGTCGTCACCCCAGTCTGACGATCATGCACGAAGACGTCTCTCCCTCCGTAGACATCCGCGGGATCCAGGTTGCTGGCGGAGGAATGGAAGGCGACGTAGCGCCCGTCCTCGCTGATCGAGGGACTGTAGCTATGGCCGGCTCCCGGCGCGCCAGTGTTGTCCACGCTCACTTGGGTGACCCGCTGCTTCTTGGCATCGTACACGTAGACATCGCGTAGGATATTGCCCGCCGGCACCAGGTTCGTCGCCAGGGAATCGAACGCGATGAAGCGGCCGTCGCCGCTCGTGCTCGAGTCCGCGCTGAGCCCGTCGGCTTCCGCCGGGGTTTGGCCGACGCTGCAGCGCGTCGTGGTCGCGCTGGTTCGGTCGTGGACGAAGACGTCCCGGACGCCGTTCGTGTCGTCGGAGACCAGATCGGCTGCGTCGGAGGCGAACGCCACCCGACTCCCGTCGGCGCTGATCGAGGCCTCGCCGCTGGCCCCCGTCGCCTCGACCCCGGCGCTGTCGACGCTCACCCGCTCAGTCGTCCCGAGGGCCAGATCGCGCACGAAGACGTCTCCCGCCTGATTAGCGTCCGCTGCGACCAAGTTCGTGGCGTCGGAAGAGAAGGCGACCAAAGACCCGTCCGCGCTGATCGCAGGGCCAACGGACGTGTCGTCGCCTTCGACGCCCTGATCGTCGACGCTCGCGCGCGTCGTCGTGCTCGTACCGCGGTCGTAGACGAAGACATCTGCCACCTGGTTGGCGTCCCCGGCGACGAGGTCGTCCGCCAGGGACTCGAACGCCACCATCAGCCCGTCGGCGCTCACCGACGCGGCCTGGCTCGCCTGGTTGCCCGAGCTGCCGAGCAAGTTGCGGCTCACGAGCTCCGTCGTCCCCGCGGCCACGTCGTGCACGAAGACGTCCGCGAAGACGTTTCCGTCTCGCGAGTCCAGGCTGGGGGCGTGGGACGTGAAGGCGACCACGCCGCCGTCCTCGCTGATCGCCGGCGCGAGGCTGTCGCCGCCCGTGGCCTCCACGCCCAGGGAGTTCACGCTGACGCGCGTCGTGGTTCCGGCCAGGAGATCGCGCACGAAGACGTCGGAGACCAGGTTGGCATCGCCTGCCACCAAGTCGCTCGCATCGGATTGGAACGCCACGAAGTGGCCGTCCGCGCTGATCACGGGATGGGTGCTGTCTCCATTCCCCGCGCTCCCGCCGACCAGGTCTTCGCTGACCAGCGTCGTCGTTTCGGCCACGAGATCGCGTACGTAGACGTCCTCCGCGCCGTTGGTATCGCCCGGCACTAGCGCGGCGAAGGTCGAGAACACGATCTGCGTCCCGTCCGCACTCGAGCCCGCGAGCTGGCTGGGATCGGGAGCCTCTTGGCCCGACGGATCGACGCTCACCCGCTCGTTCACCGTCGTGGCGACCTCGCAGTGGAAGACGTCTCTCACGCCGTTCGTGTCCCCGACGACCAAGTTGGTCGCATCGGACTCATAGGCCACGTGCAGCCCATCGCCGCTGATCGCGGGGCGCTGGCTGAAGGAGCCCCCGCCCGCGAAGCCGATGCCCATACTGACCCGTGTCGTGTCGCCCGCCTGCGCCGGCGGGCCGGCGAAGGCGAGGCCGAGCATCGGCAGCGCAAAACGAAGAGAGCTGAGCCGAACGCGTGTTCGGATGGAGAACGGACGAGATCGATCGAGCATGGGCAGCCTCACTAGACCCGGAGCCTTCTCGCTCCTCGTGGTGACACGCCTCCGAGCGCGCTGCGCGCACGGGGCCACCCAGAGTCTCGGGCTGTCGTTGCTTAAGGCGGTCTTAAACTTGCTGGAGCGAGCGGGGCGCGGCTTCGGCGCCCGGGCCCGTGGGCGCAGCGGCGCGCACCCACCGCACGGCGGGGCTCAGGCGATAGCCGCCGTCCTGAGATTCGAGATCGGCGCCGAGCCCGCTGCGCCGCAAGCCGTTGACGGCCACGTACACCCGGTTCTGGCCCGCTCGCCTGCGGACGCGTTCTCCCGGCCAGCCCGCTGACAAGAGCTCCTCCACGCGCAGCATCGCGCCCGGCCGCGTCTCGCGGGCCTCGAGCAGGGCCCGCAGGATGAGCCGCATGGGCTTGCTGCGGAGCTCTCGTCGCACTCCGGCGCGCGCGACCCAGGAGCCGTCGGGGGCGATCCACCAGTCGCCCCAGACCTCGTCGTCCCCGTCGAACTCCCCTTCCTCTTCGATCACCCGCGCGGCCGTCGCGCGAAAGCCCTCCAGGTCGAGCTCGGTGCCGAGGATCTCCCGGATGCGCCAGGCGACGTCCACCGCCTCCTCGACGCTCGCCCGCTGATGCAGCGGCGCGCCGAGAACCCGCGTCTCACACCACAGGATGAGCTTCAGGAGCTCCAGGTGCTGGCCCAGCCCCTGGCCCTTGACCAGGTGGGCCAACGGAGGCGAGAGGCTCATGAAGCCCATCAGCGAGCGGGCGAACTTCATGATCGCGATGTAGTCGCCCATGGGCGACGGGCGCTCTCCCAGGAAGACCTCGGGCGCGGCGAAGGCGTTGCGCGCGCCGAAGCGGCCGTGCTCGTCGCACAGGGCCACGTTGTGCCCGAGTCCCACGAGCCAGTAGCGCCCGTCGCGGGCGAAGAGCACGTTCGACTGGCCGAGCGCTCCGATGCAGACCGGCCCGCCGTCCTCGGGGTCGACGTGTCGGGCGGCTTCGCTGAGCCCCTCCCGCAAGTAGAAGACGAACGCATCTCCCTGCCCGTGCTCGACCCGGTGGAAGGAGCTGCGCTGGGCCAAGCCGAGGAGAGTCTCCAGGTCGAGCTGCGCGGGCACGTCTAAGACCACGTGCGGCTCGTGACTCGACGACGCGGCGAACTCGACGGCGGGCGCGATCGCCAAGTGCGCGATCGTCGAGTGCGCCCAGTACAAGCGCTCGAGCGCCGTGCCCGCGGCCTCCGTGTCGACGTCTCGATCGCCCGTCACGACGACGACCCGACGTCCGGTCCTGGCGTCGCGGCACGCCGCCATCCGAAAGGCGCCATTCGCGGAGATCGGCCGAACGTCGACGAAGTGACCCATCCAGGCGTCGTTTGGCCTCGACATCCAGTATCGCCCTCCGCTTGCGTGGAACCGGACGACGCGAGCAATCGCCGCCTCGCAGGTCCGATGGCCGCAAAGCTACCAGACTCCGGGCGGCGTTCTCGCCGAGACCGGGCGACGCAGCCGAGCCCGCACCAACCCGGCGTTCGAAAACGCCTCCGCGTCAGGCGGGAGCGCGACGTTGGGATTCGAGGAGTTCGTCGAAGCGGACTTGAAGGACCTCGGCATTGCCGGGGTTGGCGCCGGGGTGGAGGGCGCGGATCACGCCCAGGTGGGTGACGAGGGCGACCTGGCCCCCGGGATGGGCTTCGACCCAGTCGGCGACGACGGGGC
>JAKSBN010000440.1 GCA_022361175.1 Pseudomonadota bacterium | reverse complement strand
CGAGCTCGCGGGCCAGCCACTGCTTCTGCTCGACCGCGTTGATGTTCATGTACTCGGACGCCAGGTACGTGCAGTACGCCTGGTGGCAGTGGTCGAGGATCGCGCGCAGGGTCGCGAACTCCGGAAGGCCGTACAGCGGCGCGGTCGCGAACCGCAGCTCCCGGTCGGACTCGGAAAGCCCGTAGTAGGCGAGGGTCAGCTCGGGCAGCCTTCCGCCCCACTCGCACACGAACTCGTGCGGCCAATGGAAGGTCTCATAGCCCGAGACGATCTTCTCGTACTCGGGCTCCGGACCTCGGGGGATCTCGCGCGACGTCGAATCGGCCATGGGCTCGGAGCTCTCCGGAAACGTCCGCGATGGTATCGCGCGCTGTCCCCTGTCAAGTGGCGGGCCGAGCTGCGGCACACGTTCACGAGCCCTTTCCAGAGTATCTGGAAGTCTCTGCTCTGCCCGAACGAATCGCGCCCTTGGATGCCCTCAGGCAGAGGCAGGGTGCGACGAATCTCCATGCAGGTGGGCATGAATCCTCGTTTCGCCGCGTGCTTCTGCCGATGAGCACGGGGATGTATGACGCCGAGACCACGCATGCACCCCTCGTCCTGGTGGTGGATCCAGCCGGGGGGGCGATCGACCGGGCACGCGAGACGCTCGAGAGCGAGGGCTTTCGCGTGGAGGGTGCGGGCGGCTGCGAAGAAGGCGCCGAGCGCTTCGACGCCCTCGCACCGGATCTGGTCCTGATCGACACCACGCACGCCGACCTCGGCGGTGTCACACTGTGCGGCGAGCTACGGCGTCGTCGCGCGAACGAGCTGACCCCCGTGGTGGCGATCGTGGACGGCGAAGACCTTGCTGCGATCGACGCCGCCTACCAGGCGGGCGCGACCGACTTCATCGCCAAGCCCATCCACTGGAAGCTGCTCTGCCGTCGCGTGCGCTACCTGCTGCGGGCCAACGAACTGTCGGCGAGCCTCCACCGCAACAAGACCTCGATGGCGAACGCGCAGCGCATCGCCCGCATCGGAAGCTGGGAGCTCAACACCAAGACCAAGGAGATGTACTGGACGGACGAGATCTACCGGATCTTCGGCCTCCAGCCCGGCTCGCTGCGCCCCACCCACCTCGAGTTCTGGAACCGGGTGCATCCGAACGACCGCGAGGTCGCGAAGTCCAAGGCCGAGGAGGCTCTCCAGGTCTCGAAGAGCTACAGCGTCGAGCATCGCATCGTGCTGCCCGACGGCCGGGAGCGACACGTCCAGCACCACGCGGAGATCTCGGAGGAAATGGGCCCGGAAGCTTGGCTGATCGGCACCCTCCAGGACGTCAGCGAGCAGAAGGCAGCGCAGGAGCGGATCCTTCACCTGGCGAGCTACGACAGCCTCACCGGGCTGGCCAACCGCCACCTGTTCCTCGAGCGCCTCGAGCGCGCCACCTCCACCGCGCAGAATCACAACCAGCTGGTGGGCCTGCTCTATCTCGACCTCGACAAGTTCAAGCGCATCAACGACACGCTGGGCCACGCAGCCGGGGACGCGATGCTCCAGCGAGTCGCCGAGGTGCTGCTCGAGCACGTGCGGGGCAACGACGTGGTCTGCCGCGTCGAGCGGGACGTCGACCCCGAGGTGTCGCGCCTGGGCGGAGACGAGTTCACGATCCTGCTCTCGCGCATCAACTCACCGGCCGACGCGGGCGACGTGGCCCGGCGCATCTGCGAGGCGCTGCCGACCCCGATTACGATCGAGGGACACGAGATCTCGCCCACGGGCAGCATCGGCATCGCGGTGTACCCGATGGACGGCGCCGACGGCGACACCCTGCTGAAGAACGCCGACACCGCGATGTACCACGCGAAGGAGCTGGGTCGGAACAACTTCCAGTTCTACAACGCGTCGATGAACAAGGCCTCGATCCGCAAGCTCTCGCTGGAAGCGAACCTGCGGCGCGCGCTCGAGAACACGGCGGACTCCGGCCTCGCACTCGCCTATCAGCCGCGCGTCGACGTCGCGACGCGACAGGTGCTGGGCCTCGAGGCGCTGCTGCGCTGGGACCATCCCGAGCTGGGCAAGATCCCGCCCCGCGAGCTCGTACCGCTCGCCGAAGAGACGGGGCTGATCGTCCCGATCGGCCGCTGGGTGATGCGGCGCGCCTGCCGCCAGGCCAAGGAATGGCAGGATCAGGGCTACGAACCGATCACGATCTCGGTCAACGTCTCGAGCCGCCAGTTCATCCACCACGATCTGCGCGACACGATCGGCCACGCGCTGCAGGACAGCGGCCTCGATCCGAGTTACCTCGAGATCGAGATCACCGAGAGCCTGCTGATGCAGGACGACGAGAACACCGCCCTGGTGCTGCGCGACCTGCGCGCGATGGGCGTCCGAGTCGCGCTCGACGATTTCGGAACGGGCTACTCCTCGCTCAGCTACATCACGCGCTTCCCGCTCGACACGCTGAAGATGGACCGCTGCTTCGTGCGCGACGTCGACTCGGATCCGAACGCCTCGGGCATCGCCAAGGCGGTCATCGAGAGGGCGCACAGCCTCGGCGCGCGGGTAGTGGCCGAAGGCGTCGACGCCGAGGAGCAGGCGACCGTGCTGCTCGAGCACGGCTGCGACGAGCT
>JAKSBN010000053.1 GCA_022361175.1 Pseudomonadota bacterium | reverse complement strand
CGGCGAACGCATCGTCGAGGTGAGCCGCCGCGAGGCCAACGCGCTGCTGCCCGCGGGAGCGAAGATGCTCCTGCACAAGAACAACAGCGACCGGAAGGGCAACTCGTACGGCTGCCACGAGAACTACCTGATGGACCGGCGGACGTCGTTCAAGCAGATCGCCGAGCACCTGATCCCGTTCTTCACGACCCGGCAGGTCTACACGGGCGCGGGCAAGGTCGGCAGCGAGAACCGCGGCCAGCCGTGCGACTACCAGCTCTCCCAGCGGGCGGACTTCTTCGAGACCGAGGTGGCGCTGGACACCATGGTGAAGCGGCCCATCGTCAACACCCGCGACGAGCCGCACGGGGACCGCGAGAAGTACCGGCGCCTGCACGTGATCGTCGGCGACTCGAACATGAGCGAGTACACCATGTACTTGCGCAACGGCGCCACGGCGATCGTGCTCTCCATGATCGAGGACGGCGCCATCACCCGCGACCTGTCGCTGCGGGACCCGGTGCGCGCCATCAAGGAGATCTCGCACGACCCCACGCTGGAACGCCGCGTGGCGCTGGAGGACGGCCGCAAGCTCACGGGCGTCGAGCTCCAGACCGAGTTTCTCGAGATGGCGCTGGCCTACACCAGCTCGCAGTCGCTGGACCCGGTGACCAAGGACGTGCTGGCGAAGTGGCAGCACGTGATGGAGAAGCTGGCGAGCGACCCCTCGGCCCTGAGTGGTCAGATCGACTGGATCATGAAGCAGCACCTGATCGAGAGCTTCATCGAGCGCAAGGGGCTCGACTGGGGCTCGCCCCAGGTGCAGATGCTGGATCTCCAGTACCACGATTCGAGGCCGGACAAGGGGCTCTACTACATGCTCGAGCGCCAGGGGCGCGCCGAGCGCATCGCGACGGACGACGAGATCACGGAGGCCATTCACGAGCCGCCCGAGGACACGCGGGCCTACTTCCGGGGCAAGTGCCTTCAGCGCTACGCTTCCGAGGTGTTCGGCGTGAACTGGGACTCCATCTCGTTCGGAATTGGAGACGAGCCGATCAAGCGGGTCATGATGGCCGAGCCGCTCAAGGGCACCAAGGCCCACGTGGAGGAGCTCCTCGAAGCTTCGCCCACGGCGGCGGAACTGGTCCAGAACCTGCGGGCCTGATTTTCGGGAGAAGCAACACATGGCAGAGTTCATCATCGACATTCAACGACGGCGGCGCGAGAGTGCCGCCCCCACGATCTTCCAAGCGGCGGACAGCTCGCAGAAGACGCGCTCCAAGGGCGGCGGTGGCGACGGCGACGCGGACGCGAAGGGTGAAGGCGGACAGAAGCTGGCCAAGAAGGGCGAAGAGCTCAAGGAAGAGATGGACCAGCTGATGGACGAGATCGACAACGTGCTCGAAGAGAACGCCGAAGAGTTCGTGAAGAACTACGTCCAGCGCGGCGGCGAGTAGGGACCAGCCCCGGAACGGGGCCACCAGGGGGGGATGGTGCTCTTTCAGGGATCGTATCGAGGCTCGAGCTTCTTCGAGCTGCTTCGGGTGGACCATCCGCACTTGGTCCCCGATTTCTCGGCTGTGGATTCGAGTGCGGCGGCGCAGATTCCTCACGGAACGACCGTGCTGGCGTTCAAGTACTCGGGCGGCGTGGTCGTCGCCGGCGATCGGCTGGCCACTGCGGGACACAGCGTTGCCTCCCGCGACGTCGAGAAGGTCTTCGCGACCGACCAGTATTCGCTGATGGCCATCTCCGGCGCCGCCGGCCCCAGCATCGAGATGGCGCGCATCCTGTCCGTCGAGCTCGAGCACTACGAGAAGATGGAAGGCGAGTCGCTGGAGCTCGAGGGCAAGGCGAACAAGCTCTCCCAGATGATTCGCCAGAACCTGCCGGCCGCCATGCAGGGGCTTGCCGTCATCCCGCTCTTCGCGGGCTACGACTTGCGACGGCACGCCGGGCGGCTGTGGAAGTTCGACGTCACGGGCGGGCGCTACGAAGAGCGCGAGTTCGACGCGACCGGCTCCGGCGGTCTCTACGCCTACGAGTCCCTCAAGAACGAGTGGTCGCCCGCCCTCGGCCAGGAGGAAGCGCTGCGCGTCGCGATCGACGCGCTCACCAACGCGGCGGACCAGGACCGCGCGACGGGCGGCGTCGACCTGGCCCGTAAGATCTTCCCGCTGGTCCGCTTCTGCTCGCAGTCCGGCATCGAAGCCGCTGACGAGTCGCGCATCGAGAACGCCTATCGTGCGGCCCTGGATCGGCGCACAAGAGGAGCGAGCACGCCGTGACGATGCCCTTCTACGTTTCTCCCGAGCAGGTGATGGCCGACAAGGCCGAGTACGCTCGGAAGGGGATCGCTCGCGGGAAGTCGATCATCGCGCTGGAGTACGACCGCGGCGTGCTGCTCATCGCCGAGAACGCGACCGCGCTCTACAAGCTGGGCGAGATCTACGACCGCATCGCCTTCGCCGGGGTCGGCAAGTTCAGCGAGTTCGACCAGCTGCGGAAGGTGGGCGTCCGCTACGCCGACACGAAAGGCTACGCCTACAGCCGCGACGACGTGCGTGGCAAGGCGCTGGCCAACGCCTACTCGCAGGTGGTCGGCGACGTCTTCACGAATCAGATGAAGCCGCTCGAGGTGGAGATCATCGTGGTGGAGGTCGGGGACGACAATCTGGCCGGTCACGAGCGCAACTCCATCTACCGCGTCCAGTTCGACGGCTTCATCAGCGATCACAACGGGTTCTGCGTCATCGGCGGCAACGTCGACGACGTCCAGGGCGTCCTCCAGGCGGACTATGGAGACGCCATGCCCCTAGGGGAAACGGTGCGTCTGGGGCGCAAGGCCCTCGAACGCGGCACCAACGGGGGAAGCGGGCTCGCTGCCACGAGCATCGAAGCTTGCATTCTGAACCGAGACGTCCCGGGGCGAAAGTTCCGGCGCCTGTCCGCCGAAGAAATACAGGGTATGTTGGACGGCTGAGGCGCGAAGCCTCGACGTTTGGGCCCGGAAACGAGCGGCGGTGTGCAAAAACGCATCTACGGAGTCGAGACCGAGTACGGGATCATCTTCACTCCGGAAGGGCGCAAGACGCTTCCGGTCGAGAAGGCCATCCGTTTCCTGTTCGAGAAGCTGATCACCACCGAGCACTTCTTGAACGTCTTCCTCGAGAACGGGGCCCGCTTCTACCAGGACACCGGCTGCCACCCCGAGTACGCGACGCCCGAGTGCGCTTCGCCAAAGCAGCTCATCATCTACGACAAGGCCGGCGAGCGGATCCTGGAGGATCTGCAGGACTACGCGGAGGAGAAGATCCGCGAAGAGCGCATCGCCGGGAAGCTCTCGATCTTCAAGAACAACACCGACTTCGTCGGGAACAGCTACGGCTGCCACGAGAACTACCTGGTCGACCGCGACGTCGACTTCTACTACCTGGCCGAGCAGCTGATCCCCTTCCTGGTGACCCGGCAGGTCTTCTCCGGCGCCGGGAAAGTCTTCCAGACCCAGGACGGCGTGGACTACTGCATCAGCCAGCGG
>JAKSBN010000507.1 GCA_022361175.1 Pseudomonadota bacterium | reverse complement strand
GGTTCCCGACCGCGGCTGCGCCATCCTCACCGACTTCATGCCCTGGAACGAGGACACCGGATCCTCGTCCCACGAGCTCCACCGCCTGGTGGAGGTACGCGACGGCGTGCTGCCCCTGCGCGTCGTCTTCGATCCCCGCTTCGACTACGGCCGCGGGCAGACCGAGATCACCGAGAGCGAGGTGGGGGCGCTCGCGGTCGGGCCCGGTGGCGAGCGCCTCACCTTCTCCTGGAGTCGTCCCATCGCGTTCGAGGCCCGTCCCCAGGGCGGCCTGGTGGGAGAGGTCGTGCTGCGCGCGGGCGAGCGCCTCTGGTGCATCCTCTCGTGGGGCGGAAAACGGCCCGAGCCGACGGCCGCCTACCGGCCCTTCGAGCACCTGCGGCGGACGCGGGTCTTCTGGCGGCGCTGGTCGGCGCGGCTGCGCTACGACGGCCCCTGGCGCCACGACGTGCAGCGCTCGGCACTCACCCTGAAGCTGCTCCAGTACACGAGCACGGGGGCCATGGTGGCCGCCCCCACCACCAGCCTGCCCGTCTCGCCGGACGGTTCGCGCAACTGGGACTACCGCTACTCGTGGGCCCGGGACAGCGCCATGGCGGTCCGGGCCATGAACCTGATCGGCTTCCAGGACGAGGCCCGCAACTTCTTCTCCTTCGTGCGGCACTGCGTCGATCGCCGCGACCAGCTCGACCTGATGGTGACCGTCGACGGCGAGACGGTGCCGACGGAGGAGATCCTCTCGCACCTCGCCGGCCACGCGAAAAGCGGCTGCGTCCGCATCGGCAACGCCGCCGCTCTCCAGGTGCAGCACGACATCACGGGCCCGCTGTTGGATGCCGCCTCCCTCTACGAGCGCATCGGCGGCATCCTGTCCCTGAACATCTGGCGCGAGATTCGGCACCTGGTGGACAAGGGCGTCCGGACCATCGACGAGCCGGATCACGGCATCTGGGAGCCGCGCGCCGAGCCCAGCCACCACGTGCATTCGAAGCTGATGACGTGGGTCGCGCTCGACCGCGGCCTCGAGATCGCGGCCGTCTTCGGCGGCGACCGCGAAGCCGGCCGCTGGGCCGCGGAACGCGACCGCCTGCGCGCACAGATCCTGGAGCGCGGCTACGACGCGAAGGCCGGCACCTTCGTGGGCGAGTACGACGGCAGCGAAGTGGATGCCACCCTGCTGCTCTTTCCGGCGTTCGACTTCCTGCCGGCGGACGATCCGCGCGTGTTGCGCACCCTCGACCGGGTGCAGGCGGAGCTGGGCGACCGCGGCTTCGTCCGGCGCTACCGCGGCGGCGACGGGATCGGGAGCGAGGAGGGCGGGTTCATTCTGTGCGGCTTCTGGCTGGCCGAAGCCCTGGCCCTGGCCGGCCGCTTCGACGACGCCTTCGACATCTTCCAGCGCCACGTCGCCACGGCCAACCACCTGGGCCTCTTGGCCGAAGAGGTGGACCCCGGCTCGGGCCGCCAGATCGGCAACTTCCCCCAGGCCTTCAGCCACCTGGGGCTCATCCAGGCCGCCACGCGCCTGGATCTGGTGTTGCGGCAGCGAGAAGAGGGAAACGAGCACCCGCCGCGCCACATGCTGCGCCGGGGAGCGCGCTAGCCAGCGGGGATGCGTCGAATGGAGGCGCCGCCCGGATTCGAACCGGGGATAAAGGATTTGCAGTCCTCTGCCTTACCACTTGGCCACGGCGCCGTGAGACCCCGTTGGGTACCGCGCCCCGCGCCGCGCGTCAATTTCCGAGCGGGGCTCTCGACTTCGCCGGGCGGCCTGCAGGAGAACGGCAAGTGAAGTGGCTCTTGATCGCCTTCGGCGGCGGCCTCGGCGCCGTCCTGCGCTTCTCGCTGGCTCTCTGGGTCGACCAGCGCGTACCGCTCTCCTTTCCCTGGGGCACCTTCGCCGTCAACGGGCTCGGCTGTCTGGCCATCGGGGTCGTGGCCACCGTCGCCGACGCCCACACCCAATTCCCGGCCGGCTGGCGCCTGTTCCTGATCACCGGCGTCCTGGGCGGCTTCACGACGTTCTCCACCTTCGGCCTCGAGACCTGGCGCCTGGTCGAGAACGGCGCCCTGGCGGCCGCCGCCATCAACGCCTTCGGCAGCGTCGCCGTCGGTCTCGTCGCCGTCGTCTGCGGCATCCTCCTCACCCGCCCCTGGGTCTAAGCCCACGCCGAGACGGATGCGTTCGCTACGCGAGCGCTACCCACACGAGCGCGACGATCTCGGGGGAAGTCTTCAGCGACGTCCCCTGCCGGGCGACCGCTAGAGGTCGGGGAGGAGCAGGCGCCGGCCGGCCAGGGGCACCCACGCCTGCTCGCCTTCGAACTCCACGGCGTTCAGGAGTTCGGCCTGGGCCGCGTGGGTGAAGCGCGCCAGCAGACCGGCCGGATCGAGGTCGCGCTTTACGCGGCAGAGCCAGGCGCCGTCGATGGGCGAGACGTGGAGGCTCGCGGGGTCGAGCGGCTCGCGGCTGCGGTCGGAAAGGCACACGACGCCGGCCGCCAGGTCGAGC
>JAKSBN010000472.1 GCA_022361175.1 Pseudomonadota bacterium | reverse complement strand
TCTACCCTGAGGCTCTGCGCGCCCCGGAGGACTCCATGCCCAACACCACCGCTTCCTCTGCCGCTCGCTCGTCCGCCTGGACGGCCGACCGGATCCCCGACCAGACCGGTCGGATCGCCGTCGTCACGGGAGGCAACAGCGGCCTCGGCTACGAGGGGGCGCTGGCGCTGGCGGCGCGCGGGGCCCACGTGGTGCTGGCCTGCCGCAGCGCGGAGAAGGCCAAGGAGGCCACCGAGCGCATCCGCGGCGAGGTGTCGGGTGCGTCGCTGGAGTTCCGACCGCTGGATCTCGCCAGCCTCGAGTCGGTGCGGCGCTTCGCCAGCGACTACGCCGAAGACCACGACCGCCTCGACCTCCTGTGCAACAACGCCGGCGTGATGGCGCTGCCCCGCTGCGAGACGGCCGACGGCTTCGAGATGCAATTGGGCACGAACCACCTGGGGCACTTCGCGCTGACGGGACTGCTGCTGCCGGTGCTGCTCAAGACGGCGGGCGCCCGGGTGGTCACGACCAGCAGCAGCGCGCACCGCGTCGGTCGCATGCGCTTCGACGACCTGCAGGGCGAGAAGAGCTACTTCCGCTGGAGCGCGTACGGACAGAGCAAGCTGGCCAACCTCCTCTTCGCCTACGAGCTGGAGCGGCGCCTGCGCGCGGCCCGGGCCGACGTGCGGAGTCTGGCGTGTCACCCCGGGTACGCGGCCACCAATCTCCAGACCGCCGGCCCGCGCATGGACGGCTCGTCGTGGATGGAGCGCCTGATGGAGCTCGGCAATCGGCTGTTCGCCCAGAGCGCCGCCGTCGGGGCGCTGCCCATGCTCTACGCCGCCACGGCCCCCGACGCCGAGGGCGGTTCGTACATCGGCCCGGACGGCTTCGGCGAGATGTGGGGCTACCCGCGGCGCGTCGATTCGACGGCCCGCGCCCGCGACGAGGAGGCGGCGCAGCGCCTGTGGGACGTCTCGGAAACGCTGACGGGCGTGCGCTACGACGCCCTGGCCGCGTGAGGGTTCCGTGAAGCTCTACGTGTTCCCCGTGGCGCCCAATCCCACGCGGGTGCGTCTGTTCATCGCCGAGAAGCGCGCCGGCGGCGCCGAGCTGCCCATTGAAGAAGTGATGGTGAACGTGCGCGAGGGCGAGCAGAACGCGCCGGAACATCGGGCGCGAAACCCGTTCGCGAGGCTCCCCGTCCTCGAGCTGGACGACGGCCGCTACCTGCTCGAATCGCTGGTGATCATGGAATACCTGGAAGAGCTGGCGCCCGAGCCGCGTCTGGTCGGCGCCACCCCGCTCGAGCGCGCGCGGGTGCGCCAGCTCGAACGGATCGCCGAGCAGGGCGTGCTGCAGGTGGTGTCGCGCATCGTGCACGCCACGAACTCGCCGCTCGGGCTGGCGCCGAACCCGGAGCTGGCGGCCCACTACCGCGAGCAGCTGCCCGGGGCGCTGGGCTACCTGGAAGGGCAGCTCGCGGATGGACGGCCCTTCGTGGCGGGTGAGCGCCCCACCAGCGCGGACTGCACGCTCCAGGCGGCGTTCCAGTTCGCGCGCTTCGGCAAGGTGGAGATCGATCCCGCGTACGAACATCTGGCGCGCTGGAGCGACGCCTACCGGGCGCGTTCCGAGATCGACGGCGTGCTGCTCACCTAGCGGCGGACCGCGGGACTTGCGCGTTCGCTGCCGGTTCCCGAAGGCTTCCTCAACGCCGCCTTCCGCACGGCCGATAGGGTACTTGGGGAGGCGCGAGCATGAGCAAGCTGATCGGGATCCTGCTCTTCGTCCTGGCCCTGTGGGTCGGCGCCGAGATCTACAACGAGGGCGTGGACGGCGCCTTCGGCGGGATCCTCGGCGACGAAATCGAGCGCGTCACGTCGGAAGACTCGACGCCCAAGCGCGCGGCCAACGCGTTCCAGCGCGCGTACGACCGCTCGGAAGAGCGGGTTACGGACCTGCTGGAGAAGGGCGGGGACGAGCCCTGAGCGAGGGCACGAAGGCCACCCGACTCTCCACGGTGTAATTCGTCCCTTCCCAGTGCTTGCGGGCGAGACCGACCCAAGCGCCGGAGGGCCCCGCCGCCATGCCCGTGACGTAGTGCTCGGCCGGAATACCCGAGACCACGTGGGCCTCCAGCGAATCCCGCTTCAAGTGCACCAGCGGCCGGCGGCCGTCGGGAGTCCCGAGCCAGATGGCGTCGGGAGCCATCGCCAGCAGGTTGGCGCCCAGGTAGACGCCGTTGCGGCTCCCGCGATGTCCCTGCCAGCGGTCCGTGTCGGGCGCATAGGCGCTCAGGCCCTCGCCTTGAATGCCGTGGGACACGAAGGTGCCGCGCGCGTCGGCCACCACCGAGCGGCCGAACCCGGAGACGAGGCCCTGCTCGGTGGCGTAGGCGGTGGCGGAGCCGTCTGGCCGAATCCGCAGGACGCCGCACGGGACCGCCTGGGCGCGCGAGCCCGCCCGGTGGGTGTCCTGGTGGGTGAGCCACAGCTCGCCGTCGCCCACCGCCAGATCCGCCTCGGCACAGATGCCCGTTGTGTCGAGGAGCCGCGTCGAGAAGGTGTCGCCGCTGCGGTCGAAGGTCACGAGGCGGCGACCCTGCACGCCGAAGAGACGCTCGCCGTTGCTGGCCAGCGCCCGAGAAGGCTCGCCGATGCGCGTCCAGCGCTCGCTGGCCGGATCGAAGAGGAAGGTCCCCACCGAGTGCCCACCCGTGTTGTCGGGGGCGACGGTGATGGTGAGGGCCAGGCCGTCCTCCAACGGGGTCAGCTCGCGGATCCACTCGCTGGGGGCATCGGAGTAGAGGCGGTAGAGGGTGGTGGTGCCGTCCGGCGTGAGGCGAACCAGACCGCGCCCCGTGCCCAGCCAGACGCCACCGGCGTCGCTCGTGGCTGCGTAGATGGTGACCTGGTCGAGTCCCCGGCCGAGGCGATACAGGGTGATGCCGGAACGGCGTTCCCGAGCGGCCGGCGGCAGCGTCTCGGAAACCGGGTCCGGTCGGCCCGCCCAGGTGGGACGCGACGGCTCGAAGGCCGGCCGGAAGACGATCAGACCGGCGGCCAGGAGCAGCAGCGGCGTCAGCAGGGCCGCGGATAGGGCGATGGCCCGGGCGCGTTTCGCGGCGGCTTGCGGGTCGTCTTGCGGGTGCATCTGCCGGTCTATCGTCCGAGCCCTCGCTCGGCTTGAAGCGGCTTCACTCAGCGGCTCGCGGGGCTGTGCGAGCGGTCAGGCGGTGCGGGTCGCCTTGACAGGCCGCGGGCGGGGAGGTCCCATGGCCAGCCACGGGAGGAAGCACGGATGCTGACGGGCAAGACGGTGGTGGTGTGTGGGGTGGGGCCGGGGCTCGGTCGCGAGGTGGCGCGCTGCGCCCTGCGCGACGGCGCGCGGGTGGTGATCGGCGCCCGGAACGCCGAGAAGCTGGCCAAGCTGGCCGCCGAGCTGGACCCGAGCGGCGAGCGCGTGGCGGCGTGCGCCGTCGACATCGCCGATCCGGATCGCTGCGAGGCCCTGATGCAGACGGCCGTCGATCGCTTCGGCCAGCTGGATGCCGTGGTGCAGGTGGCGGCGTTGGACTCGCTCTTCGGGACCCTCGCGTCCACGTCGGCGGAGGACTGGCGCCAGGCGCTTGACGTCAACGTCGTGGGGACGGCCCAGATCGCGCGCGCGGCGGTGCCGCATCTGCGCGCCGCGGGCGGCGGCGCGCTGGTCCTGATCGGGTCGCAGGCCATGTGGCTGCCGCCGCCGGCACACCAGATTGCGTACGCCGCGGCCAAGGGGGCGCTGGTGTCGGCCATGAAACACCTGGTGCACGAGCTGGGCCCCGACCGCATTCGCGTGAACATGGTCATTCCCACCTGGATGTGGGGCCCTCCGGTGGAGGGCTACGTGAAGTGGCAGGCCGAGGAGCGGGGCGTGTCGGTGGACGAGGTGCTGGCCGAGATCACGGCCAGCATGCCGCTGGGAGAGATGCCCGCGGACGAAGACGTCGCCGAGGCGATCGTGTTCTTCTGCTCCGACCGGGCGCGCATGATCACGGGCGAGACGCTGATGGTGAACGCCGGCCAGCTGGTGCGCTGACGGCGGTCGCTCGCTGGCGGGGGCGAAGGCATTCCTATACGCTACGTCTCGTATTGAAGGAGCCCCCGGATGCCGCGTCTCTCCTATGGCCGCGCCTGCGGCTGGCTCGCCGAACAGGCGCCCGACGCGGTGGCCATCGTCTTCGGCGACGAGCGCGTGACGCGCCGCCAGCTGGAGGAGCGCTCCAACCGCTTGGCCCGCGCCTACGCCGAGTGCGGCGTGAAGGAGGGCGACCGGGTCACGCTGGCGCTGCCCAACGGGCCCGACTTCTTCGCCGCGTGCCTGGCCGCCTGGAAGCTGGGGGCGACGCCCAACCCGGTCTCGGCCTTCCTGCCCGAGCGCGAACGGCGCGCCATCGTCGCGGTGGCGCGGCCGGCCCTGGTGGTGGGTGCCCCCGAGACGGACTACGACGTGCCGATGTGGTCGGCCGGTCGGGAGCCGGATGCATCGCTCTCCGACGCGCCGCTGCCGGACGTGGTGCCGGCCTGCGCCCGGGCCATGACCTCCGGCGGCAGCACGGGCCAGCCCAAGGTCATCATCGAGAAGACTCCCGCCGAGTGCGACCCGGAACAGGTGGAGAACCGCATGCGGCCGGGCGGCACGACGCTGGTGCCCGGGCCGCTCTACCACGCCGGGCCCTTCATCACGGCGTGGCAGTCGCTCCTGTGCGGGCGCCGCATCGTCGTCCTCGATCGCTTCGATCCCGAGCGCTGCCTGGCGGCCATCCAGGAGCACGCGGTCGACTGGGTGCTGTTCGTGCCCACCATGATGCAGCGCATCTGGAAGCTGCCCGACGCCACCCGCCGGCGCTACGACCTCTCCTCCCTCGACACCGTCATGTGCAGCGGCGCGCCGAGCCCGCACTGGCTGAAGCGCGCCTGGATCGAGTGGCTGGGGCCGGAGCGCATCCACGAGGCCTACGGCGGCTCCGAGCGCATCGGCGGCACGACCATCTCGGGCAGCGAGTGGCTCGCGCACCCCGGTTCGGTGGGCAAGCCGCTGCCCGGGCGCAAGCTGCGCATTCTGGACGAAGCCGGCCGCGAGCTGCCGCCGGGAGAGGTGGGACTGGTCTACATGATGCCGCCCGGTGGCCAGGGCTCGACCTACCGCTACATCGGCGCCGAGGCCCAGGCCACCGACGACGGCTGGGAGACGCTGGGCGACCTCGGCTACGTGGACGAGGCCGGCTACCTCTACCTGGCCGACCGCCAGACCGACATGATCGTGACCGGCGGCGCCAACGTGTTCCCGGCCGAGGTGGAGGCGGCCATCGACGCCCATCCGGCCGTGCGCACCAGCGCCGTCATCGGGCTGCCGGACGACGACCTGGGCCAGCGGGTGCACGCGCTCGTGGACGCGCCGGACGGCGTGACTGAAGCGGAGCTGGTGACCCACCTGGGCGGGCACCTGGCCCGCTACAAGATCCCCCGCAGCTTCGAATTCGTCGCCGCGCCGCTGCGCGACGACGCTGGCAAGGTGCGGCGCTCGGCGCTGCGCCAGGAACGCATGGCGGCCGCGTCGTAGGCCCGCCACAGGAGGACCCCATGCCGCTCTCTCTCCAAGAGATCTCGGATCGCATCGAGATCAACGACCTGTTGACGCGCTACACGACGGCCATCGACACCAAGGACTACGGCCTGCTCGACACCTGCTTCCTGCCCGACGCCGAGCTCGACTACGTGAGCTCCGGAGGCATCAAGGGGGCGTACCCCGAGGTGCGGCAGTGGCTCGAGAAGGCGCTCTCGGCCTTTCCCATGACGGTCCACTACATCAGCAACTCGGTGATCGAGCTGAAGGGCGACCGGGCCAGCGGCAAGACCCTGGTGAACAACCCCATGGGCTTCCCCAAGCCCGACGGCTCGCTCCACATCTTCACCGTGGGTGCCTACTACATCGACGAGCTGGTCCGGACCGAGGAAGGCTGGCGCATCGCGAAGCGGATCGAAGAGCAGGTCTACCTCGAGGGCTCGCTGCCCGAGGCGCTCCAGATCCCGACCGAGTGACGGCGTTCTTCGAGCGGGCCCGTTCGGACCCGAACGGGACCGCCGTCGACGACTTCACGCGCCGCCGCACCTGGGCCGAGCTGGCCGACCGCAGCCGGCGGGTGGCGCGCTTCCTGCGCGACGAGGCGGGGCTTCGCCCCGACGACCACGCGGCGTTCCTGCTCTCGAACCGCGTCGAGGCGATCGAGCTGGTGCTGGGCGCGGTGCTGGCGGGCGTGTGGATCACGCCCATCAACTGGCACCTGGCGGCCGACGAGATCGCCTACGTGCTGGAGGACTCGGGCGCGCGCGTGCTCTTCGGCGATCCGGCGCACCGCCCACTTCTCGATGCGGCGCTCGCGGGGCGGGGCGGCATCGAGTGCGTGCTGGCGGGCGAGCCCCTCGACCGCGCCCTGGCGGCGGCCTCGGACGCGCCGCTCGATCCGTCCGGGCCGGCCGGCGGCAACATGATCTACACCAGCGGGACCACGGGGCGGCCCAAGGGCGTGAAGCGCACCCGGCCGGCCAGCGTCGCGGCCGCGCTCGAGCACATGGGTGCCCTGGGCCGCAACATCGGGCTCGACGGCAGCGGGCCTCACCTGGTGACCGGGCCCCTCTACCACGCGGCGCCGCTCATGTTCGCCATCTACGACGCGGCCGGTGGAGCGCCCGTCCTGATCCAGGAGCGGTTTCGCGAGCGGGAGACGTTGGCACTGCTGGAGGAGCACGAGGTGGCACACACGCACCTGGTGCCCACGATGTTCGTGCGTCTGCTGGCGCTGCCCGAGGAGGAGCGCGCGGCATTCGACCCGAGCGGCCTGAGGCTCGTCCTGCACGGCGCGGCGCCCATCTCGGTGCCGGTGAAGCAGCGCATGATCGACTGGTGGGGACCGGTGCTGGTCGAGTACTGGGGCGGAACCGAAGGCGGCGTCAACACCCTGATCGGTTCGGAGGAGTGGCTGGCCCACCCCGGAAGCGTCGGTCGGGCCCTGCCGGCGTTCGAGGTCTTCGCGTTGGGCGGGGACGGACAGCGGCTGCCGAACGGTGAGGCCGGTGCGCTCCACTGCCGCCACCACCACCAAGAGCGCGTCTTCGAGTACCATCGCGACGCCGAGAAGACAGCACGCGCCCATCCCGAACCCGGCGTCTTCACGCTGGGCGACGTGGGACGGGTCGACGCTGAGGGCTACGTCCATCTGCTGGACCGCCAGTCCAACATGATCATCTCGGGAGGCGTCAACATCTACCCGGTCGAGATCGAGCAGGTGCTGCAGGAACACCCGGCCGTCGCCGACGTGGCGGTCTTCGGCGTGCCCGACGACGAGTGGGGCGAGAGCGTGAAGGCGGCCGTCGAGCTGGCGCCGGGCGAAACCGCGTCGGACGCGCTCGAGCGCGACCTGCTGACTTTCGCGGGCCGGCGCCTGGCCAAGTTCAAGCTGCCGCGCTCGGTCGACTTCGAGGCCGAGCTGCCGCGCCACCCCACCGGCAAGCTGCACGTGCGCCGGCTGCGCGACCGCTACTGGGCCGACCGCGAGCGCAACATCTAGGAGGGAACATGCGCGCCGTTCGCTGCGCTGGAGACCACGTGGAGGTGGTGGACGTGCCGGAGCCGCGAGGGGAGGGCGTGCGCGTCCGCATCCACTCGGCCGGCATCTGCGGTTCGGACCTGCACCTGGTGGGCGGTCCGATCCCCATCGCCGCCACCCTCGGTCACGAGATGGCGGGCACCGCGCCCGACGGCCGACCGGTGGCCATCGAGCCCATCGCACCGTGTGGCGCGTGCTCGTACTGCCTGCGCGGCGACACCAACCTCTGCACCGACGGGCCTTCCATCATCTACGGCACCGCCCGCGACGGCGGCATGGCGGACGAGATCCTGGTGCCGGAGCGCTGCCTGGTCCCGCTGCCCTCGGGCGTCCGCCTCGGCGACGCGTGTCTGGTCGAACCCCTGGCGGTGGCCGTCCACGGCCTCCGCCGCGCCGGCTTCCGCGGCGGCCAGCGCGTGGCCGTGATCGGCGGCGGCGCCATCGGTCTGTGCGCCGTGGCCGCCGCCCGCCACGCCGGCGCCGAAACGGCGCTCGAAGCGCGGCACGACGCCCAGCGCGCCGTGGGCGCCCGACTCCAGGCCACCGAGCCCGTGCTTCACTACGACCTGGTCATCGACGCGGCCGGCACCCGCTCCTCCCTGGAGCGCGCCGTCGAACTCTGCCGCCCGGGCGGCACCCTGCTGCTGTTGGCCACCTACTGGGCCGGGCTCGAGCTCCCCGGCTTCGCCCTCTGCATGAAGGAAGTGACCGTCGTCCCCGCCAGCCTCTACGGCCAGGAAGGCAGCGTCCGCGACATCGACGCCGCGGCCGCCATCCTCGCCGCCCGCCCCGAGCTGGGCGACCTCCTCATCACCCACCGCTATCCCCTCGACGCCGCCCCCGAGGCCTTCCGCACCGCCGCCGACCGCGCGGGCGGCGCCATCAAGGTCGTGCTCGAACCGTAGGATGGGAAAGAGCGTGGCACACGGGCGTGCACGGCTCGGGGTCTCCGAGCGCCGGGCGTGCCGGGTGGTGGGCAGGCCCGCTCGACCCAGCGCCACGTCGGCGTCGTATCGCTGGAGAAGCGCCGGGAAGCGGGGTCAGTCACCGCCCAGACGTGCAAAGATGGCTTCCGGAGACGAGTGGTCTTCGCCGGCGGGTCTCTCTGGCAAGCAGCTGTAGATTGCAGTGCAGACTGCCTCAGCGTCCTCGATCCCCCGGCTCTCTAGCTCTGCGGGCAGTACGCGTTCAAGGACGACCTGCATCTGGTCATGCGTCACCGCCTCCGGCTGCAGACCTGCGCTCTTGAGGGCGAGGCGCACGGTGCCCCGGGCCGCGAGGCGATCCAGCGAGGTGCGCTCCTCGAGCTCGGTGCACGCGCTCTCGAAGACGGCGGTATCCTTCACGACGTCGACCCAAGCTCGGCAGGCGCAGCGTGGCGCTTTCGGTACCAGTTCGGGGGGAAGAAGGTCAGCCAGTACAGACCGATCGTGAGATTGCCGAACACCGCCGTGGCCAAGAGAGCCGCCTTCGTCGACGGGTCGGACATCTGCACCGCCTCGGAGCTCAGGAGGCGGGGGATGTTGATGGACCAAATGGCAGCTGCCGACGCCAGCGAGGCGAGGCCCCAGAGGAGGAACCGGTTCACCACCAGCGAGTCGGCGAGTCCGAGGGCAAGACGACGACGCCCGCGCGCGTAGCAGCGAAACGACTCGACGGCCATCCAGAGCGGGTACGTGCCGTTGACGGCGAAAGTGGTCCCGAAGTAGCTTGTGTCGTTGCTCATGGGGCGGTCACCAGAGAGCACGTCGCCGCCCCAGCTGAGCCAGAGCACGGTGGCCATCGTCCAGGCCAGAACCTTCGGCCCTGTCTCACCGGGTCGAAAGACCGACACCGTGAACGCGAGCATCGCCAACACGCCCGCGTGGTGAAACGTGGCCCCGACCAGCCAGAGGGCCCGCCAGAGAGCCATGTGGGCTTCCGCGAACTCGCCCATCATCCCTGCGATGACCATCACCATGTAGCCGAAGCCCGCGGTCATCATCAGGCCAAGACCCAGATAGCGTTCGGGTCTTCGACCCGTCCGAGTCGAGAGAACGAGCAAGCGGATTCCGATAGCGATCGCCACCGTTCCGAAGGCGATCGTGGACAGGCCATAGACGGATCCGGCGAGTGTCATGGGCTTCTTCTCGTCCTGCCTCTTCGGCGACCCTGGAACGGACCTTAGCCTTGGCGCGAGCGACTCGATCTCGAGGCCCGACGTGGAGCAACCGTGTGATCCCACCGCCCGCTACACTTCGTGGGAACGCCCTCGACCTCCGCCCGAGGCTGGCACCATCGGGGGATCGCCGTAGTGAGCACATGCGTCTCGTTGCATCCCGGCACTGGCGTCATCGTGGTGAGAGCGGGAGCCGACATGGGTGTCAAGGCCGCCAGAGACGCGCTGGATCAGGTCTGGGCGGATCTTCCGTTCCCAAGATCACGCCTGGGCTTGGCTGTTGAGCACTCCGGCCTAGGGCGTTGGCCCGAAGTCAAGGGGGGCTTCCAAGGCCTCCGCGGCGCCGCCAGCGGCCGGCAGACGCGTCCGAATGCAGGCGAACCCGGCAAAAGTACGTCGAGTGGAAAGCCGATGGGAAGACGCAGGGGGAAGTTCGCTTGCAACTGCTCGGACTCGCGTCGGCGCTCGCGTTCTCGGTGACCGGAGCCCTGGTGGGCCTGCGGCTCCTGCGCTTGTGGCTGGACACGCGTCAGGTCCCGGAACTGAGCATCGGCGCCGCCCTCTTCGCCATCGCCGTGGTGGGGTACCCGAGTATGTTGATGGCGCACGTTCTGGGGCAGTTGGGGTCATCGGCAGCCATGCCGGCCACGATCATCGGAGTGGTCTCCTCCCACGTGGCCATCATGGGGGTGTGGACGTTCACCTGGCGCGTCTTCCGGTTGCGCGCCACGTGGGGCCGGCTTGTTCTCGTAGCGGCCGGTCTGGCCCACGCGACGATCGCGGTGGGAACGGTGCAAGCGATCGTCGCAGCGGAGCAGATAGAGCCGTATTCGATTGTGAGCGCAGCGTCCCCCTGGTCGGAAGTCAACTACGTGGCGTTCGCTGCAGCCTTCTTCTGGGCCGGGGCCGAATCGTTCCGCTACTACCGACTCATGCGCAAGCGGCTGGCGCTGGGCCTGGCTGCCCCGGTTGTCGTGAACCGCTTCCTGCTCTGGGGGGTCCTCGGGCTCGAGACCGCTCTGGTGAACGGGGCCATGGGCGTGCTCTCTGCCATGGGCTACTCAGTCATCACTCACCCGCTGCCAATGCTTCTGTCGGGCGTGTCGGGCCTGGCGAGCTGCGTCTTCTGGTGGCTCACCTTCATGCCTCCTCAGAGATACCTGGACTTCATCCAACGCCGCCACGCGCAGAGCCCCTAGCGCGGATGTTTCACACGCGAGTGTGACCCCGCTTGATCGAGCACCGCGGATGTATTCGGGGTCGGAGTTGTCGTACGCGTACGAGAAGCGCGCTGGCGGCTGCGGCTGGGCCGAGGGTGGGTCGGTGCGTAGCCCACGAGTGAGACGTCCGGGTTAGGTCTTCGCCCGGGCGGAGCGGAGCTCGGCGCTCAGGGCCTGCTCGTTCTTCATGGCGTCTTCGAGGGTGGCGCCGGCTCCCTCGTTCAAGGCGCGCTTGGCGTAGGCCAGGACGGTGGGGTCGATGGCGGCCATGTCGGCGGCCAGGGCGCGGGTAAAGTCGAGGACTTCTGCGGCGGGGACGGCGTGGTTCACGAGGCCGATGGCGGCGGCTTCGTCGCCGCGGATCGTCTTGCCGGTGAGAACCAGCTCGCGGGCGCGCGCGCTGCCGACCAGGCGGGGCAGCAGGTGGGTGCTGCCGAGGCCGGGCAGGATGCCGAGCTTGGCGAAGGGCAGGGCGAGCTTGGCGTCTTGGGCGGCCACGCGCACGTCGCACGGGAGGGTCATGGTCATGCCCACGCCGATGGCGGCACCGTGGATCGCGACGAGGATGGGCTTGGGGCAGGCCACCAGCTCGAGGGGCAGGACGCGGAGGAAGTCCTCCTCACCGAGCTTGGGGCCGCTGCCGGTCGTCGCCGCGCCCGACTGGTGCGCCTTCAGTGCCTCCAGGTCGACGCCGGCGCAGAAGCCCTTGCCGGCGCCCGTCAGGACGATGGCGCGGACGGCGTCGTCCTCGCGGGCGGTGCGGAAGGCGTGGACCACCTCCTCGCCCATCTCCACCGTGTAGGCGTTGCGCTTCTCGGGGCGGTTCAGGGTGATGGTGGCCAGGCCGTCGGCCGCGTCGAAGAGGATGTTGGAATAGTCCACGCGCTTCACTTCCCCGTGTAGGGCTTCCAGCGCGGCTTGCGCTTCTCGACGAAGGCGCGGGCGCCTTCGGCCAGGTCGGGATGGTCCACGTGCTCGTTGATGGCCTCCCAGGTGCGGCCGAGCGCTTCGTCGAGGCCCACGTCGAGGCTCTCCCACAGGCACTGCTTGGTGCGGGCCAGGGCGGTGGGCGAATGCTCGGCGATCTTGTGGGCCAGCTCGAGGGCGCGGGGCAGCAGCCGTTCGGCCGGCACGACCTCTCCCACGAGGCCCAGCGACAGCGCCTCCTCGGCGCTCATGCGTTCAGAGCCGCCCAGCAGCGCCAGCCGCATCACGGCTTCGAACGGGATGCGCCGCGCCAGGCCCACGGGCTCGAGGCCGGCGATGAGGCCCGCCTTCACGTGGGTGTCGAAGAAGGTGGCGTGCTCGGCGCAGACGATGAGGTCGCTGTCGGCGATGAAGTGGAAGCCGCCGCCCACCACCATGCCGTTGACGGCGGTCACGACCGGCTTCCAGCAGCGGTTGTGGAGGGCCGTCAGCTTGAACCAGGGCGCTTCCTCGCGCGACTGCTTGCCGCTCTCGGTCGTCTCGCCCGCGGCCACGTCGGCCAGGTCCATGCCGGTGCAGAAGGCCTTCTCGCCGGCGCCGGTCAGCACGATGGAGACCACGTCGGGATCGCCGTGCAGCGTGTTCCAAGCGCGGTGGAGCTCCTCGGCCATGGTCAGGTTGAAGGCGTTGTGGCGCTCGGGGCGGTTGAGCGTCAGCGTCGCCACCCGGTCGGCCACCTCGAGGCGCAGCGTCTCGAACGTCATGACCGATCCGTCCTACTCGCGGCCCAGGATGGCCAGGCCGCAGGCGGTGGGATGGCCGCCGATGTTGTGGGAGAGGGCCAGCTTCGGATCCTTCACCTGCCGCTCGCCGGCGCGGCCCTGCAGCTGCAGCACGTTCTCGTAGATCATGCGCACGCCGGTGGCCCCGGTCGGGTGGCCGAAGGTCTTGAGGCCGCCGTCGGTATTGACGGGCAGCTCGCCCCCGAGCTCGAAGGTGCCGTTCTGGATGTGCTCCTTGGCCGAACCCTTCTCGCAGAAGCCCAGGTCCTCGTAGGTCAGGAGCTCCGTCAGGGTGAAGCAGTCGTGCACCTGGGCGACGCCGATCTGGGCGCGCGGGTCGTCGACCCCCGCCTGGGCGTACACCTCCTCTGCGGCCCAGCCGGTGGGCTTCCAGGAGAGGAAGTCGTTGCCGGGGTCCTTCTGCGGGTTGGGTCCCGCCTGGACCGTCACCCCCTTCACCAGCACGGGATCGTCGCGGTAACGCGACGCCAGCTCGCGCCGGGTGAGGATGGCCGCCGCGGCGCCGTCGGTCTGGGCCGCCGAGTCGTAGAGGCCGAAGGGCCAGGAAATCATGCGGCCCTTGAAGTAGTCGTCCAGGGTGATCTCTCGCTTCAGGAACGACTTCGGCGCCAGACAGCCGTTGTGGTGGTTCTTGACGGCGATGCGGCCCAGGTCCTCGCGGCTGGCGCCGTACTTGTCGAAGTAGGTGGCCGCGCACAGCGAGAACCAGCCGGCCGGCGTCTTGGGCAGGTCGCGCACGCCGTCCATCATCACCGACGGGCCCGAGACGCCCCGGTCCTTGGGCTTGTCGTAGCCCACCACGAGGACCGTGTCGTAGAGGCCGGCCGCGATGGCCATGACGCCGCAGCGGAAGGCGTCCGTCCCGGTGGCGCAGTAGTTGGAGACCATGGTGACGGGCTTGTGGAAGAGCTTGAGCGCGTCGCTGCACTCGTGCGGGCCCTTGTTGGAGTAGATGCTGCCGGTGAAGACCGCCTCGATCTCCTCCTGGGGCTTCTCGATGCCGGCGTCGGCGTAGGCCTCGTAGGCGGCGTCCACGATCATGTCCGAGGGCGACTGGTCCCAGTTCTCGCCGAACGAGCAGGCGCCGACGCCCACCACCGCCACCTTGTCGCGCAGGGTCTCACGCGCCATCGCCGTCTCCTTCCGGGCCGGACGCCTCGGCCGGCGTCGCCTTCCAATAGTAGTTGGGGCGGCCGCCCACCGTGTGGATGCGGCGGAACACGAACTCCACCGGCAGGTCGATGGCCACGTCGTCGGGCGGGCAGTTCACCAGCTGCAGGTGCACCCGCGCGCCGTCCACGTCCACCACCGTCACCACCGTGGGCGGCTGCGGGGTGGGGAAGAAGTAGTCGAAGGTGTAGGTAACGAGCTTGCCCGTGCGTTCGGCGAGCGGGACCGAGTCGAACTCGTCCTTGGCGAAGCAGCTCTCGCAGACCCGCTGGGCCGGGAACTGCAGCGCCTGGCAGCGCCGGCACTGCTGCGCCCGGAACGACAGGTCGTCGTCCCGCTCGCGGAAGTGGATGGTGGCCGAGAGGCCGGGATCGCCCGCGCGGCCCCACTCGGTGGGCTGCAGCTCGCGCGCCTTCAGGTACTGGTCGTAGCGGGCCACCGGCCGCCGGCGCTGCAGGTGCCACTCGACGCCGCGGCGGGGGCCGAGCTTCTCCACGTGCTCGGTGACGTCGAAGGCGATGGCCTCGGCGCCGTCGCCGTAGGCCGCGACCAGCAGCGATTCGCCGGGCTTGGCCGACTCGAGGGATGCGGCCAGCTGCAGCGGCGCGAAGGCCGCCCCGGCGTTGCCGAGCCGGCCGAAGAAGGGATCCTGCAGCTGCTCCTTCGCGAGACCGAGGGCGCGGGCCACGGTGCCGTGGCTGCGCGCATCGGGGGCGTACAGCGCGATCCGCGTGTAGTCCGCGGCGCCGCGGCCGGAGCGTTCGCACAGCCCCGAGACGGCTTCCACGACGCGCGGCGTGAAGCCCTCCTGGACGACGAAGCGGTCTTCCCAGGCGTGGACGAAGGGATCGCCCGCGCTGCGCCACACGTCGACGATCTCGTCGGCGACCGCGTAGCGCGCCGTCGGCGTCGCGACGGCGTCGCCGTCGCGCACCAGAAAAGCGCAGGCGCCATCGCCCAACCCGGCTTCCAGGGCCGAGCCCGGTGCGGCCAAGCGGCAGTCGCTGGCGATCACCAGCGCACACTGCACCGAGCCGGCGCGCACCGCGTCGAAGGCGGCCCGCAGCGCCGCCATCCCGGCCCGCAGCGAGCCGCCGAAGTCGGCCGTCTCGAGCGCGCGGCCCAGGTCGAGGGCGCGGGCCGCCAGGGCGGCGGCCTGCTT
This sequence comes from Pseudomonadota bacterium, assembly GCA_022361175.1. Lineage (GTDB taxonomy): Bacteria > Myxococcota_A > UBA9160 > UBA9160 > UBA4427 > JAKSBN01. Next base: position 23,494 of record JAKSBN010000472.1, on the reverse strand, counting down.
CTCGGCGAAGGGCAGGGTGGTGGAGGCGAAGAAGACGGCATCCACCGCCGCGCGGTCGAAGCCGCGCAGGGCGTTTCGGGCCGCCTGCACGCCCAACGTGATGGCGTCCTCGTCGCTCCAGGCGACGGCCTTCTCGGGGCCGCCTTCTTTCGCGGGGCGACCCGCGAGGGTGGCCAGCGGCAGCCGGGTGGGCGGGACATAGGCGCCGTAGGACGTGATGCCGATCATGCCGGTCCTTTCGCTGACCTCAGGAGGCCGGCGGCTCGACGCCGTCGTAGAAGGGGTAGGGGTTCTTCATCAATCCGATCGGTTCGAGCTCTTTTTTCATGTGCTGCTCGAAGTGTTCGATCAGCTCGTCGACGCCCCAGCCGCCGTCTCGGTACATCCCGGTGCCGTACTTGGGCTGCTCCAGGATCACCACCCGCTCGCCGCCGCTGCCGAAGATCTGGCCGCTCACCCACTTGGCGTGGTCGCTGCAGAGGAAGGCCACGAAGGCCCCGTTGCGGGTCGGATCCACGAAGGGCAGGTCCACCACCTTGCCGCCGATCTTGGCGGTAGCCGACATGCGCGTGGTGCCGGTGGGGCTGATGGCGTTCACGCGTACGCCGTAGCGCGCCAGCTCGAGCGCCCAGGTGTAGGTCATGGAGGCGATGGCGCCCTTCGAGCCCGCGTAGTTCGTCTGGCCGAAGTTGCCGAAGTGCGCGGCCGAGACCGTGTTGATGATGGCACCGCCGGTGCCCTGGTCGCGCATGCGGAAGGCGGCCTCCTGGGCGCAGCGGAAGGTGCCGTAGACGTGCACCTGCACGACGGCGTCGAACTCGTCGTCGCTCATCTTCAGGAACGAGCGGTCGCGCACGTTGCCGGCGTTGTTCACCAACGCGTGGATGCCGCCGAAGGCGTCCACGCACTGGCCCACCAGCGCCTGCGCGCCTTCGCGGGTGGAGACGTCGCTGTCGTTGGCGACGGCCTTGCCGCCCTTGGCGGAGATCTCGTCCACCACCTTCTGGGCCTCGGCCAGCTCGATGTCGTTCACCACCACCGAGGCGCCCTGCTCGGCCAGATGGAGGCAGTGGCCCCGGCCGATGCCGCGCCCGGCGCCGGTGACCGCGGCGCCCTTTCCGTCCAGAATGCCCATGACTGCGACTCTCCCTCTTCGCTGGTTCCGCGGGTCTCACGCGGTTCTCGCACAGGTCGGCCCGCGCGGGACCGGCGGTCCGTGTCGCGGGAAATCATTACAATACGTACCGTATCGAAATGGGCTGGGAGCGTCAAAGGGGCCGCTCCGGGCGGGGTCAGGGGTAGCCGGGCTCCAGCTCCCAGAAGTTGAGCTCGTGGTGGCGCAGGGGCCGCTCCGGGCTGCCCGGCGGCGCGCCGCCCCGCAGCAGCAGGATCAGGTCCGAGCTGGCCGCCGGGCTGGTGCGGAAGTAGCTGTGGCCCAGAAAGCTGCCCACGATCTGGTTCGGCACGTTGATGATGTTCACGTTCGTCACTTCGCGGAAGATCGCCCGCTCCCGCTCGCCCAGATCGGAGGCCTGCAGCCGTCCGAAGCGCGTGCCGCTCATGAGCCGCTGCGAGGCGTTCAGGGCCTTGTCGGCCTGGGTCGTGTAGATGGTGATGCGTCCGATGGCGGGGCCGAACTTCTCGGCCATGAGCCGCTGGCGCACCACGTCCAGGTCGAGGTCCGGCGCCGCCAACACCAGGTTGGCGATGCGGAAGTCGCGGCGCGGGTTGCGGCCGGCGGCCCGGCTCTCGATGACCAGTTCGCGCAGCGCGGTGGTGGTGACGTCGGTGCCCCGGCTGTGGGCCAGGATGTGCAGGCGCTCCACCTCGGGCAACGACGCGATCAGGCGCAGCGTCTCTTTCAGGTGGTAGACGGTGAACTCACCCGATTCGCGATCGACGAAGTAGCCCGTCAGTCCTCCCCGGGCCGCAGGCCAGCTGTAGAGGACGGGCACGCCGCGGCGGCCCAGGAAGTGCCACACCTCCGCATGCGAAGTGGCGGCCGCGTCGAACGAGTTGTTGAAGCCGTGGACGTAGAGGACGACCTCCGCCGGATCCGCCGCGGCCAAGCGCCGCCGGAGCTCGTGGCCGAACTGGGCTTCCACTCGCCGCTTGGCGGCGTCGACCTCGGGGTCCTCCACCGGCTGGCCGTCCACCACCTTGAAGGGCCGCGGCGTCGGCGGGAAGCGGCCGAGCTCCGTGGGCGTGCGGATTCGCACGCCCACTCGTTCGCTGCGGCGCGGGCCCTGGCTGGCGCGCACCAGTTCGTCCCACGAGGCCGGGCTCCCCAGCTCGAGCTGCACCGAACCGAACGCCGTCGAGCTGGAACGCTCGGCGCCGTAGCCGTCTCCGTCCGGCGCCCGGTCGGTGACGTAGAGCAGGTCGATCTCGTGGCTGCGGTGGGCCTCGGGCACCTGGGCGGCCGGGTAGCTGTCGGCCCCGCGGTAGAGATTGGGAGTGGGCATCAGCGTGCGGCCGCTGGCGCAGCCCAGCACCAGGGCCGAGAGCAGGCCCAGGCCGGCGATCGCGCCGTGTCGGGGAGTCGGGCCGCGCACCGTGCTATTGCGCCTCCGCGTTTCGCGCCTCCGCGTTTCGGGGCGCCGCGGGGCCGCCGCCGGATCAGGCTGCGCTGTCGAAGGTATCCGCCAGGGCGGTGCAGTGCTCGTCGGAGGTTCCGAAGACGGTCTCCAGGACGGTGGCCCGCTTCAGGTAGTAGTGCACCGGGACTTCCCAGGTGTAGCCCATGCCCCCGTGCACCTGGATGCACGCGCGAGCGTTCTTCAGCGCAGCCTCGCCCGCGGTGATCTTGGCGGCCGCCACCGCGCGGGCGGGATCGCCCACCGCCGGGTCGTCCAACGTGGCCCCCGCGGCGTAGGCGGCCGCACGCGCCACCTCCTGCCGGACGAACATGTCCGAGAGCAGATGCTTGACGGCCTGGAAGCCGCCCACCGGGCGGTCGAACTGGTGACGCTCGAGAGCGTAGGCAGTGGCCCGCTCCAGCGTGGCCTCGGCGATGCCGAGCTGCTGCCCCGCCAGGAGCGCCGCGCCCTCGCGGCGCAGTCGCCGGGCCGCGTCGGGGCCCGCGACCCGCTCGCCCTCCGGCAGGTGCGCCACGTGGTGGAGCGGCGTCATGGGATCCAGGGGAACGCCCACCGGTGCGCCGGAGAGCGCGTCCCGCGGCACCGTGTAGACGCCGGTCTCGCGCAACAACAGCAACAGGTCGAGGCTCTCCAGGTGCTCCACCAGCACCGGTTCGCGCAGGTCGCCCAGGAGATCGAGGCCGCTTACCAGCAACTCGCCCGTGGCGGCGCCCTCCACGAACTCCGCGGCCAGGTGGCTCCACGCCAGCGGTCCGGGGACGACGCGCCGTCCCAGCTCGGCGAACGCGACGACCGCGTCGGCCATGCCGAGGCCCACGCCGGACTGCGATTCGGGCAGGCGCAGGGAGAAGAGGCCCATCTCGGCCAGCTGGCCCCAGACCTCGCGGTCGAGGCGGCCTGCGGCGGCCCATTCGGCCAGGCGCTCGTCGGGCGCGAGGCCCTCGCAGAAGCTCCGGAGTCCCTCGCGCAGGGCGAGCTGGTCTTCGTTCAGGCGGAAGTCCACGGCGCCTACTTCCGTTCTTTCGGCAGCCCGAGCACGCGCTCGCCGATGATGTTGCGCTGGATCTGGGAGGTGCCGGCCGCGATCGTGAGCGACAGCGACTGCAGCGCCCGGTGCAGGAAGTCGGCGGAGGGCAACTCGGCCACGTCTTCGCGCGAGAGTCCGGCCCGGCCCAGCAGGCGCAACGCCAGGTCGCCCAGCCGCTGGTAGAGCTCGGTGTAGAAGAGCTTGATCGCCGAGCCGCCCAGGCCCGGAACGCCGGTGTCGGCCGACTCGCAGACCGAGAGCTTCATCATGGCCCAGAGGGCGTCCAGCTCGGCCGCCAGGTGCCCCACCTCGCGGCGCAGGCCCTTGTCGTCCCAGGCGCGGGCGTCGTCGCGAGTCACGCGCTTGGCCACGTCCACCAGGTCGCGCAGGAACTGCTGGCACTGCACCATGTCGCTGGCGAAGGCGGTGCCGCGCTCGAAGCGCAGCGTCACGTTGGTGATGCGCCAGCCGTCGTTCTCCGCGCCCACCCGGTTGGCCACGGGCACGCGCACGTTGTCCAGGAACACCTCGCTGAACTCGCCTTCGCCCACCAAGGTGGGCAGCGGGCGGATCTCGATGCCCGGCCGGTCCATGGGCAGGATCAGCCAGCTGATGCCGCCGTGCTTGCGCACGTTGGGATCGGTCCGGACCAAGAGCTCGCAGTAGTCGGCGGCCTGGGCGAACGAACACCAGATCTTGTGCCCCGAGACCACGTAGTCGTCGCCGTCGCGAACGGCCCGGGTCGAGAGAGCCGCCAGGTCCGAGCCCGCACCGGGCTCGGAGAAGCCCTGGCACCACACTTGCTCGCCGCGCAGGATCTGCGGGATGTGGTTGGCCTTCTGCTCCTCGGTGCCCTCGGCGATCAGCGTCGGACCGCCGGGCAGCAGGCCCACGAAGTTCACACCGACGTAGGGCGCCTTCGCGCGGGCGATCTCCTCGTAGTAGACCAGCTGCTCGGTCAGCGAGGCGTCGCGACCGCCGTAGGCCTTGGGCCAGTGGATGCCGGCGTAGCCCGCGTCGAAGAGCTTGCGCTGCCAGCCGGTGTCGTAGGCGCGCCGGGCGGGCCAATCGTGCGAGGGCGGCGGCGCGCCGTGGGCGGGCACGGCCTCGGCCAGCCACGCGCGCAGCTCCTTGCGAAAGGTCTCGTCGGATTCCGAGTAGCGCAGGTCCACGCCGGAAAGGACTCCTGTGGTTCACCGGTGCGTTTCGATCCGCAGCGTATCGAAAAGGTCCGGAAGCGTCAAAGCGCTCCTGAGGTTCGCCGCCCCCGCGGCGGTCGAACTCCCCGGGTCGCGATCTCGTTGCTGGCTAGAGGTACCGCGTGAACGCGTCCAGCACCGGCAGCACTTCGTCCCGCGGCGCAGACGGCAGCCGCAGCACCGCTTCGGTGGCGCCCAGCTCGCGGTAGTGGTCCAGCTTCGCCTCGCTCGGCAGCACGCCCATGGGCACCACGTGCAGCGCGGCCGGGTCGCGGCCGCACTGTTCGAAGGCGGCGCGCAAATCGCGCAGCGCGTCCTTCAGGCCCGAGCCGCCGATGGGCAACCAGCCGTCGGCGAACTCGGCGATGTGGGAGAAGAGGGTGGGGCCCGCGGCGCCGCCGATCAGCGTGCGGGGGCGCGGCTGCTGGACGGGCTTCGGCCACTGCCAGCTCTCTTCGAAGCGCACGAACTCGCCCTGGAAGGCCGCGGCCTCCTGCGACCACAGGGCCTGCATGGCCAGCATCACCTCGCGCACGTGAGCGCGGCGTCGCTTCACGTCGATGCCGTGGTTCTCCATCTCCTCGCGGTTCCAGCCGTAGCCGATGCCGAACACGAAGCGCCCGCGCGCCAGCCAGTCGAGCGTGGCGATCTCCTTGGCGAACGTGATGGGGTCGTGCTGGGCCGGCAGCCCGATGCCGGTTCCCAGCCGAATGCGGGACGTCACGGCCGCGGCCGCGGCCAGCGCCACGTAGGGATCGGGGCTGCGGAGATACTCCTCGGCCAGCTCCGCGTCGCCGGTGGGCGGGGGCGTGCGGCGACTCGTTGGGATGTGTGTGTGCTCGGGCAGAAAGACCGAGGCGAAGCCGCGAGTCTCGGCCTCGCGGGCCAGCTCCTCCGGCCGCATGGCGCGGTCGGTGGCGTGCATCGTGACTCCGATCTCCATGCCGCGGCACACTAGCAGGCGCGGCCCACGGCCTCGCCTGCGGCGTTGACCGTTCGGTTGGCCCGCATCCGTCATGGACCGCGCGGCGCCCCGCGCGCGCCCTCGCTATGCTTGGCGCTGAAACGCGTTCTACCAGCCGCACGTGGCCGGTCTCGAGTCCGTGCGCGGCGGCCTTTCCAGAGAACGCGTGAGTCAGGAGGCGCTCGGGTGGCGGACACGGGCAACGGCTTCGACGACCGCTACGCACTCGAGGATCGCTACGCCCTCGCCAGTGGACGCGTGTTCTTGACCGGCAACCAGGCCCTGGTGCGCGTACCTCTCATGCAGCGCCAGCGCGATCGCGCCGCCGGCCTGCGCACGGCGGGCTTCATCTCCGGCTATCGCGGCTCGCCCCTCGGCATCTACGACATGGCGCTCTGGCAGGCGCGCGCCCAGCTGGAGGCGCACGACATCCGCTTCGAGCCCGGCGTGAACGAAGACCTGGCGGCGACCGCGGTCTGGGGCTCGCAGCAGGCGCACCTGTTGGGCAAGGCGCGCGTGGATGGCGTGTTCGGGATCTGGTACGGCAAGGGGCCGGGTGTGGACCGGTCTTGCGACGCCCTGAAACACGGCAACTACGCGGGCGCCGCCCCAGCGGGCGGTGTCCTGGTGCTGGCGGGGGACGACCCGGGAGCCAAGTCGTCGTCCATCGCCCACCAGAGCGAACCCGCCCTCATCCACTGCGGGATCCCCGTGCTCAACCCGGCCAGCATCCAGGACTACCTGGACTTCGGGCTGCTGGGATTCGCGCTGTCGCGCTACTCGGGCAGTTGGGTGGGCTTCAAGTGTCTGACGGATACGATCGAGAGCTCGGCGTCGGTCTTCGTCGGACCCGATCGCGTCCAGGTGCAGACGCCCGGCGATTTCGAGCCGCCTCCCGAAGGCCTTCACATCGGCTGGACCAATCTGCCGCTCCAAGTCGAACACCGCGTCTACGAACAGCGGCTGGAGGCCGTGCGGGCCTTCGCGCGGGCCAACGCGATCGACCGCGTGGCGCTCGGAGGGGCGAAGCGTCGCTTGGGCATCGTCACCACCGGCAAGGCCTATCTCGACGTGCGCCAGGCGCTCGACGAGCTCGGGATCGACGAGTCGCGCGCCGAGAGCCTCGGGCTGTCCATCTACAAGGTCGGGCTGGTGTGGCCGCTCGAGCCCGAAGGGCTGCGGCGCTTCGCCGACGGGCTCGACGACCTGCTGGTGGTAGAGGAGAAGCGGCCGCTCTTGGAAGAGCAGATCGCAGGGCTGCTCTACAACTTGTCGCAGCGCCCGCGGCTCTTGGGAAAGCGCGACGAGAATGGGGCGCCGCTGGTGCCTCAGGTGGGCGAGCTGACGCCGGATCGCGTGGTCGCCGTCCTGCGCCAATGGCTGACGCAGCGGGTCGACGACTTCGCCCCACCCCGGACCGAACGAACGGAGCTGCCCGTGGTGCAGGCAAGCGGCGGCCTCGCCCGGCTGCCGAGCTTCTGCTCGGGCTGCCCCCACAACCGCTCCACCGTCGTGCCCGAGGGCAGCGTGGCCCACGGCGGCATCGGCTGCCACGGGATGGCGGTGTGGTTGCCCGATCGCCGCACCCTGGCAGTCACCCAGATGGGTGGGGAGGGCGCGAACTGGATCGGTTCGGCGCCCTTCACCGACGTGCCCCACATCTTCCAGAACCTGGGTGACGGCACCTACTTCCACAGCGGACTCTTGGCGATCCGGGCGGCGGTGACGGCGGGCGTCTCCATCACCTACAAGATCCTGGTGAACGGGGCCGTCGCCATGACCGGCGGCCAGCCCATCGAGGGCGAACGCATGGAGGGCGAGGTCACCACGCCCGAGATCGCGCACCAGCTCCGGGCCGAGGGCGTCGCGCGGATCGCCGTCGTGAGCGACGACGCGTCGAAGTATCCGCGCAAGGCCTTCCCTCCCGGCACCACGGTTCACCACCGGGACGAGATCGACCGCCTGCAGCGCGAACTGCGGGAGGTGCGAGGCGTGTCCGCGCTGCTCTACGACCAGACCTGTGCGGCCGAAGCCCGGCGCTTGCGCAAGCGGGGCGACCTGCCGGACCCCGAGACGCGGATCTTCATCAACCAAGACGTGTGTGAGGGCTGCGGCGACTGCAGCGTGCAGTCGAACTGCATCGCCATCGAGCCCGTCGAAACCGAGCTGGGCCGCAAGCGCGCCATCAACCAGTCGAGCTGCAACAAGGACTACTCGTGCCTGCTCGGCTACTGCCCGAGCTTTGTGGAGGTTCGCGGTGCCTCGCCGCGCCAGCTCGAACGCCGCGGCGTGGACGGGGGCGACGAGCTCTTCGCCTCCCTGCCGACGCCTGCGCTTCCCTCGCTGTCACAGCCGTGCAACATCTTCGTGGCCGGCATCGGCGGCACCGGTGTGATCACCGTGGGCGCGCTCTTGGGAATGGCGGCGCACCTGGAGGGCAAGGGCTGCTCGCTGCTGGACGTGACGGGGCTGGCCCAGAAGAACGGGCCGGTTTCGAGCCACGTGCGCATTGCCGCCCGGCCCGAGGATCTGCACGCCACGCGCATCGCGGCGGGATCCGCCGATCTGTTGCTGGGGTGCGACATCGTGGTGGCCACCGGGCCGGACGGGCTCGCGAAGCTTCGCCAGGGCCGCACCGCAGCGGTCGTGAACACGCACGTGGCTCCGACGGCGGAGTTCGCCCACAACGCCGATCTGGATCTCTCCTCGCAGGCGATGGAGGACGCTCTGTGCGGCGCGGTCGGTGAAGACGCGCTCCACGCGGTCGCCGCCACGCGCCTGGCCACGGCGCTGCTGGGCGACGCCATCGCGGCGAATCTCTTCCTGGTGGGATACGCCTGGCAGCTGGGTCGCATACCGGTCGGACTGCCCGCCTTGGAGCGGGCCATCGAGCTGAACGGCCGCGCCGTCGAAATGAACCGACGCGCCTTGGCGTGGGGGCGGCTGGCGGCGCACGACTTGGCGGCGGTCGAGAAGCTCGTCCGTGGGAACGCGCTGCAGGACCGCGACACGGGTCGCCTCGAGACGCTGCAGGAGATCGTCGCGGATCGCGTCGAGCGACTGACCGCCTACCAGGACGCCGCCACGGCGCGCCACTACCGCGAGACGGTCGAGCGGGTCGCGACGGCGGAGCGCGGGATTGCCGACGACGACCGCCTGGCGCGCGCCGTCGCGCGCTACCTGTTCAAGCTGACGGCGTACAAGGACGAGTACGAGGTGGCTCGCCTCTACGTCAGCGAATCGTTCCGACGCCAACTGGATGCGCAGTTCGAGGGGAACTACCAGTTCCGCGTCCATCTGCGGCCGCAGATTCTCTTCCCGCGTGATCGCGACACGGGTCGAGCGCGCAAGCTCCGGGTCGGGCGCTGGTTCTTCCCGGTCCTTCGGCTGATGGCGGCGCTCAAGTTTCTGCGTGGAACGCCTCTCGACTTGTTCGGCCGCACGCCCCACCGCCGGCTCGAGCGGCGCTTGGCGGCGGACTACCGCGAGACGGTGGACGCGCTGGTGAAAGATCTCACGCCGGAGAACCACGAGTTGGCCGTCGAGATCGCCAGCATCCCGGAGTTGATTCGCGGCTTCGACACCGTGAAGGAAGCGCAGCTCGAGGCCGCCCGGGCCAAGGAAGCCGAGCTGCGGGATGCATACCGCCGCGCCACCCCCTGAGCCGAAAGCCTCTCGGGCTTTCGAAGGGTCCGACTTGGGAGGAAGTCCCGACGCGGCCCGCGCTGCCGGGGCAACCCGGCCACTTTCCCCGGTGCTCTCGAGAGAGTGGGTACGGACCCCGATTCGACCGTCGAAAAGAGGAGGGGGTGGCCTCGGTTTTCGACGGCGGCGCCCACGGGATGGACATGCGTGCTTCCTTCGCCGAGCGCGTTCGCGCGCGTGTGCTCGGCCTCATCGACAGCGCCATCGCGCCGGAGATCCGGTGTCGTCAGGACGACCTCCTGCGGCGCTACCGGATCGTGTCGGGATTCGCCTGGGTGCTGGTTCTGGTGGGTCTCGAGACCTCGGTGTTCTTCCACTGGGCGCTTTCGAGCGATGCGACCCAGCGCATCGACCTGGCTTTGGTGGCGGCCCTCGGCACCACCTACGTGAGCATCGTGGGGTTGCGCCGGGGCTGGCCGGTGCTGCACGTATCGAATCTGCTGCTGCTGGGCGCGTTCCTGGTGACCGCGGCGTCCTTCAGCGTGGTCGGAGGCATCCGCGCGCCGCTGCTGCACTGGTGCGGACTGATTCCCATGTTGGCCGTGCTCATGGGGGGGCGCCGCTCGGCGTTGTGGTGGGTCGGAGCCAATGGGCTCCTGTTCGGCGGGCGCATCTGGATGGACGTCCAAGGCATCTACGCGGGCAGGGTGCTCGACGAGCACTTGACCGGGTCGACGTTGTGGGCGCAGCGATTCATGGACGTGGGCTCGTGGACGATCATGCTCCTGAGCGTGATGTTCGTCTACGAGAGCCTTCGGGAAGCGCAGGCGGAGCAGCTCTCGGCCCAGAACGAACAGCTCGCGCGGGAAGCGCGCGAGCGGGAACGGGCCGAGCAGCGAACGTGGCACCTGGCCTACTACGACGAGCTCACCAAGCTGCCGAACCGTTCCATGTTCAAGCAGAATCTCGAGCAGGCCATGGAGCGGGCCGACCGCGAAGGCAGGACTCTGGCCATCATGTTCCTGGACCTGGACGGCTTCAAGGAGGTGAACGACGCACACGGCCACGACTTCGGCGATGAGCTGCTGCAGCAGGTGGCGGAGCGCCTCACCCACTGCGTGCGTCGTTCGGACCAGGTGGCGCGTACCGCGCGCGAGGAACTGAACGATCTCCAGGGCGCGGGTTCGGACGCCGAGCGAGAAACGGCGGTGTCCCGCCTGGGAGGCGACGAGTTCACCATCTTGCTGGACGCGTTGCGCGACCCCAGTGAAGCGGCCTTGGTGGCGCGCCGCGTGCTGCACGCCCTCAGCAACCCCATCATCCTGAACGAGCAGGAGATCTTCATCAGTGCCAGCATCGGGGTGGCGCTCTACCCGGGCCCCGCCGAGACGCTGGATCAGCTGCTGCGCTGTGCGGATCTGGCCATGTACCACGCGAAGGCCGTGGGGAAGAACAACTTCCAGTACTACGAAAGCTCGCTCAACGAGGAGCTGCTGCGTCGGGCCGCGTTGGTGCGAGAGCTGCGCCGCGCGATTCCGGACGGCCAGTTCGTGCTGCACTACCAGCCGCTGGTGGAGTCGGTCACGCAGTCCATCGTCGGGGTCGAGGCCCTGATTCGATGGCGGCATCCGGAACGCGGTCTGCTGGCCCCGTTCGAGTTCATCGAGGTGGCCGAGGCGTCTGGGCTGATCGCGCCGATGGGCGAGTGGATCGTGGAAGAGGTGTGCCACCAGATTCACGAGTGGCGACGGGCGGGGTATCCACGAGTGCGAGTGGCCATGAACGTCTCGGCGGCGCAGCTGCGGGGCGATTCACTGCCGGCCGCGCTGTCGCGGCAGCTGTCCTCCTACGGCGTCGATGCCAAGTGCATCGAGCTGGAGATCACGGAGAACGCCATCCTGGTGGACGAACAGGAGGCGCTGCGATGTCTCAAGCGACTGAAGCGGCTCGGCGTCTCCATCGTGTTGGACGACTTCGGAACTGGCTTCTCGTCACTCAGCTACCTGATGCGCTTCCCCGTCGACTCCCTCAAGGTCGATCGCTCGTTCGTCGCTGGGGTCACCCACGATCGAGACGCCCAGGCGATTACCGCGGCCATTATCGCGATGGCGCATCAACTGGGCCTCAAGGTGGTGGGCGAGGGCGTGGAGACGGTGGGCCACCGCGACTTCCTGGTGGACTGCGGTTGTCACGAGCTCCAGGGTTTTCTCTACAGCCCCGGCCTCCCCGCGGAAGACGTGACGGACTTGCTGGCGGCCGGCCGCATCGAAGTCACGAAGCCCGATGAGGACTAGAGGCCACAGAGGGCCCACTAGAGGACTTGGGCGAAGGTCCATCCGTACCCATCGGGATCGCTGAACGCGAAGCTGCGCTCGCCCCAGGGCTGGTCGACCGGGTCGCTCACGGCCACGCCGAGCCCCGCGAGGCGCGCGTGCTCCGCGTCGGCGTCGGCCACCTTCACGGCGACGGAGAGGCCGCCGGCGTAGCAACGCTCTTCCGGCGGACGCTCGTCGGCGCGCAGCACCAGGTAGCCGCCGCCGAAGGAAAAGCCCGCCACGTGGGGTTCGTCGGTGCCGAGCTTCCAGCCCAGCGTCTCTCCGTAGAACTTCTTGGCACGGGCCAGGTCGGAGACGTGGGCGAGTACGTAGAAGATTCCCTCACAGCTCATCGGCTTCCCCAGTGGGTCTCAGCTTCGCGTGGCCGTAGCCGACCAGGCGGCCGCGACGTCGGCGGTGGCGATTACGGTGGCGAGCGCTCCCAACGTGTGTTCGAAGACGGCTTCGACGTAGTCGGCCGGGAATCCGGCTACGGCGTTCCGCGGCAGCACTACCTGGTATCCCGCGTTGACGGCGTCGAAGGTCAGGTTCTGGATGGCCACGTTCACCGACACCCCCGTGGCCACGATCGTGGTCACGCCGCGGTTGCGGAGCACGAAATCCAGCTCCGTCCCCTGAAACGGCGAGAGGCCGTGGTAGCGCGGAAGCACCAGGTCGGAATCCACGGCTTCGAGTTCGTCCACCAGCGCTGCGGCCTCGGAGTCGGGGTACAGCGGGTGCTTGGATTTGGCCATGTACTGGAACAGGCGGGCGTTGCGGTTCGCGCCGAGGCCGTCGGGGCGCCGCAGGGCCGTGCAGTGAACGACCGGGACGCCCGCCGCGCGCGCGGCTTTCGCGAGGTCGGCGATGTTCTTCAGCACGCCGCCCCGGGCCGCCTGGGCCAGCTCGGGGAGCGCAGACAGATCGCCCACCACGGCCCGCTGGCATTCCACGGTCACGAGGGCGGAGTGGTCTGGGGCGAGGAGGCGGGCCAGATCCAGGGGCACGGCGTTTCTCCGGCTGGGCTCGTGTCGAAGCTATCACGCCCGGGCGCGGCGGGATACTCGCGAATCCCCGCGCCGCCGGTGGGCTACCCTGTCCGGCGTCGCCCGCGGCGACGCGAAAGGAGCCCGCAGTGAAACTCGAAGGCAAGCATGTGATCGTCACCGGTGGAGCGGGAGGCATCGGTCGCGCGCTGTGTCTGCGCTTTGCGGCCGAAGGTGCCCGGGCGGTCGTCGTCGCCGACCTGGACGGCGCCGGCGCCGAGGCCGCGGCCAAGGAATGCGGGGGCACCGGCGTGCGGGTGGACGTGGCGGACGGCGACGACGTGGCGGCCCTGGTGGCCCGCGCCGAGGAATCCCACGGTCCCGTCGACCTCTTCTGTGCCAACGCGGGCATCGGCATCGCCGGCGGACCGGAAGTGGAACTCGACGCGTGGCAGAAGATCTGGGAGGTGAACGTCCTCTCGCACGTGCACGCGGCGCGGGCCGTGCTGCCCGGCATGCTCGAGCGCGGCTCGGGCTACATCCTCACGACGGCGTCCGCCGCCGGGCTGCTGTCGCAGATCGGTTCGGCTCCCTACGCCGTCACCAAGCACGCGGCGGTCGGCTTCGCCGAGTGGCTCTCCATCACCTACGGCGACCGCGGGATCGGCGTGTCGGTCCTGTGTCCCCAGGCCGTCCGCACCGCCATGACCGCGGGCCAGGAAGGCGGCGGCGTGGCTGGCGTTGATGGCATGCTGGAGCCCGAGGCGGTGGCCGAGGTGGTGGTGGCGGGGCTCGACGAAGAGCGCTTCTTGATCCTCCCGCACCCGACGGTGCTCGACTACATGCAGCGCAAGGCGGGCGACTACGACCGCTGGCTGCGGGGCATGTGCCGGCTGCAGGCGCGCTATGCCGAGGTCATGGGGCTGCCCGACGCCTGACGTCGAGGGGAGAGGCGCGTCCGAGCGGTCAGGTTGTCTCCGCGCGGCGGGGCGGGTACTGTGCCGCCCGCCCTGAACGCTCGGAGTGAAGCATGTCCGACATCCGTCCCGCTCCCCTGGCTGGCGTCCGCGTGATCGAGAGCTCGCTGCTCGGCCCGGCCGCCATCACCACCCACCTGGCCGACCTGGGCGCCCAGGTCATCAAGGTGGAGTCGCCGGCCGGCGACTACATCCGCGAGATGACCTGGCCCATCATCAACGACGTCTCGTTGCTGCACTGGCACATCAATCGCGGCAAGCAGAGCCTGACGCTGGACCTGCGCCAGCCGGAAGGCGTCGAGATCTACCGCTCGCTGGTGAAGGACGCCGACGTGGTGGTGGAGGCCATGCGGCCGGGCTCGCTGGCGCGCCGCGGCTTGGGCTACGAGGACCTGCGCGCCATCAATCCCAAGATCGTCTTCTGCAACTTGTCGGGCTACGGCATGACCGGGCCGTACCAGACGCTGCCCGCCCACGGCATCGCCTTCGACACCTGGGCCGGCATCGTCAACCCGGAAACCGACGAAGAGGGCTTTACGGTGATCCCGGAGCACGCCTCCGTGGGCATGCACGCGGGCCCGCTCTTCGGCGCCCTCGGCATCTTGGCCGGCGTCATCCGCGCCCGGGCCACCGGCGAGGGCTGCTTTCTGGAGATCGGCCAGTCGGATGCCGCCGCCTACATGGACTGGTATCGCAGCGAGAGCTGGCTGGCGTACGAGCGCCCCGAGAGCGAGGTGACGGGCAACAAGGCGGACAACTACGAGCGCCGCGAGCCCGGCACCGCCGGTATGAGGGAGGGCGTCCGCTACCAGATGTACGAGTCGACGGACGGGTACGTGCTCTTCATGGCCTCCGAGCAGGCCTTCTGGAAGAACTTCTGCGAGTGCGTCGGACGCCCGGAGCTCTTCGAGCGCTGGCCGGGCTCGAAGTTCGCGGACCACGCGCGCGGCAACCGTGAGCTGCAGCGCGAGCTGCGGGAGATCTTCCGGGCCCGGTCGTCGGCCGAGTGGATTCGACTCGGCGACGAGAAGAACTTCCCCATCGCGCCCGTGAACACGCCGCGGTCGATCGCGGACGATCCGCAGTTCCGCGACCGTTTTCCCCTCTATCCCCACGCGGAGCACGGCGCGGACATGCTGCCCTTCCCGGTGAAGTACGTGTCCGAGACCCTGCCGACCCCCACGCTGGCCCCCACCGTGGGCGAGCACACCGAGCAGGTGCTACGCGACGTCCTCGGCTACGACGACGAGCGCATCGCCGCGCTGCGCGAGAAGGGTGCGTTCGGGAAGGGGCGTTAGCCCCGAGCCGCGGAGAGGGCGACGTCGCTCCTGCGTTCGGCGGCCTACCCGATGGCGCCCTGTTCGCGCAGTTCTCTGATTTCGTCGGGGCCGAGGCCCAGCGTCTCCTGCAGGACGCTGTCCGTGTGTTCGCCCAGCCGGGGGAAGCGCTCGACCGGGCCTTCGGCGGTGCGGGAGAGCTTGACCGGGTTGCCGACCACCAGCATGGGGCGGCCGCCGTCGGGTCGCGGGACTTCGATCAGCATGCCGCGGGCGGCCACGTGGGGGTCGCGGGCCAGGTCTTCGGCCGTCTGGCTCGGGCCCGCCGCGACGCCTTCGGCGCAGAGCGCCTCGCACGCCTCCAGCCGGGTCTTGTCGGCGGCCCAGCGTTCGATGGCGGGTCGCAGGAGGGGCTCGGTCTCGCGGGCCCAGCCCTCGCGGGTGGCGAAGCGCGGGTCGCTGGCCCACTCGGGGTGGCCGATCCGCCGCACCAGCCGCTCGAAGTGGTGCTCGCGAAAGACCGACACCACAAAGTAGCCGTCGCGCGCGGCAAACCCCGCCACCACACCGATGGACCCGGCGGTGGCCCACGCCGCCGGCGCGCCCAGGGACCAGAGCTGCGGGACCATCTCGGACAGGGCCAGCATGGCGTCGTACATCGACACATCGACGTGTTGTCCGAGGCCCGTCTGCTCGCGGTGGCGCAGGGCGGCCAGGATGCCGATGGCGGCGAAGAGCGCGCTGCCGTTGTCGCCGAGGGCGCCGGCGGGTACGACGCGCGGGGGGTCGCCGGGGGGGCGCGTCGGCTCGTAGAGGCCGCCCATGGCCTCGGCCACGGGCGCGTAGGCCGGCCAGTGCGCGTAGGGCGAGGCATCGAGGTGACCGAAGCCGGAGATGGAGGCGTAGACGACGCGCGGCGCCGCGGCGGCGACGCTGTCGTAGTCGAGCCCGAGACGCGCCATGGCGCCGGGCCGCAGGTTCTCCGCCACCACGTCGAAGTGCGGGACCAGACGCAGAAACAGCTCGCGCCCCGCCTCGTGCTTCAAGTCGAGGGCCAGGCTGCGCTTCGAGAGGTTGTTTCGCAGGAAGGTGGCCCCCACGCGGCGGCCGTCGTCGTCCGTGAGCGCCGGCTGTGAGGCGCGACCCGACTCGCCGTGCTCGCGCGGCTCGATCTTCACCACCTCGGCGCCCAAGTGCGCCAACAGTTGGGTCGCGTAGGGCAGGGCCTGCATCTGCTCCACCGCGAGGATCCGCACGCCGCCAAGGGGCTTGCCGTGCTCCGCGCGCTCGGGGTGGCGGGGTTCCTCGGTTCGCATCCAGACCTCCGGTTTCGCCGGCTGCGCGGCGGCGCCATGATACGCGCCCCCGGGTCACGTCGACGCCGCGCCCCCGGGGATGGCATTTACTATACGCGACGTATCGTATATATTCGCCCGCTCTCGCACCGGTCTCGGCCGGCACCAGGAGTCCCCATGAATTTCGAGTTCTCCGACGAGCAGCAGGCCTTCGTGGAGGAGGTGCGCGCCTTTCTCGAAGCGAACGACGATCCCGAAGTCTTCGACGTGACACGCGAGAACATGGCGCAGATCGTGGACACGCCGAAGCGGCGGGCCTTCATGCGGACGCTGGGCGAGAAGGGCTGGCTGGGCATCACGTGGCCGAAGGAGCTGGGTGGCCAGGACGGCGAGGGCGTCTACGAGTACCTGCTGAACGAGCAGCTTGCGTACCGCGGCGGGCCCCAGATCGGCAAGGGCGTCGGCATCATCGGCAAGACGCTGATCCGCCACGGCAGCGAGAAGCTGAAGCGCGAGTTTCTGCCGAAGATCCTGAACGCGGAGGTCGAGTTCGCGGTCGGCTACAGCGAGCCGCAGGCCGGCAGCGACGCCGCCAACATGCAGCTGAAGGCCACCCGCGACGACGCCCGCGGCGGCTGGGTCTTGACCGGCCAGAAAATCTGGACCACGTCGGCGCACTTCGCCGACTGGTACTGGGTGGGCGCGCGCACCAGCCAGGAATCCAAGCACGGCGGGATCACGCTCTTCCTGGTGCCCATGGACCACCCCGGTCTCGAGGTGCAGGGCATCCCGACCATCGGCGACGAGATCACGAACTCCGTCTACTTCGACGACGTCTTCGTCCACGACGACTACGTGGTGGGTGAACTCAACAAGGGCTTCCAGTACGTGTCGGAGGCGCTCGACCTGGAGCGCTTCACGATGTTCATGTACTCGCCGATCCAGCAGCGTCTGGAGCTTCTGTGCGAGTACGTCCGCACCGAGACGAAGGACGGCAAGCCCCTCCGCGAAGACCCGGTGGTGCGCCAGAAGATCGCCCAGCTGGTGACCGAGGGAGAGGTGGCCCGCGTGCTGGGCCTGCGGTTCCTGTCGAAGTCGATGGTGGGCGGCAAGCCGCCCACGTCCGAGGCCTCCATGTACAAGCTCTTCGCCACGACGCTTTCGAAGAAGCTGGCCAACGCCTCGATGGAGATCGGCGGCCCCGGCGCGCAGCTGCGGGTGCGGACCGAGGAGGCGCCCATGCAGGGCCGGGCCGAGTCGACCTACCGCTACACGGTGATCGACACCATCGGCGGCGGCGCCTCGGAGATCCAGAAGAACATCATCGCCCGGCGCCACCTGGGCCTGCCGCGGAACTTCTAGTCCGTGTCCGGCTCGCCCTCGCTGCTCTCCGGGACCACGGTGCTCGATCTCGCGAGCGTGGGACCGGCTGCGCGGGCGTCCCGCATGCTGGCGGACTATGGCGCCCGGGTGGTGAAGATCGCGCCGGTGTCGCGCCGGAGCGGCGTGCAGATCGAGCCTCCGTTTCACACCTACGGCGCGGGCCGCGGCTTCGAGCGCGTGCGGATCGATCTCAAGGCCGACGCCGGGCGCGAGGCCTTTCTGCGCCTGGCCGCGGCGGCGGACGTCGTGATCGAGAGCTACCGCCCGGGCGTGGTGGACCGCCTGGGCATTGGTTACGAGGCCGTGTCGACCCGCAATCCCGGCGTCGTCTACTGCTCCACCTCGGGCTACGGCCAGACGGGGCCGGCCGCGGACTGGGCGGGCCACGACATCAACTACCTGGCCATGGCCGGGTTTCTGGCCTGCTGCGAGCCGCGGGCCGACGGGGGGCCGCCCGTCCCCGGCGCGACCGTGGCGGACAGCGCCGGCGGCGGCATGCAGGCGGTGATCGCGATCCTGGCCGCGCTGGTGGCGCGCGGGGCCTCCGGGCGGGGCCGTCATCTCGACGTGGCGGCCGCCGAAGGCGTGTTGTCGCTGATGTCGCTGTCGGTGGACCAGTACCTGGCCACCGGGGAAGTGGCCGACGCCGGCGCCACGCTGTTGACCGGGCGCTACGCCTGCTACGGCGTCTACGCCTGCCGCGACGGCCGCTGGCTCTCGGTGGGCGCCATCGAGCCGCACTTCTACGCCAACCTGTGTCGCGAGCTCGGGCTTGAGCAGTACGTCGAGGCCCAGCTGGACGACGCGCGCCAGGACGAGATCCGCGCCGCCTTCGCCGCCGCCTTCGCCACGCGCGACCGCGACGAATGGGTGGCCCAGCTGGCGCCCGCCAACACCTGCGTGGCGCCGGTGAACACGCTTCCCGAGGTGGTGCACGACGAGCACTTCCGCGCCCGCGGCGTCTTCGCCGTGGCCCACCATCCCGAGCACGGAGATTTCGAGCAGGTGGGGCCGGTGCTGGCTGGAGGCACGCGCGACGCGCCAGAGCACGTCGTGCGGCCGGTGGGCGAAACCGACACCCGCAAGCTCTTGGCCGAGGCCGGGCTCTCGGGCGACGAGATCGAGTCGCTCGTGGCCGCGGGTGCGGTCGAGTAGCCGGGCTGGAGAGGAGAGCATGAGCGAACCCGTCGCCGACGAGCTTCCGAACGAGGTGCAGGCCTGGATCGGCCAGGAGCGCTACGTGGAAGCGACCGAGTTTCCCATCGAGATGGGCTACGTGCTCACGACCTGCTCGGCCACCGAGAACGGCAACCCGCTCTTCTGGGACGAGAAGGTGGCCCAGGAGCTGACCGACGGCCCGATCGCGCCCCCCAGCATGCTCTCGGTCTGGTTCCGACCCCACCACTGGGCCCCCGGCCGCAGCGAGGTGGCGCAGCCGCTGCAGGTGCACTTCGACCTGAAGGCGGCGCTCGACCTGCCCGAGGCCGTGATGACCGACAACACCATCGTCTTCGGCGATCCGGTTCGCCCCGGCGATCGGCTCACGACCAGCCAGGTGCTCCACTCCGTCAGCCCGCCCAAGCGCACGAAGCTGGGTCTGGGCCGCTTCTGGGAGATCGAGGTCCGCTACACGAACCAGCACGGCGAGCGGGTGGGAACCGAGCTCTACACGGGCTTCGGCTACCGGAGGGACGCGTGATGGCGGAGGCGCAGAACGTGACGCTGGCCGAGGTGGAGGCGGGGGCGCGCCTGCCGAGCCTGGCCGTGGACGTAACGGCGACGACGGTGGTGCTGGGGGCCATGGCGAGCCGCGACTGGCGGCCCATGCACCACGACTACCAGTTCGCCACCGAGCGCAACGGCGTACAGAACATCTTCCTCAACACGCCGAACCAGGCGGCCTGGTTCGAGCGCTACGTGACGGATTGGACGGGGCCGAAGGGGCGGCTCGGCCGGATCCAGTTCCGGATGAAGACGTCGGTCTTCCCGGGCGACTGCATGGAGTTCGGCGGCGTCGTGACGGAGACCGGAACCGACGCCGCGGGCGGCGGCTGGGCCGACCTGGCGCTCGAGCTCAAGGTGGGCGACCGCGTCGCCACCGAGTGCACGGCGCGCGTGGCCCTGCCCGTGGACGCCGACGACAACCCCTGGAAGCGCCGCGGAGACGCCTGGCGGCCTTGAATCGCACGCGCTCGACGAGGGCGCGTCCAGCGAGGGTGGAGACACGAGATGGATCTGGAGTTCAGCGAAGAGCAGGAAGTGCTGCGCGAAATGGTGCGCGGCGTACTGGCCGAGTACGCGCCGCTCGATACGGTGCGCGCCCTCGAAGACGACCCGACCGGCTTTCCCGAGGAGCTGTGGAAGCAGCTGGGCGAGCTGGGCCTCTTGGGGATCGCGATCCCCGAGGAGCACGGCGGCGCCGGCCAGAGCCTGATCGAGGCGGCAATCCTCTACGAGGAGATCGGCCGCGCGCTGGCGCCCAGCCCGCACTTCGTGAGCTGCGTCCTGGGAGCCGGAGCGCTCTTGCGAGCGGGCAGCGACGACCAGAAGGCCGAGTGGCTGCCCAAGTTGGCGGGCGGCGAGGCGGTGGTCACCCCGGCCTGGCTGGAGCCGCGCAACGGCTACGGTCCCGAAGGCGTTCAGATGCGCGCCCGCATCGAAGGCGACCGGGCCGTGCTCTCCGGCACCAAGTGGCACGTGCACTACGCCAGCGCCGCCACGCGTTTGCTGGTGCTGGCGCGCACGGGCGACGCTCCCGAAGACGTGGATCTCTTCCTGGTGGATCCGAAGGCGCAGGGAGTCGCGCTGTCGCAGCAGCTGAACCTGGCGGCGGACGCCCAGTACGAGGTGCGCTTCGACGAGGTTGCGGTGCCGCTCTCCGACCGCGTGGGCGGGGCGGGCGGCGGCTGGCGGGCCTTCGACGAAGTGATGCTGGACGGCGCCATCCTGGCGGCCGCCCAGGCCGCCGGCGGGGCCGCGCGCGCGCTGGAGCTCACCGTCGACTACGCCAAGGAGCGGGTGCAGTTCGACAAGCCGCTCGGGGCCTTCCAATCCATTGCGCACTATCTGGCCGACGCGGCGACGGCCGTGGCCGGCGGTACGACCCTGGTCTACGAGGCGGCGTGGGCGCGCTCCGAGGGCAGGTCGGTGGCTCGCCTCGCGCCCATGGCCAAGCTCTTCCTGTGCCAGACCTACCGCGACGTGACGGCCATGTGCCAGCAGGTGTGGGGCGGGGTCGGCTTCACCATCGAGTACGACATCCAGCTCTACTTTCGCCGCGCCAAGCAGCTGCAGCTCTCGTGGTGGGACACGCGCACCCTGGAAGAGCGCGTGGCCGCCACCGTACTGGACTGAGGAGGCACCGTGGCTGCCGACGACGCCGAGGCTCGGATTCTCGACGGACGCTCCTGGTCCGACTTCTGCGACGCCCTGAAGGCGGCCGGCGAGGTGGTGTTGCGGGAGAAGTCGCCCGACGACGCCTTCGATCGCGCCGAGGGCTTTCGGTACCTGAGCCGGTTGACGCGGGTCGCCCTCGAGTCGTTCATCGAGTGCGCCGATCCGGCCGCGCCGGTCTTCCGCCGCCCGGCCCACGAGACGGTCAAGATCGGCGCCGACAACCCGGACAACTACTACGAGAGCGCGGCCATCAGCGACGCCCACGAGTACCGCATCACCGGAACGCGGGGAACCGTGCACTACCTGGGGTTCGGGACGTACGCCGGCAACTACAACAAGCAGGGCGGGCGCCGCGGCCAGATCGGCTATCTCGAGGCCGCGGACATGAAGCTGGAGCCCGATGGGAGTTTCGAGATCTTCGTCACGCGCGAGCGCCCGGCCGACGCCAACTGGCTGCCGCTGGAGGACGACGCCTCGCTGGTGATCGTGCGCCAGACCTTCCAGGACCGCGCTCGCGAGACGGTGGCCAAGCTCCGGATCGAGCGCCTGGGAGCGGAGGGACCGCCGGCGCCCGTGACAGCCGCGTTCGTCGACCAGGGGCTGCAGGCCGCCGCCGGCTACGTCCACGGGACGGCGGCGCTCTTCGCCGACTGGGCCGAGGGCTTCGCCGCGCACCCGAACGAGCTGCCGCTCTTCGATCCGGCGGTCGCCGCCGCCGCCCACGGCGACCCCAACATCGCCTACTTCCACGGCTATTGGGAGCTCGGGCCGGACGAGGCGTTGGTGATCGAGGCGACGCCGCCGCGCTGCGACTACTGGAACTTCCAGCTCAACAACTACTGGATGGAGTCGCTGGACTACCGCTACCACCCCATCGCAGTGAACCACCACGGGGCGCGCCTGGAGCCCGACGGCTCGGTGCGGATCGTGGTGGCGCACGCCGACCCGGGGGTGGGGAACTGGATCGACACGGCCGGACACGCCCGCGGCACCATGTGCCTGCGCTGGATCGGCGCCGACGCCTGCCCCCATCCCACCACGCGCGTGGTGCCGGTGGCAGAGCTCCAGTGAGCGCGCTCGCGCGCGCCCCGCGATGGAGCTGAGGCCGCTCGACGGGGCACTGCTGGTCGCCTACCTGGCGGCGGTCACCGGCCTCGGCCTCTACTTCGCACGACGCAATCGCAGCACCGAGGAGTACTTCGTGGGCGGCCGCCGCTTCGGCGGCGTCGCGGTGGGCCTCTCCATGGTGGGGACGGCGATCAGCTCGATCACCTTCCTGTCGATGCCGGCCGACTCGTTCAAGACCTACTGGCTGCGCTTCCTGCCCTACGCGTTCGTGCCGGTCGCCGCCTTCCTGGCGGCGTGGGTCTTCGTCCCCCTGTTTCGCCGCGGACGCGTGACGTCGGCCTACGAGTACCTCGAAGCGCGCTACGGGCCCTCGGTGCGGGTGTACGGCGCGGCCACCTACGTGGCGGCCCAGCTGTTGCGGGTGAGTCTGGTGCTCTACCTGGTGGCGCTGCTGCTCTCGGAACTGACCGGGCTGGACCCCGTCGTGTGTGTGGTGGTCAGCGGGATCTTTGTCGCCGTGTACACGATCCTGGGAGGGATCGACGCCGTCATCTGGACCGACGTCGTCCAGACCGTGATCCTGGTGCTGGGGAGCCTCCTGTGCCTGGGGATCATCCTGGTGGCGCTTCCGGGCGGGTTGGGGCAGATCTTCCAGGTGGCCTTCGAGCACGAAAAGTTCGCGTTGGGCTACGCCCTGGACGGCCAGGTGGTGCGCATGCCGTGGTCGCTCGACTGGGGCCAGAAGACCGTGCCGCTGATGTTGGCCATGAGCGCCACCTACTTTCTCACCGAGTACGTGACGGCCCAGCACTTCGTGCAACGCTACTGCGCGGCGCGCTCGCTCGGCGAAGCGCGCAAGGCCATGCTCACGCAGGTGCTGGTCGCGATGCCGACGTGGCTCTTCTACATGTTCCTGGGCACGAGCCTGTTCGTCTTCTTCCAGGTGTACCCGGACCCGGAGGCGGCGGCGATGCTCTCGGGAGCGCGCAAGGCGGAGGGCATCGTTCCCCACTTCGTGCTGACCTACCTGCCCGCCGGCGTCGCCGGCCTCGTGATGGCGGCGGCGCTGGCGGCCGGCATGTCGTCGCTGGACTCGAGCATCAACGCCATCGCCACCGTGGGCGTGGTGGACGTCTACCGGCGCCACGTCGCGCCCGATCGGAGTGATCGGCACTATCTGCGCGTGGCGTGGGGCCTAGCCTCGTTGGCGTCGCTGCTCATGATCGGGGGTGCCGTCCTGCTGCTGGAGACGGAGAGCCGCACGCTCCAGGACACCTCGATCAAGCTGACGTCGCTCTTGGGAGGAGGGCTGCTGGGCATCTACCTGCTGGGCTTCCTCACCCGCCGGGGCGACGCCCGCGC
>JAKSBN010000151.1 GCA_022361175.1 Pseudomonadota bacterium | reverse complement strand
GCGTTGATGTGGACCGTGGGCCCGCCTGCCGCGAGCAGATCACCGAAGGTCGCGCCGTCGAAGACCTCGCGGTCGTAGAGGCGGCTGGCCAGTTCGCTGCGCGAGAGGCCCGGCCCCATCAGCGAGACGAGGTTCCACGGAATCAAGACCTGGAGCAGCAGCGCCGTCTGGATGTCGCGCTTCAGGAAGCGCTCTTCGAAGTCCTCGAAGATGCCGCTCCCAAAGAGCCCGAAGTAGGCCGCCGCGAAGCTGCCGCCCGAGACGCCGCTGACGCTGTCCACCTCGTCCAGCAGCCGCGCCGCGCCGTCCGGGCCGATGGGCGTGTCGCGCAGCTCTTCCAGCACGCCGTAAGCCAGGGCCGCCGCTCGGGTGCCACCGCCCGAGAAGGCGAGGAACACGCGGGTGGGGTCGTCGGCAGCGGATCGAGCCACGCCCACCGCCGGAGGCGCGGACAGCTGCTCGATGGGCTGGTTCAGAGGCCGAAAGGTACCGCAGGCAGAGCACGTCAGAACGGCCGTTGCCAGCGCGAGGTGTCTCACAGCCCCGTTCACGGGCCCCACCACTCCCATCGGTACTCTTCCCACGCTTGCTCGTCAGGCAACCAGCCCCCGCCGAGCGCCTTGTAGAGTCCCACCACCGCGTCCAGCGACTGGCGCCGCGCGTTGGATTCCTCCAACTCGGCCGAGAAGAGCGTGCGCTCCGAGTCCAGCACTTCGAGATAGTCGACGACCCCGCCGTTGTACCGCGCGCGAGAGAGACGCGAGGCGTTTCGCGCCGCCACCACCTGGCGCACCCGCGCGGCGTGCTCTTCGCGGAACGTTCTCACGGCCACCAACGCGTCTTCCACCTCTCGAAACGCCCGCAGCAGCGTCGCTTCGTAGCCCCGCAGCGCCTGCTCAGCCCGGGCCCGCTGCACCTTGGCCTGGGCCTTCAGCTGGCCCGCGTTGAAAAGCGGAGTGGCAAAGCCGGCCAGCAGGTTCCAGGCCTTCACCTCGCTGGGACTGATGTCGCTGAGCTCATCCGTGATGGCGCCCAGGCTTCCGGTCAGGCTGATGGAGGGCCAGCGCAGGGCCTCGGCTACGCCGATGCGGGCGGTCTCGGCGGCCAGCACCTGCTCGGCCGCCACGACGTCGGGGCGTCGGCGCAGCAGCTCGGCCGGCAGTCCGGCGGGAACTTCCGGCACGACGAACTGCTCGTCCAGCGCCAGGCCGCGCTCCACTTCGCCGGGATTGCGGCCCAAGAGCTCGCGCAGGGCGTTCTCGGTCTGCACGATCCCACGCTCGAACTGGGCGATGGCGACTTCGGCGATCGCCAACTCCACCTGGGCCTGGTTGACGTCGATCTCCGCGACGGTGCCCTTGCGGAAGCGGGCCTCGATGATGCGCAGGCTCTCCGCCCGGGTGGCGGCGGTGCGACGCGCGATCTCCAGGCGAGCATCCAGGTCGCGCAGCTGGAAGTAGGCGTTGGCGACGCTGCCCACCAGACCGATGACGACCGTGCGGTAGTCCGCCTCGGTGCTGAGCAAGTCGGCCCGCGCCCCTTCGCTGGCCCGCGCGAAACGCCGCCAGATGTCCACCTCGAACGAGAGGTTCGCCGCCAGGTTGAACTGGTCGTTCGTCTCGGCTCCGGGGACGATGTCCCGGCTCTGGCGTCCGCGCGAGGCCGAGCCCTCTCCGGTCAGAAACGGGAACTGATCGGCGCGCGTGAAGGTGAGCTGGCTCTGGAACTCGTAGACGCGCTCGAGCGCGAGCCGCAGGTCCCGGTTCTCTTCGAGCGCGATCTCGATGTACTGCCGCAGCTGGGGATCCGAGTACAGCTGCCACCAGGGCGTGTTGGCGATGGAGTCGCCCACGTACTCCGGATCGCGCCAGGCCGCCGGCAGCTCCAGCTCCGGGCGCTCGTAGTCCGGCGTCAGCGCGCAGCCGGACAGCAGCAGCGAGAATCCCAGCGCGATCCGCCGCCGCACGCTCACCCCTCCCGCCCAGGCGCATCGCTGCGGCTGATGTAGCGCTCGACCGCCACGTACAGGGCCGGCACCACCAGCACGCCGATGACGGTGACGACCAGCATGCCGCTGAAGACGGTCATGCCCATCACCTTGCGCGCCTCGGCGCCCGCCCCCGTCGCGACCAACAGCGGCAGCACACCGAAGATGAAGGAGAAGGCGGTCATCAGGATCGGCCGGAAGCGCTGGCGGGCCGCCTCCAGAGCGGCCTCCACCGCGCTCTTGCCGGATTCGCGCTCCAGCTTGGCGAACTCGACGATCAGGATGGCGTTCTTGGCGGACATCCCGATCAGCATGACCAGCCCGATCTGCGCGAAGACGTTGTTGCCGTAGCTCTCGTTCAGCAGGCGCGCGAGCGCGAGGCCCGCCATGGCCCCGAAGATGGCGATGGGGACGGAGAGCAGCACCGAGAGCGGCAGCGACCAGCTCTCGTACTGTGCGGCCAGGATCAGGAATACGAACACCAGGGCCATGGCGAACACGACGCCCGCGCTCCCCGCCGCCGCCACCTCCTGGTAGCTCATGGCGTTCCAGGCGTAGCTCATGTCCGGCGGCAGGACCTCGGCGGCCACCTCCCGGAGCGCCGCCAGCGCCTGGGCCGAGCTGTAGCCGGCCGCCGGCTGTCCGGTGACCTCCGCCGAACGGAAGAGGTTGAAGCGGTTGGTGTACTCCGGGCCGGCGGTGCGGCTCGCCGTCACCAGCGTCGAGAGCGGCACCATGCTGCCGTTGCGGTTGCGCACGTAGAAGAAACGCAGCGCGTCGGCGTCCGCGCGATAGGGCGGGTCGGCCTGGATGTACACCTTGTAGAGGCGCCCGAAGCGGTTGAAGTCGTTGACGTAGGCGCCGCCCAGGAAGGCCCCCAGCGCCGTGCTGACGTCGTCCAGCGCGACGCCGAGCTTCAGCACCTTGGCGTCGTCGATGTCGAGGAAGATCTGCGGCACCCCGGCGCGATAGAGGCTGTTCGCGCCGGCGATCTCAGGCCGGGCAGAGGCGGCTTGGGTGAACCGCGCCGCGTGGGTCTCGAGGTAGTCGGGCGCGTTGCCGCTGCGGTCCTGCAGCACCATGGAGAAGCCCGAGCCGGTGCCCAACCCCGGGATCGCGGGCGGGCCGAAGGCGAAGGCCAGGCCCCCCCGCAGCTGGGTGGCGAAGGCGCCGTTCAGCCGGCGCACGATCTCGCGGGCGTGGTCCTCCGGGTCCGGTCGCTGGTCCCATTCCTTCAGCTGGATGAAGACGAAGCCCGAGTTGGGCTGGATCGTACCCGTCAACGAGCTGAAACCCGCCACCGTGGTCGTGTTCTCGATCGCCTCGATGGGACGCATGATCTGCTCGACCTGCTCCATGACCTCGGCCGTTCGCTGCAGCGACGCTCCGTCGGGCAGCATCACGGCGGCCAGCACGTAGCCCTGGTCCTCCTCGGGCATGAAGCCGCCGGGCACGACCCGGAAGAGCACCACCGTGCCCGCCAGGATCGCCACCAGCACGACCCCGGCGCGCACGAGCCGGCGGGTGAAGAAGTTGGCCAGCACCATGAAGCGCGCGGTGGCGACGTCGAAGGCCCGGTTGAAGAGCCCGAAGAAGCGCCCGAACGAGCGGGTCTCCTCCCCGGGCGGCTTCAGCAGCAGGGCGGCCAGCGCGGGGCTCAGGGTCAGCGCGTTGACGGAGGAGATCGCCACCGAGATGGCGATGGTGATGGCGAACTGCTGGTAGAGCCGCCCCGTGATGCCCGCCATGGCCGCGACGGGCACGAAGACGGCGATCAACGCCAGCGACGTGGCGACGATGGGCCCCGACACCTCGCGCATGGCCGCCACCGTCGCCTCCGCCGGTCGCATGCCGCCCTCCATCTTCACCGTGACCGATTCCACCACGACGATCGCGTCGTCCACCACGATGCCGATGGCCAGCACCAGGCCCAGCAGCGAGAGCGTGTTGATCGAGAATCCCAGCAGCGGGAAGACGGCGAAGGCGCCGATCAGCGAGACGGGCACGGTCAAGGTGGGAATCAGGGTCGAGCGGAAGCTCTGCAGGAAGACGTAGACGACCAGGATCACCAGAAACACGGCCTGGAAGAGCGTGATGACGATCTCGCGGATGCCCGCCGTGATGGGCTTGGTCGTATCCAGCGACACGACGTACTCGACGTCCTTCGGGAAGTCCCGCGAGAGGCGTTCCATCGCGGCGAAGACCTGGGCGGCGACTTCCAGCCCGTTGGCGTCGGGGAGCTGGAAGACCTGCAGCAACGCGGTGGGCTTCCCGTCCGTCCAGGCGTTGATCAGGTAGTTCTGGGTGCCCAGCTCCACGCGCGCGACGTCGCGCAGCAGCACCTGCGAGCCGTCCTCGTTCGAGCGCACCACGACCTGGCCGAACTCTTCTTCGGTGGCGAAGCGGCCGCCCGTCTGGACGGTGTAGGTGAACTCGGTGCCCGCCTCGGCGGGCTCGCCCCCGAGCTTGCCCGCCGGCACCAGCACGTTCTGCTCCTGGATGGCGCGCTTGATGTCGGCGGCGGTCAGGTTCAGCTTGGCCAGCTGGTCTGGACGCACCCAGACGCGCATGGCGTACTCGCTGACGCTGCCGCCCATCACCTCGGCCTGGCCCACGCCGCGGATTCGCGCCAGCTCGTCGATCAGGTTGATGGTGGCGTAGTTGGTGAGGAACTGTTCGTCGTAGGTGCCGCCCGGGGACACCACCGAGAGCAGCAGCAGCGGAAACGAGAGCTTCTTCTTCACGGTGACGCCCAGCCGCTTGACCTCTTCGGGCAGCACCGCCTGGGCCTCGGACACGCGGTTCTGGGTGAGCACGTTCGCCATGTCGAGGTCGGTGCCCACCTCGAACGACACCTCCAGCGTCATGCGACCGTCGCTCGAGTTGGTCGACTTCATGTAGATCATGTCCTCGACCCCGTTCACCTTCTGCTCGACGGGGGTCGCGACGGACTGCTCGACGTTGACGGCGTTGGCGCCGGTGTAGGTGCCGGACACCGAGACCATGGGCGGAGTGATCTCGGGATACTGGGCGATGGGCAGCGCCCCCATCGCCACCAGGCCCGCGATCACGGTGATGATGGCGATGACCATCGCCACGATGGGCCGGCGAACGAAGAACTCGGCCAAGGGCTAGCTCTCGGGCGGCGGCGCGGCGACGTTCCCGAACTGGGTCGGCTGCGGCACCACCTTGGAGCCGTCGGAAAGACGCATCACCTCGAGGGAGATGCGCTCGCCCGGCGCCAGGCCCGACTCGACGATCCGCAGCCGATCGATCTTGGGCCCCAGCTCGACTTGGCGCAGCTCGAGCGTGTCGTCGGCCCTGACGACGTACACCCGATGGATGCCCTGCAGCTCGCTGATGGCGCGCGCCGGCACCAGCAGCGAATCCCGGCGGACCTCCAGAATGGCGCGCACCCGCGCGAACTGTCCGGCCAGCACGATCTCGTCCGGGTTGGGAAAGTCCGCCTCGATGGTGAAGGTGCCCGTCTCGGGATCGACAGCGGCGTCCACGGCGACCGACTTGCCACGGTGCGGATGCACCGTACCGTCGGCCAGGATGAGCTGCAGGCCCGGATCTTCCTCGGCCTCCGCCGAATCGTCGCGTTCGAGATCGCGAATCCGGCGCGCCAGCCTCAGATAGCGGCGTTCGTCGATGGCGAAACGCACCCGGATCGGGTTCGTGCGAGAGACGTAGTTCAGCACCACCGGGTTGGGATCCCTGCCGACGAACTCCCCCACCTGCGCTTCCGAGATGCCGATGCGGCCCGAAATGGGCGCCGCGATGTTCGTGTAACCGAGCTCGATCTCGGCCTGCCGCTTGCGCGCCTCGGCCGCCCGCAGCGCCCCCAACGCCGCCTGGTACTGGGCCTTGGCGCCCGTGAGGTCGATCTGGCTGACGGCGTTCATCTCGGCCAGGGGCCGGATCCGGTCGAGGTCGGACTTGGCTTTGGCGAGCTTGGTGCGCGCCTCGGCCAGGCCGCCGTCGGCTTCCACCACCTTGGACTCGAAGGGCGCCGGATCGATCTCGTAGAGCAGGTCGCCCGCCTGCACGCGGCGCCCTTCGGTGAAGTGCATACCGATGACGACACCCTCCACCCGCGCCCGAATCGGGATGTCGGCGGATCCGCGCGTCTCGCCCACCATCTCGATCTCGATGGGCTGGTCGCGCTGGATCACCTCCACCACGGGGATCTCGCGCGGCGGCGGAGGCGGAGGCTCGGCGGCCGTGCAGGCCGCGAGGCCGGGCGCCAGGCAGAGCCCGGCGAGCAGGGTGCGCGCCGGGGCGCGCTCGACGGTCGGGGTGGGGGGCATGTCGAGTCACACTCCGTAGCTACCACTGGCCGAATCGCGCTGGCACCTCTCTGGCACTCGCGCGAGCGTTGCCGCGCCAGCCTGACTTCTCCCTCAGGCGACGATGCCCTTGGCCCGAAGCTCTTCGCGTTCGGCTTCGGAGACGTCGAACTCGCCCAGAATGGCATCCGTGTCCTGGCCCAGGCGCGGCGCCGGCAACTCCGCCGAGGCGGGAGTCGCGCCGAAGCGCACCGTGGGGCGCGGCTGCCGAATGCGCCCCAGCACGGGATGATCGACCTCTTCGAAGCAGCCCGCGGCCACCACCTGCGGATCCTTGGGCACGTCCTCTGCGCGGTGAATCGGGCCACAGGGCACGTCTTCGGCCTCGAGGCGCGCCAGCGCTTCGGCCACCGGCACGTCGGACGGTTCCGACATGTGGTTCAACAGCTCGACGATGTGCTTCGAGCGCTCGGGCAGCGTCGCGAAGCGCGGGTCGTCGGCCAGCTCGGGCACCCCCATGGCCACGCACAGGCCGCGAAACTGGGCGTCCGTCACGGCGGCGGCCGACACGTGGCCGTCCGCGAAGGGCGTCGTGCGGTAGGTGGCCCCGATGGCGGGCCGTCGCTCGAAATCGCCGTCCAGGATGACCTCGTTGGCCATGGCGTCGGGCCAGACGAACGCGAGTGCGGCATCCAGCATGGAGAGCTCCAGGTGCTGTCCTTGGCCCGTGCGCTCCCGGGCGAAGAGCGCCGCCGACACCGCCTGCGCGGCGTTCAGCGCGGTCACCTTGTCGCACACAGCCTGACGCACGTGCTGCGGCTCGGGCGATTCCGCCAGCGGATCCGCCTGGGCGTAGGCCATGCCGGAGACGCCCTGGAGGATGTGGTCGTAGGCGGGCTTGCCCGACGCGGGGCCGGTCGGCCCGTAGGCACTGATGGAGACGTAGACGAGCTCCGGATGGTCCGCGCGCAGCGCCGCGGCGCCGAGCCCCAAGCGATCGATCACGCCGGGCCGGAAGTTCTGGATGAAGACGTCGGCGTCGGCCACCAGCTTGCGCACCAGCTCCTGGCCCCGCTCCTCGCGCAGGTTGACGGCGATGGAGCGCTTGCTGCGGTTGAAGAGGGCGAAGAGCGTCGACATGCCGCCGCGTTCGGTGCCGAAGAGCCGCATGATGTCGCCGATGCCCAGCGGCTCTACCTTGATCACATCCGCCCCCTGGTCGCCCAGGATCTGGGTGGCGAACGGGCCGGTGAGCATCGCGGTGCAGTCGACGATGCGAATGCCTTCGAACGGACCTGCCATGGGTGATCCCCCTGCTTCAGCGAAACCAGCGAAGGCGCGTGTCCTGCCGACCGCGTTCGCGCCGCCCGGCCCCGCTTCACCGCTCAATCTACACTCGCCTCGGCCGGGACAGGGCCCAGAACCGGATACACCATCAACCGTATCAAAAAGGACACAATCCGAGCCCAGAGCCGGCTACCCCTCGGGAGCACCACTGGCGCCGCGAAGAGGGAGTTCGCTCGAATCGCCCATCCCGATTCAGCATCCCGGCCGCGGCGACGGCCGGCCCCGGACGCGCGATACTCAGCGGCCCCCGCGTCTCCGGGGTGCGAGCAAGGAGCGCTCATGCGATTCGCAGAGGCCCGAACTGCCGTTCTCACCCACAGCCTCGCCGTGGCCCTGGCGCTTCCGCTGCTGGCCGTCGCGGCGCGGGCTCAGCCCCCGGGCGAGGCCCTCACCCCCCTCGCGCTGGAGTTGACGGAGATCGTCGACAAGGCGCTGGCGTTGGCGCGCACGGCCAAGTCCCAGGACACCGCCTTGCAGCAGCGGACGCGCGACGCGGCCGTGTCGGCGATGGAGCGGGTGCGCCGCATGGCGGTCGAGTACCGAGAACGGGTCGGGCAGTCCCAGTCCATCGCCGAGACCGAGCTCTTCTTCGGCTCGCTGAGCGAAGCCGTGGCCTCCGCGCGCGAGATCGCGGGCGACGCCGTGCCCGCCCCCGGCGTCGCGGTGGAGCTCGACCGCCTGGGTGCCGTCATCGCGCGCCTGTCCGACGTCTACGCGAAGTCCCACTGAGTCCGACACCGCCTAGCGGATCCCGAGCTTCGCCTTCAGCTC
>JAKSBN010000066.1 GCA_022361175.1 Pseudomonadota bacterium | reverse complement strand
GGCGCGATTTCTTGTCCCGACGCGCTCTTCGGCACGTCGGTTCCCGCCGGCCAGTACAACGTCCCGGAGCCCGCGCCGGGGATGGACGACTTCTAGCTCCCCCCGCCTCTTCGAGCTGAGTGTGACGTGGACAGGAGTGGGTCTTCGTGACGCAAATGATTCGATACGGAGCCTGCGCCGTCCTGTTGATCGCGGCCGTGGCCTTCGTTCATCCCCGCGTTCCCATCACCGCGATCGCGGATCGAGGCGAGGAATTCGTACCCCGACCCGGCGTGGCCAAGGCCGCGGCCATGGGCTTCGAGGCCGTCCTGGCCGACTACTACTGGCTGCAGGCCGTGCAGGTCGTGGGCGCCAGCCGCGACGACCCCAGCCAGCACGCGCCGCAGCTGGGCCGCTACATCGAGGTGGTGACCACGCTGAACCCCCACGTCAGCCACCCCTACCGGTTCGCCGCTGTCTGGCTGACGGACTCGCCAGAGAGCGTCCGCAAGGCCAACCAGCTGCTGCGCAAGGCCAACCAGTACCACCCCGAGGACTGGCGCAACTACTTCTACCTGGCCTTCAACCTGTTCTTCTACTTCGGCGAGAACGAGCAGGCGGCCGAGGTCCTGGGCCCCATGCTCGACCTCGACGGCGTTCCGGTGTACCTGCGCCGCCTCCACGCGCGCCTGGCCGCCGACGGCTCCAATCTCGAGGTGGCCAAGAGTTTTCTCCTGGAGCTGCACCGGGGCGCGGTGGACGAGAAGGAGCGGGTTCAGTACGAGCTGGCCCTGGAGGAGATCGAGACCGAGGAGCGCGCCCGCTTTCTCGACGCGGCACGCGAGGAGTACAAGCGCCGCCACAGCCGCGACATTCGCCGTCCCGAGGACCTGATGACCGGCCCCGGACGCGTGCTGCGGGAGCTTCCGCCCGAACCCCACGGTTGGGAGTGGCAGCTGGCCCCGGAGACCGGCGAGATCGTCTCCAGCTACTACCGCAAGCGCTACCAGGTGCACATGAGCGGGTGGGACGCGAAGCGGCTCGACAAGTGGCGGAAGCGCGCCTCGGATCGCGATGGAGGGCAGTCTCTGTGAGTGAAGGGGGAGACATCGTCGTTCGGGTGGAGAACGTGGTGAAGGACTTCCGTCCGGGCTTCGGTCTGCGCACGAAGCGCGTTCTGCACGGGATCTCTCTCGAGGTCTCCGACGGCGAGACCTTCGGCTTCGTGGGGCCGAACGGCGCGGGCAAGACCACGACGCTGAAGATCCTGATGGGCCTCGTGCGGGCGACCTCGGGGCGCTGCTCGATTCTCGGCCACGACGTGGGCGAGACCGCCTTCCGCCGCCACGTCGGCTTCTTGCCGGAGAACTCCTACCTCTACGACTACCTGACCGGCCGTGAGCTGCTCGACTTCTACGCACGCCTGTCCGGAGTCGAGAGGCGTCGCCGCCCGGAGCGAGTCGAAACGCTGCTCGACTGGGTGGGACTGACCGACGCGGCCGACGCGCGGCTGCGAACGTACTCGAAGGGCATGCAGCAGCGGGTCGGGATCGCCCAGGCGCTGGTGCACGACCCGCGTGTGGTGTTCCTGGACGAGCCCATGAGTGGACTCGACCCGATTGGACGCAAGGAGATCCGCGACCTGATCCTGCGCCTGCGCGACGAGGGCAAGACGGTGTTCATGAACACCCACATCCTCCACGACGTCGAGATGACGTGCGACCGCGTGGCCATCATCGTCGAAGGACGCATCCGCTACGCGGGGCGCATCGAGGACTTCCTGAACGCGGGCGAGCGAGAGGCGGACCTGATCCTGGAGCGCCTCTCCTCCGAGGCCGCCGCCGAACTGGAGCAGCGCTTCGAGGCCACCATCCAGGGGCTGGGAGAGCGGTCTGAGGTGCGGGTGCGGGAGAAGGACGTCGACGCGGTGTTGGCCCACGCGCTGCAGCTGGGAGTGAGCGTCACCTCGGTCACGCCCCACCGGGTGTCGCTGGAGTCGATCTTCCTGTCGGCCGTAGAGGAGGGGCAGCCGTGACGTCGCTGGTGCGGATCTGGGCGCTGGGCACCAACACCGTGCGGGAGGCCGTTCGGAACAAGATCCTCTACACGCTGCTGTTCTTCGCCATCGTGATGATCGCCACCGGGGTCCTGGTGTCGATGCTCTCCTACGTCGAAGGCGAGAGGATCCTCCAGGACGTCGGTCTGGCCTCCATTCGGGTCTTCGGCGTCGGGATGGCGATCTTCCTGGGCATCGGTCTGATCTCGAAGGAGGTCGATCGCCGCACCATCTACACGATTCTCTCGAAGCCGGTCTCGCGGGCCGAGTTCCTGCTGGGGAAGTACCTGGGGCTCGTGCTCACGCTGTGGCTGCAGCTGGGCATCATGTCGGTCGCCTTCTTCCTCGTCTCGACACTGGCGGGCGCGCCCTTCGACCTGGGGCACGTGGCGGCCCTGGCCCTGGTCGGGTTCGAGCTGATGGTCATGGTCGCCGTGGCGACGCTCTTTTCCGTCTTCGCGACGCCGCTCTTGGCCTCCCTCTACTCCGCCGGCATCTACTGCGTGGGCCACGTGACGCGCGACCTGGTGGAGCTGGGAGCGCGCAGTGGGCTCGACAACGTCGGCACCGTCACGGCCGTCATTCACCGCCTGTTTCCAGACCTCGAGATGTTCAACCTGAGCATCCAGGCCGTGAACGGTCTGCCGATTCCCGCGGCCGAGATCTGGTGGCCGGTCGCCTACGGTGTGCTCTACACGGGAAGTCTGCTGGCCGTCGCCGCCATGATCTTCGAGCGACGGGACTTCCGCTGAGCGTCTCTCCCGCGCGGGTGGGGTGAGCGGCGACGGGCTACGGTCTCGCCACGGGGGAATCGACAGTGCAGGCCGCGCTCGCGAACCCGGTTTTCGTCTGCGGTGCCGCGTTGGCCTTCGGGCTCGTCGTGGGCTCGTTCTTGAACGTGGTGATCCACCGGCTGCCACGCGACGAGTCCGTGGTTCGCCCCCGTTCCCACTGCCCGGCCTGTCGCGCCCCGATTCACGCCTGGCAGAACGTCCCGGTTCTCTCGTACGTCGTCTTGGGGGGGCGCTGCGCGGCTTGCCGAGTGCCGATCTCGCTGCGCTACCCGGCGGTGGAGCTGGTCACGGGGCTGCTCTTCGCCGCCATCGTGTGGCGCTTCGGGGCGACGCCGCCGGCGCTCTTGTGGATGGGCTTCGGGGCCGCGCTGATGGCGGCCGCGCTCATCGACTTCGATCACCAGATCATCCCCGACGAGATCTCCTTGGGTGGTCTCGTGGCAGGGCTCGTGCTGGTGCCGGCTTCCGCCTACTTGGGGGGCGACCGCTGGCTCGAGACGGCGCTGCGTTCGCTGACGGGCGCGGCCGTGGGAGGGGGAACCTTGTGGGCGCTGGGGTTCGCCCATGCGCGCTACTGCGCGCTCAGCGGCCGCGTCTTCGACCACTGGCCGGGCGACGGCGAGGCGCTGCCGACGCCCGCCAGCCTCGACTACTGGACCTGGTTTCCGGGCCTCGGCTTCGGGGACGTGAAGCTCTTGGCGATGATCGGGGCCTTTGTCGGCCCCATCGGCGTCCTGGTCACCATGGTGGCGGCCTCGGTCTTCGGTCTGGCGCTCGGCGGCGTGGCCGCGGTGGTGAAGCGGAGCGCGGATCAGCCCTTCGGGTTCGCCCCGGCCCTCGCTCTGGGCGCCTTGGTCGCCGTCTTCGCTCCTTCCGGCTGGCCGCTGGTGCCGGCGTGAGAAACGCCGGCCCCGGGCGGGTGCCGAGGCTGCCGGGCGGTCTCGCGCTGGCGCTCGCGGCGTGCGTCGCCGTCGCCGGCGGCTGCAACCGAATCGCGCCGCACTCGCCGAAGCCCAACGTTCTGTTCGTCACCATCGACACGCTGCGGGCCGATCACGTGGGCGTGTACGGCGCCGACTTCGCCGCGACTCCCGCACTCGACGCCCTGGCGGCGCGCGGTGCGCGCTTCGAGCGGGCGTTCGCGGTGACGCCCCTGACGCTCCCCTCGCACGCGACTCTCTTCACGGGGCAACTGCCGCCGCGCCACGGCGTGCGGCACAACGGCCTGTTTCAGCTGCCGGAGGCGTCGGAGACCCTGGCCGAGCGATTTCGCGCCGCCGGCTACCGCACCGGCGCGGTGGTCGGGGCCGTGGTGCTGCAGGCCGAATACGGCCTGGCCCAGGGATTCCAGCACTACGACGATGACGCGGAGAGCCGCTATGCGGCCGCCGGCGCCTACTTGGAGCGCTCGGCGGGCGAGGTGACGGAGCGGTCGCTCCAGTGGTTGGAAGCTGCGGACGGCCCCTTCTTCCTCTGGGTCCACTACTACGACCCGCACGCCAACTACGCCCCACCCGCGGCCTATGGCGAACGCTTCCCCGATCGGCCCTACGACGGCGAGATCGCCTACGTCGACGACCAGCTGGCGCGGCTGCTGGACCGATTGGAGGCCCGGGGGCAGTTGTCCCGAACCGTGGTCAGCGTGACCTCGGACCACGGCGAAAGCCTGGGGGAGCACGGCGAGCCGAACCACGGCTATGGCCT
>JAKSBN010000031.1 GCA_022361175.1 Pseudomonadota bacterium | reverse complement strand
GCGAAACGCCGAGCGAAGCCCCGACCCGTCGCCGCGGCCCGCTGGCCCTGCGGCTCCTGGGCCTGGCCCTGCTGGTGGTGCTCTTCCTGCGCTCGGCCGACACTGTGCGCGAGTCGTGGGCCGCGCTCCGGGCGCTCGACCTGTGGGCGTGGGCGGGCGCGTTCGCGCTCTTCGCCGGCACGCTGTGCGTGACGTCGGTGCGGCTCTTGGGCCTGCTCCGGACCTCCGGCTTTCGCGCGCCCCTGGCGCAGCTCTGCGGCGATTCCATCAAGGGCACCGCGTTGAGCGCTCTCTTGGTGATCGGCGCCGGCGAGGTCTACCGCATCGCGCGGTTGCAGCCGCACGTGGAGAGCACCGCCGTCCGCAGCGCGCTGGTGCTCTTCGATCGGATGCTGGGCCTTTTCGTGCTGGGCGCGGCGGGCGTCATCGGGCTCTTGGCCTTCGCGCCCGAAGTCGTCCGCTACGAATCGAGCACCGGCTGGGCGGTGGGTGGGCTCGGAGCCGTGGTGGTGGCGGGCGTTTGCGCCGCCGTCGCCCTGTGGCGGCGCCTGGCCGGCCTGCGCGAGCGGTTGGCGCCGGTGGTGACGCCCTTCGCCGACGCGCCCTGGCGCCTGCTGGCGCCGGTGGCGCTCTCGCTGGGCGCCTTCGTCGGCTGGGTCGGGAGCCTCGTGCTCTTGGCCTGGGGCCTGGGCCTCGACGTGCCGTGGGTTGCGCTGGCCTACGCCGCGCCGCTGGTGACCGTGGCGACGTTGCTGCCCATCTCGATCGGCGGCATCGGCGTGCGCGAGGCCGGCTACGCGCTGCTGCTAGCGCCCTACGGCGTGACGGTGGGCCAGGGCATCGCGCTCGGCGTGGCGCAGTACACCACCTTCGTCGGGATCTCGCTGGTGGGCGGGCTCTTGCTCCTGGGCGAGCGGCGCGCGACTCAGCCGTCCGAAACGCCCAACTGAAGCACCACCTCCCAGCCGCCGACCCAGTGCCAGGCATTGCCGGAGTAGCCGAGCGCGGGCTTCAGCCACGCCGTCTCCAGGTGGCCGGGTGCCTTCAGGGCCGTGGCGATGGCCGTCCGCACGGGTTTTTGGCGCCAGTCGCTCTCGACGATGGAGGGCGCCGACCGGCGCAGCCGGCCCGCGACGCCGAACGTGGCGAGGAAGCGGTCCCAGAAGGCGGGGCCCAGATCGTGCACGTGGCGCGGCCAGCGCACTCGGTAGCCCGGGAAGCGGCGCTGCAGCGGCACCTCGTAGGGCGTGCGCGCGTAGAAGAGGGCGCCCGGCCCGGCCAGCGACAGCAGCTTTTGCACCGTGCGCGGAAATTCGGTCAGGTGCTCCAGCACGGCGCTGGCCAACACCACGTCGAACGGGTCCTCGAGGCCGTAGAACGCGTCCACGTCGATGAAGTGAAACTCGTCGTGGCTCTTGGCCGGGGCGAAGTCGACGATCGTGAACTCCAACCGGCCGCGGTAGCCGCGCCGGCGCAGCGCCTCCGCCAGCGCCTGCGAGAGCGAGCCGTCCGAGCCGCCGTAGTCGAGGATGCGCAGATCGCAGTCGGCGGCCGCCTCGACGAACGAGGCGACGTGGCGTGCGCAGCGCTCGGTGGGCCGCGCGTTCTGCAGCAGATCCGAGGCGTAGTGGGCCGGGTCGTAGAGAGCGCGCAGGAAGGCGTCGTCCGGGAAGCGGTCGGCACTCATGCCGCGGCAGTCCGGACAGGCCGACATGGCGACGCGCGGGTCCTCCTGCAGCAGCGCGACCTCGGTACGCGGCCGGTCGCTGCCGCAGAGCGGGCAGCGGGCGTGGGCGGGCAGCAGGTGCAGTTCCGGAACGACGTCGAAGCGCGCCGGGGCGCTCACACCTTCTCTCCGCGCTGCATGTCCTTGTAGAGGGTCACGAACCCGACCAGCCGGCCCGCGATGGAATCCTGCTGGAAGGCCAGGTGCGGATCGATGTCGCCCACCCCGTGCACGGTGCGGCCGTCGTAGATGACGATGTCGCCGTAGTCGCAGGCCGACTCGTAGTAGTAGCGCTCGCCGTCGCGCTCCACGAAGCCGCCGCCCTCCTCGAAATCGACGCCCTTGCGCGAGAGCACCACGATCAGCTGGTAGAAGTCCGGCAGCCCCTGCTTCTGCTGCACCTTCGGCACCACGATGTCGCGGTGCGACACCAGGAAGCCGCCGCCGCGCGGGTAGTGGTGGATGCGCGCCGCCGTCCACAGCTGGTCCTCGACGCCCTCGATGGCGAAGTCCCGCGGCAGCCCGTACACCGCGTTCCGCACCCGCGCGACCTTGCGGAAGATCTCGCGCATGCCGTAGACGTCCTCGGCCCAGATCGGGTTGTAGAGCGTGCGGATGCAGCGCGGCCGGTAGACCCCGTAGCCCTGGGCCCCGCCGATGGAGAGCTTCTGGAAGTTTTCCTTCAGCTCCTGCGGATCCTCCCCCAGGCTGGGGCGATCGCGGCCGGCGTCGAAGTTCTCGTGCAGCTTGGCCCGCGCCGCCTCCACCTCGCCAGGCGACACGACGCCGGCGATGCGCGCGAAGGCGTGCTTCTCCAGCGTCTGGTGGATCGCCTCCACGTCGAGCGCCTCCGGATCGCTCGCGCGAAACGTCGTCTGCTCGAGCAGCGCTTCCAGACTGAGAGGCACCAAACTGAGAGGCATGCCGGTCTCCCGATGGGGGCGGGCCGCGGTCCGGGAGGTCGCCCGAGGCTACCGGCCCCGCCGGCGCCCCGCACGCACGCTCCCTACCTATGTGCTTGATCGGATCGGTCCCGGCGTTCCTTGAACCCGGCGCCTAGCCCTCGGCCGATTCCGATTTCGACTCGGATTCGGGCCCCGATTCGGCGGCGGAATCCCGCCCGACGCGGATGACCTCCACCTCGTCGCTGGGCGGCACCACACAGGCCAGCAGCTGCGCCGACTCCCCCACACGCCCGTAGAGGATCGCCTCCTGCCCGAACCCGCGCCCCAGCTCCAGCGCCTGGCTCTTCCAGATGTCGAGAATCAGCAGGCAGACCTCGGCCGGCACGCCGCCCCGCGGGCAGGTGGCCGTGGCGGAATGGGCCTCGAAACCCATGTCGTCCACCACCGCGCACAGCGTCCGCTGGCTCTCCTCGTTCTCGGCCGCTTCCCGCGCCTCGCCGCCGGGGTTGTGGGCCGAGAGGAGCGCCCATTCCCCGACGCCCAGGCCCTTGAGGGCGTCGTCCAGCGCCCGGTTCGTCGCCCCCACGCGGATCCGCAGCGTCTCCTCGCCGATCTGCACCTCGAAGCGACTCTGGGCGTACCCCTCGAAGCGTTCCTTCTGCGTGGACATGCGCAACTCCTCGCCGGACCTCTCTGAGCCATCGGTCGAACCGGAGGTCGGGTGAAGTGGGAAGAGGGGGCCTCGTGCATGGTGCGACGCGGCCGCAAAGTGGTACGGAAGGCCCGACGACTGTGCACGAGCGAGCCCACCAGCACACGAATCAGAATTCGCAGAGGTCGTGCGAGAGCATGGTCTGGTCTCGGCCGGACAGACACACAAGTGAGTCATGCAACCGAGCTTGCGGTTGGCGTGAACGAGCGTCCACACATCCGTACCTCCGTTCACGGTTTGCTCCAGATTGAGGGAACTTTGATGTCGGTCGCCTGCGTTTCGCCCTCCCGTTGCCGCATTCGGTCGTTACACTGAATTCGCTTCGCCGGAGTTCCACCGATCACCGTCGAAGCCACCGATCGAAGCGACGCGGCTCCGCGCGAGCCGAGCGCCAGTAGCTGCGGTGACGCGAGCTGTCCGCG
>JAKSBN010000268.1 GCA_022361175.1 Pseudomonadota bacterium | reverse complement strand
GCATGCTGGCCCCGTGATACGCCGCCGCGGTCGCGCCGATGCAGCTGGTAATGTGGTCATAGCCGGGGAAGATGTCCGTGACCAGCGGCCCCAGCACGTAGAACGGGGCGCCGTGGCAGAGCCGCCGCTGCAGCTTCATGTTGTACTCGATCTGGTCGAACGGCACGTGCCCGGGGCCTTCGACCATGACCTGCACGCCGTGCCGCCAGGCGCGTTCGGTCAACTCGCCCAGCGTCGCCAGTTCGGCCAGCTGCGCCGCGTCGCTGGCGTCGGCCAGGCCGCCCGGCCGCAGGCCGTCGCCGATGGAGAAGCTCACGTCGTAGCGGCGCATGATCTGGCAGATCTCGTCCCAGAGCTCGTACATGAGGTTCTGGCGGTCGTGGTGGATCATCCACTTGGCCAGGAGCGAGCCGCCGCGGCTCACGATGCCGATCAGGCGCTTCTCCACGAAGGGCAGGTGCTCGCGCAGCACTCCCGCGTGGATCGTGAAGTAGTCGACGCCCTGGCGGGCCTGGTGCTCCAGCGCTTCCAGCACCAGCTCGCGGTCCAGGTCCTCGATGCGCCGGCCCAGGATCATGGAGTAGATGGGCACGGTGCCGATGGGCGCGGTGGAGGCCTGTACGATGGCCTCGCGCGTCTTGTCGAGGTCGCCTCCAGTGGACAGGTCCATGATGGTGTCCGCTCCCCAGCGCAGCGCGAAGCGGAGCTTCTCCACCTCGTCCTCCGTGCCGCTGGAGACCGGCGAAGCGCCCATGTTCGCGTTGACCTTGGTGAGGCCCGCGCGCCCGATGCACATGGGGTCGAGGTCGTAACTCAGGTGGATGCGGTTGGCGGGGACGATCATGCGGCCCGCCGCCACTTCGTCGCGAACCTGCTCCGGCTCGAGGTGCAGTTCGCGCTCGGCCACGCGGCGCATCTCGGGCGTGACGATGCCGAGCCGCGCGTGCTCGAGCTGGGTCACGGGCTCGAAGCCCTCCGGCGCGACGGCGTGCTCGCCCTGCCGCACCCAACCCGGCGGCAGGAAGTCCCAAGCGGTGAGGGACGAGGGCTCCGGCATGCCGGGCGTGTCGGGCGAGCTGAACGTCCAGGGCGTCCCGACGCGACCGCGGTTCGCGAAGCTCCCGGGCGTCGTTCCCTGTCCGCTGGACGACGGGTTGTCTCCCAGCGGCGGAAGGGTGTAGCGAGAAGAGGGGGTGGAACCGTTGGTCGCAGCCACGCGATGCTCCTTGCTGTGGCGTCCCGTCGCCCGCTCGAAAACTCGAGCCGGCGAACGGGCCGTATCTGCGACGGAGCGTTGCGCGAGAGGTCGCCAACTGCCGCAGAGCCTTCCCTACGCTCGCGCGAACGAGATCAGGTTCGAGGGGTGTGATCTCAGGTCGGAGTCCCCGACCACCCCCAGGCTCCGTCCCCGTCACCCTATCACGCTGCCTCGGGGTCGTCACTGCGGGGCGACGGGTTCGGCCCGGCGAGGGGGCCGCATGCGCTACCGTGCCGCCCCATGAAACGAGGGAACGACCACCCGCTGGGGCGTTGGCGGGCCGTCGCCTGGCTGGCGGCACTCGCGGCCGCGGCGGCGTGCGACCGACGCATCGAGCCCTACGTGCCCGGCGAGCAGCCGCGCGAACCCGACCTGTCTCGCATCTTCCCCGAGCGGGACGAGGCCGGGCAGCCGGTTCGCCCCGACGCGGCCGAGCCGCCCAGCGCTCCCATGGGATCCCGCGCGCCCGGTCTGCTTCCGCCCGAGGGGAGCGCGGGTGGACCGCCGGTGACCGGCCGGGTGCGGCTCGGCACCGAACTCGGCTACGTGAGCGGCACCGGCGCGGTTCTCTTCATCATCGCCAAGCGCGGAGAGGGCCCTGGGCCCCCGCTGGCCGTCGTGCGCGTCCCGGATCCGGAATTCCCGGTCGCGTTCCAGATCGGACCGGAGAACGTGATGATCCCGAGCCAGCGGTTCGAGGGCGACGTGGTGCTGTCGGCCCGTCTCGACCGCGACGGCAACGCGCTGACGCGCGAGCCCGGGGATCTCCAGACCACCGCGCTCCGGTCCGCGACGGCGGGGGATCGCGACGTGGAGATCGTCCTCGACACCCGGCTGTGAGGGCGCCGGCCAGCGGCCGTCCCGCGGCCTGCTAGGCTTTTCCAACGCCACGCGCTGGATGGGGACCGCGTGAACGCGCTGCTCAACATCGAGATCCTGGCTTCCCTGCTCGTGGGCTTGGGGGCCCTCGAATGCCTGCCCGCCCTGGTGGCGTGGATCTACGGCGAGCCCGCCCTGCCCTACCTACTGAGCGCCCTGCCCCCGCTGGTCTTCGGGCTGCCGCTGCTCTTCACCGCGCGCGCGCCGGACCGCCGCATGCGGCCGCGCGACGGCTTCCTGGTGGTGGCGGTGGCCTGGGGCATGGTCTCCCTGTTCGGCTCGCTGCCCTACATCCTGACGGGGACGCTCGGCCCGGCGGACGCGCTCTTCGAATCGATCTCCGGCTTCACGACCACCGGTTCGACGGTCATGACGGACATCGAAGCGAGTCCGCGCGGCGTGCTCTTCTGGCGGGCGCTCTCCCAGTGGCTGGGCGGCATGGGCATCATCGTGCTGGCCGTGGCGGTGCTGCCGCTCTTGGGCATCGGAGGCATGCAGCTGTTTCAGGCCGAGGTGCCCGGACCGGTGGCGGGCAAGCTCACCCCGCGCATCGCGGACACCGCCCGGCGTCTCTGGTTCATCTACCTGGGCTTCACGGTGACGGTCGTCGTGGCGCTCTGGCTGGCGGGCATGGGCTTCTTCGACGCGGTCTGCCACGCCTTCACCACGGTGGCGACGGGCGGGTTCTCCACGCGCAACGCCTCCATCGGGGCTTTCAACTCGCCGCTGATCGAATGGCTCGTGATCGTGTTCATGTTCGCGGGCGGCATCAACTTCGTGCTCCACTACCGCATCCTCACCGGGCACATCCGCCAAGTCTCGCGCGACGAGGAGCTGCGCTTCTACGTCGTGCTGGCGGTGGTCTTCACCCTGCTGTGCTGGTGGACGCTGGCCCGCAGCGGCGCGCCCGACGGGCCGCGCTCCGCCGCCTTCCAGGTCGTCTCGATCATGACGACGACGGGGTACGGAACCCGAAACTTCGAGGCCTGGCCACACCTCACACACTTCCTCATGCTGACCCTGCTGCTGACCGGCGGCATGGCGGGTTCGACGTCTGGCGGCATCAAGACCATGCGCCTCCTGATCGGCGCCCGCGC
This sequence comes from Pseudomonadota bacterium, assembly GCA_022361175.1. Classification (GTDB taxonomy): domain Bacteria; phylum Myxococcota_A; class UBA9160; order UBA9160; family UBA4427; genus JAKSBN01. Next base: position 9,301 of record JAKSBN010000268.1, on the reverse strand, counting down.
GCTGCGCGGGATGGTGTCGCACCTGCGGCACTCGCGGGCCGTGCACTCGCTCCACTACGCCGGGCGCACCGTTCCGGACGGCGTGGTGTCGGGAGTGCTGCTCTTCTTCCTCGCCTACTTGGGCCTGGCCATCCTGGGCGCCATCGCGGTGGCGTCGGCGGGCTACGATCCCGTCACCTCGCTCTCGGCCGGGCTCACGGCCGTCGGGAACTTCGGCCCCGGCACCGGCGAGATCGGCCCGACCGACAACTTCGGCCACTTCCCGGCCTACGTGAAGCTCACCCTGGGCTTCTGCATGATTGCCGGCCGCCTGGAGATCTTCACCGTCCTGGCCCTGCTGGATCCGAACTTCTGGCGGAACTGACCGATGGGCCGTGTCGCGCGAGCGACGCGCGCCGGCGGCCTCGGTACACTGGAGCCTGCCAACCGCGGCAGCGCCGACGGATGGATGGTGGCGGACGGATTGTGGCGGGTGGGTCGTGGCGGATAGGCAACGGCAGACCAGCGAGATCGATCGGCAGGTCATCCGGGACGTCAACACGGTCGGGTGGCACGTGATTCCCGTGCCGCCCGGCGAGCGATCGCCCGGGTGGGCGTTCTCGATCGGGCTCTTTCACAACCACCAGCACCCCGAGATCATCCTGTTCGGTCTCCCCGCCGAGACGCTGATGCCCCGGCTGTCGCAACTGTGCACGGACGTGGCGGCCGGCGAGTCGTACCGCCCGGGCGCCACCTCGCGCGACGTGTTGGACGGATACATCTGCGAGTTCCGCCCCGTGCACGAGCGCTGGCTGGTCCCCTTCCTGGGCCACGCGGGCTGGTTCTACGGCGGGCGGGACTTCCCCGTCGTGCAGTGCCTGTGGCCGGACCGGAACGGCCGCCTGCCGGACCATCCCCGCTTCGAACTCGAGCTGCTGGGGACGCAGCCGCTGCTGGAGCACGAACACGTCGACCGCGCTCGCGCGCGGGGACTGCTCGAGTCGATCGGGTTGGCGTAGCGGGATCGCAGGGAGGAGGCGACCTGTGGACAACTGGGTTCTCTTCACGTTGGGATTCGCGGCCGTGGTCGTCTTCTTCGCGTGGCGGGGTCGGCGCGAACGCGAGTCGCTGCCCAACTCGCTGCAGGCCACCTCGGCGCCGGCGGGCAGCATCGAAGATCTCCTGCTGCGCGGGCGCAAGATCGAGGCCATCAAGCTCTACCGCGAGGAGCACGGCGTCGGCCTGCGCGAGGCGAAGGAAGCCGTCGAGGCCCTCGAGCGCGAGCTCCGAAGCTGAGTTCGCCGGGGCCGCGCGCTAGCGCAGCCGGTCCAGCAGCTCGAGGGCTTCGTGCGACCCCGACACCACGAGCACGTCGCCTTCCTGGAGGACGTCGTCCGCCTCCGGGATGCGCACCTTCGGTCCGGTGCCGGTCGCCGAGCCCGGCGCCCGCAGCAGCAGCACGTGAACGCCGGTCTGGGCCCGCAAGTTCACATCGCGCAGGGATCGGCCCACGACGTGGGGAGGGGCGACCACTTCCTGGACGTAGTAGCCGCCTCCCAGATCCACCCGCTGGCCGCGCCCCGCCACGTCCATGCTGCTGGAGACGGCACCGGTCAGGTCCCGCCGCAGCGACTCCCGGTTGCGGATGTCGATGACGTCGCGCTCGTGGACGGTTCCCAACAGGATGTGCGGCAGGTCGGGGTCGACCACCGCGAGTTCGTCGACGCCGCTCGACGTGAAGAGGTGCATCACCAGGTCGAGGTCGTCGTCCAGCGCCACCGCGGGCCGCTGCGTGTCCACCAGGTCTCCGGCCACCACCACGTGCCGCAGCGTGTCGCGCTCGTAGATCAGGCGGCGCACTTCGGACAGCGAGATGGCGCCCAGCAGCATGCTCGCGTCGTTCACCACGAAGAACTGACCGTGCGAGCTCTGGACCACCAGGTCGAGCAGGGTCTCGAAGTTGGCGGACGCGGGGATCACTTCCGGCTCGCGGTCGATGACGTCGCGCACGCGGAAGTTCTTCAGGAGGTTGGGATCCTGGCCGTCGAAGATGTCGATGCCCTGGCGCCGGAGCTTGGCCGTGTAGATCGAGTCCCGCGACAGCAGCTGCGAGACCAGGGTCGACAGTACGCACGCCACCATCAGGGCGGGAATGATGTCGATGGTCTGGGTCAGCTCGAAGATGATGATGATGGCGCTGATGGGGGCCTGGGTGGTGGCGGCGACCACTGCCCCCATGGTCACGAGGGCGTAGGCCCCGGAGCTGGCGGTGGCCTCCGGGAACCACTGGTGGATGAAGGTCCCGAGGAAGCCGCCGGTCATGGCGCCCAGGAAGAGCGACGGGGCGAACACGCCGCCGGATCCCCCCGACCCCACCGTCACCGACGTGGCCACGATCTTGGCCACGAGCAGGCTCCCCAAGAGGGCGGCCGAGAGCCCGCCGGTCAGCGCCTGGCCGATGGTCGTGTAGCCCACCCCGAAGATCTGGGGGAGGAAGACGCCGATGCCGCCTACCACCAGGCCGCCGAGGCTCGCCTTGCTCCACTCGGGCAGCCTGATGCGTTCGAAGAGGTCCTCCGACCAGTTCACGGCGTAGATGAAGGCGACGCCCACCAGCCCGGCCGCGACGCCCGCCACCATGTAGGGGACGAGCTCGAAGGGGCTCACGATGTCGTAGCCGGGGACCGGGAACGCCGGGTGGTTGCCCAGGAAGAAGCGCGACACGACGGTGGCGACGACGGACGAGATGACCACGGGGCTGAACTGGCTGACCGCGAAGTCGCCGATGATGACCTCGGCCGCGAACAGGGCCCCCGCGATGGGGGCGTTGAAGGTGGCCGAGATGCCCGCCGCGGCGCCGCAGCCGACGATCGTGCGCAGCTGGCGCGCCGGCACCCGCAGGATCTGTCCGATGGAGGAGCCGATGGCGGCGCCGATCTGAACGATCGGCCCCTCGCGCCCGACCGAGCCCCCGGTGCCGATCGAGAGCGCCGACGCCAGCGACTTGATCGCCACCAGCCGCGGGCGAATGACACCGCCGCGGAGCGCCACCGCCTTCATGACCTCGGGAATGCCGTGTCCGCGCGCCTCGCGGGCGAAGTAGTAGACCAAGGGCCCGACGATCAGGCCGCCGAGGGCCGGGATGAGCAGCCGCCAGTACCACTCAAGCGACTGGGCCAGGGGCAGGGGATCCGAGGCTTCCGCCAGCAGGCCCTCCTCCACCACCTGATCGACGCCGCCCCCCCACGAGACGGCCGTCACGGTCCGGATCATCAGGCGGAAGACGATGGCGCCGAACGCCCCGGCGAGGCCGCATGCGATCGCGACGGCCACCATGAAGAGGTGATCTCCGCGCTGGGCGGCCGCGGTGCGGTGGGTCTCGGATGCGATGAGGCGCCTCTCGGATTGGTGCCGCGGCCGATGCTAGCCCGCCTGCCCGGCTCGTGTCGCGTCAGAACGCGCCCCGTTCCGCCGGATGAGCCGCGAGCTAGTCTCTCGGCATGAGCCCGCCCCGCCCGTGGAAAGTGCTCGCCCGAGAGACGCTCCAGGACTGCGCGGTGTTCCAGGTGGGCCGCACGCGCGCGCTCTCGCCCGCGACGGGCGACGAACACACCTTCTACCGCATCGATTCCGCCGACTGGGTCAACGTCGTGCCGCTGACGTCGGACGACCAGATCGTGATGATCCGCCAGTACCGCCACGGGGCGGACCAGGTCACGCTGGAGATTCCCGGCGGACTGATCGACCCGGGTGAGGCCCCCGTCGCCGCGGCGGCCCGCGAGCTCCTGGAGGAAACGGGCTACGGCTCCACCCGGGTGGAGCCGGTCGGCGTGGTGAACCCCAACCCGGCCCTGTTCGGGAACCGCTGCCACACCTTCGTGGCCCGCGACGCGGCGCCGGTGGCGGAGATCCAGAACACCGCCACCGAGGAGACGGCCGTCGAGCTGGTCCCGCGCAACGAGCTGCCGCAGCGGTTGCAGTCGGGCGAGATCGATCACGCCCTGGTGGTGGCCGGGCTCTACTGGTTCGCCCTCAGCGAGGGCTAGAGAGGGGCGAGATGGCCAAGCGTCGAGCGGCGACGGAGATGAAGGCGACCATGCCCCTCGGCGACTTCCTGGTGGCCTATCTGCAGCGGGCCGGCGTCACGCACTTGTTCGGCCTGCCGGGAGACTTGGTGCTGGGCCTCTTCCAGCGCTTCGGCCACGCGCGCGGCCTCGACATCGTGACGTTCTCCCACGAACCGTCCGTGGGCTTCGCCGCCGACGGCTACGCCCGCAGCACCCGGCGCCTCGGGGTCCTGTGCGTGACCTACGGCGCCGGCGGCCACAACGTGGTCAACCCCGTGGCGGGCGCCTACGCCGAGCAGGTGCCGCTGTTGGTGGTGTCGGGCGGCCCGGGCGACGCCGAGGCGAAGCTGGCCCTGGTGCACCACCAGGTGAAGGACGTGGAGGCCCAGTCGCGGATCTTCAGCGAGGTGACCTGCATCGCCCGCACCCTCCGACATCCCGAGCGAGCGGCGCTCGAGGTCCACGAAGTGGTGGGGACGATCCTGCGCGAGATGCGACCCGGCTACCTCGAGATCCACCGCGACTGGGTCGACGTGAAGATCCCCGTCCCGCCGGAGCTGCGGGAGTGGAACGGTCGCTTTGCGCGCCCGGCCTCACACCGGCGCAAGCTGCAGGAAGCCGTCTCCGACACCTTGGAGCGCTTGAGGGCGGCCAAGAAGCCTTTCCTGGTGGGGGGCGTCGAGCTGTTTCGCGAACGCGCGGAGACGGATTTTCGCCGCCTGGCCGAGCGACTGGGAGCTCCGGTGGCGACGACCGTCCTGGCCAAGGGCGTGTTTCCCATGGACCACCCGCTCCACGCCGGGATTCACATGGGGCCCTTCAGCCATGCGCGCATCCGCAAACGCATGCGCGAAGCCGATCTGGTGCTGGCCCTGGGTGTGCAGCAGACCGACCTCAACCTGGGAGCCGCCAAGCCCCAGGTGGCACCGGAGCGCGAGGTCTGGGCCCACTCGCAGCGCGTCGAGATCTCGTATCACCAGTACAGCGACGTGACGCTCAAGGACTTCGTCTCGGCGCTGGCCGGCGCCAAGCTGCCTCGGTTCCGCGAGCGCGTGGTCTATGCGGACAACCTGAAGCCCGCCGGGGCGAAGGCCCGGCCGAGCCGGACGCTGCGCATCAACGATCTCCTGCTCGAGGTGAACCACTTCCTGTCGCGCCATCCCGGCATGCACGTGGTGGCCGAGTCGGGCGACATGCTCTTCGGCGGTCTCGAAGTGCGCACGCACGGAGGCGCCCTCTACTTCGCCCAGGGCTACTACGCCTCCATGGGCTTCGCGATCCCCGCCGCCCTCGGCATCGAGATCGGCACCGGCGTGCGCCCGCTGGTGCTGTGCGGGGACGGAGGCTTCCAGATGACGGGCACCGAGATCGCCCACGCCGTCGGACGCGGTCTGCGCCCGCTGGTGGTGCTCGTCAACAACGGCGGCTGGGGCATCTTTCGGCCGGTGACTCCCCGGCGCGAGCTGTTGGAGATTCCGCCCTGGCCGTACGCCGAGCTGGCGCGCCAGCTCGGAGGGCGAGGCTTCGTGGCCGAGACTCCCGGCGAGCTGCGCGCCGCGCTCGAAGAGGCCGAGGCCAGCGACGCGTTTTCGCTGGTGGAGTGCCGGGTCCCCGAGTCGGATCTGTCGCCGCTGTCGCGCCGCTACATCAAGGCCAGCGCGAAGCGCGCCGGAGCGGGCTAGCGCTACGAACCGCGGTCTGTGTCGGCGGCCGGCACCAGCCAGGGGATCGCGGCCGCCAGCAGGAGGGCGCCGATGCCGCCCACCAGGGCGGGTGTCCAGGGGTCGTGGTGTTCGGCGATCCAGCCGGCCGTCACGTTGGAGAGGGTCGCCCCCAGGCTGATGCCCACCATGGCCAGCAGCCCCTGGGCCGTCGAGCGCAGGCGTTCGGGGACGACGGCGTCGATGTAGATGGGAGCGCCCAGCATCAAGCCCCAGACCGTGACGCCGTGTAGGATCTGGATCGGGTAGATCCAGAAGAGGTCGGCCACCCAACCCGTCAGCAGCCAGCGCGCACCGCCGGCGGCCACTCCCACGGCGATGACGCCGCGCGCGCCCAGGCGGGCCAGGCTGGCGCCGAAGGTCAGCACCAGCGGGACCTCCAGCAGCAGCATCCAGAGCCAGGTCAGACCGATCGTCTCCATGTCGCCGCCGCGGGCGCGGATCAGCATCGGGAAGATCACCATCGGGCCCTGGATGCAGAAGAACGCCAGGAACATGAGCAGCAAGAGCCGCAGGAAGGGCGCGTTGCGCACCAGCTGGCGCCACTCGCCGGCGCGCGCGCGTTCGCGCCCGCCCGCGTCGCTGGGCAGGCCCCAGACCAGAGCCCCGGTCAGGGCGGCTCCCGCCGCGGCGCCCCACAAGAGCCAGCCGAGCCCGGGCTCCGACACCTCGGCCGTCGGTACGAGCCCGGCGGCCGCCTGCAGCGGTTCGAGCGCGAAGGGCGCCCCCAGCGCCATCAGCCCGAAGCCGAGCGTCCCGAACACTCGGAGGCGTCCGAACACGTGCCCGCCGCGCACGCCGGCGTGGGCCAACGTCACCGACAGCAGCAGCGGGAGCATCGACGTGGAGAAGACCGCCAGCCCCAGCGTCGCCACCAGCACGCCGGGAAAATCGGTGGCGCGAGACAGCACCAGGTAGCCGACGGCCGTGCCCCAGGCGACGCCGGCCAGCACGCGGTGCCGGGCGCCGGTGCGGTCGGCCAGCTGTCCCCACAGCGGCTGCATGGCGATGCCGACCAGCGGGATGGAGCCCATCACCAAGCCCACCTGGGTGGCGCTGAAGCCCAGGTTCTCGGAGAGATACAGCGCGAAGTAGGGCAGGAAGAACCCGACTCCGCCCAGTCCCGTGAACCAGGCCGCGCCCACACGCTGGCGCGCCGTCATCGCGGCAGGCAGGCGGCGATGCGGTCGAGCACGACCTCGGTGAGCTTGGGATGCGGACCGAGCGGCTCGCTCAGGACGAACTCGACGCCGGGGTGTCGCGCGCGGGCGTCGGCCAGGAGCGCGGGCAGGTCGTCGCGCGAGTGGCGGCCCGGCCCGAGAAAGTAGGGGTGGACGACGACGGTCTTCGCGCCCGTGGCCACACAGGCGTCGAGTCCCGTCGGCACGTCGGGCGGCGCCAGCTCGAGGTGGGCGAAGGCCACGTGCCAGTCGGGATGGCTTCTGCGCACGGCCGCCGCCACCTCTTCCACCAAGGCGTTGGCCTCGGTGCGGCGGCTGCCGTGATCGACCAGCAAGATCGCGCAGTCGTTCGAATCCGGAGTGGGACTCACCAGTACGGCGCCGTGACGATCAGGTCAGAACGAATCGGCAGGCGGCAGGCGAGTCGCAGCTCGCGATCGACGCGGTTGCGCGCCTTGGCCGACTGCTCCGATGCCGTTTCCGGGGGGAGGTCGCCCCCCTCCAGCACGCGGAGACCGCAGCGACCGCAGATTCCCCCGGCCCCACACGCGCTGGCCACGGGCAGGCCCGCGCTGCGGGCCGCCGCCAAGAGCGTCGTCCCCGCCGGAACCGAGACCACGCGGCGGGAAGGCCGGAATTCCACCCGGAATTCGGGTCGGGGCTTCCGTTCGGGCTCTTCGGCGAGCTCTCGTGCGCGCTCCGGTCGGAACGGGATCGCATAAGCCATGGCGGCCCCAGGATACCGGATACGATCGGGCCGGCGTCGTTTGCCCCCGTTTCGGCCTCCGCGATAGCATCGCGCCATGCCCACCGCCGGTCTGCTGGTCATTGGCAACGAGATTCTGTCGGGCAAGGTCGTCGATACGAACTCGCCCTACCTGGCCCGAGAGCTGCGCAGCCTGGGAGTCGATCTCCAGCGCATTCTCACGATCGAGGACGACATCGACCTCATCGCCCGCGAGACGCGGGCCATGAGCGACGCCTACGACTTCGTCTTCACGTCGGGCGGCATCGGGCCGACCCACGACGACCTCACCATGGACGGCATCGCCAAGGCGTTCGGCCGCGACATCGTGCTGAACGAGTCGATGGTGGCGCGCATCGAGCGCGCCCAGGGGAAGCCGCCCAACGAGAGTCAGCGCAAGATGGCCATGGTGCCCGACGGCGCCGCCCTGGTGGATGCGGGCGACCTGTGGTTCCCGGTCGTGATCGTCGAGAACGTGCACATCTTCCCGGGCATCCCCGAACTCCTGCGCAAGAAGTTCGAGTCCATCCGGGAGCGGTTCCGAGGCATCCCCTTCCTGTTGAAGCGCGTCTACGTCAAGCAGCGGGAGAGCGAGATCGCCGAGCACCTGAACGATCTCCTGACCGAGTTCCCCGAGCTGCTGCTGGGCTCCTACCCGAAGGTGGGCGAAGAGGCCTTCCACGTGCTGCTGACCCTGGAGTCGCGCGACCCGGGCTATCTGCAACAGGCGCTCGAAGGGCTGTTGGCGCGCCTTCCCGGCGACGCCATCCACAAGGTGGAGTGACGGATCCCACCGGTCACGACGCCACGGCGCGGGCGCTGGCCTACCTGCACCCGGCGTGGATGCTGGCCAGCCTCGGGCTCGCGGCCCTGGCGCTGCGAAGCGGCCTGCGCATTCGCCGCGGGCGCCAGCGCGGGGAGCGTCCCGCCCTCGAGAACCGGGCGCGGCATCTGCGTCTCGCGAAGCCCGCCCTCCTGTGCCTGGCGGCGGGCTTCGTCGGCGGGCTGGGTTCGGCCGTCGCACTTCGGGGTTGGGCGCCGCTGTCCTCGTTTCACGGGCTGGTGGCGACGGCGGCGCTGGCTCTTTTCGTGGCGGTCGGCTGGCTCGGGCGCCGGCTCGAACAGGGCCGGGCCGGTGCGCGCGAGGCGCACGCCATCGCGGCGCTGCTGGCGGTGCTGCTCGCGGCGTTGGCGGCGCTGGCCGGCTTCGTGCTGCTGCCCTAGGAGAGGCTCGCGCGCGACGGGGCGGCTTCTCAGTCCAGCGCCGGCAGCATGTCGACGGCGCGCTGGCGCAGCCAGTGATCCGCCAGGACCAGGCACAGCATGGCTTCCACCATGGGCACGGCGCGCGGCAGCACGCAGGGGTCGTGGCGCCCCTGTGCTTCCAGGGTCACCGACCGGCCCTGGCGATCGACCGTTTCTTGGGCGGTGGAGATGGTGGCCGTGGGCTTGAACGCCACTCGGCATTCGATGGCTTCGCCGTTGGAGATGCCGCCCTGCACGCCGCCCGAGCGGTTGGTGCGCGTGCGGGGGCGTCCGTCGGGGCCCGGCTCGAAGGGATCGTTGTGCTGGCTGCCCGAGAGGCGCGTGCCGGCGAAGCCGCTGCCG
>JAKSBN010000022.1 GCA_022361175.1 Pseudomonadota bacterium | reverse complement strand
GGCTGCGCCCCTGCCTCCGCTGCCGGCCCGAGAGCTCGCCCGGCACGCCGGCCTGGCTCGGAACCTCGGCGACCGTCTCCCGCGCCCTGCGCTACATCCGCGAGGGCGCGCTCGACCGAGGCAGCGTCGACGAGCTGGCGACGCGCCTCGGCGTCGGGGCCCGCCAGCTGCGGCGCCTGTTCGCCACCCATCTGGGCGCGTCGCCCATCTCCGTGGCCCAGACCCGGCGCCTTCACTTCGCCGTGAAGCTCCTGGACGAAACCCACCTCGACATCACGCAGGTGGCCTTCGCCTCGGGCTTCAGCAGCATTCGACGCTTCAACGCGGCGGTGAAGGAGACCTACGGACGGCCGCCCTCCGCGCTTCGCCGGCAGCCGCGCGTGCGTTCCACCGCGAGCGGGGCTCCACTCGTGCTGCGACTCGCCTACCGCGAGCCCTTCGACTGGTCCGCGCTGCTGGCCTACCTGCAGCCGCGTTGCATCCCCGGCGTGGAGGAGATTGCGGACGGGCGCTATCGGCGCACGGTGTCCGTCGACGACGCGTCGGGCGTGATCGAGGTCGCGTGTCGCCCCGAGTCGTCCCAGCTCGAGCTGCGAGCCCCGGCCGATCTGGTCTCCTCGCTGATCGACACGACCGAGCGAGTTCGCCGGCTCTTCGACCTGCGCGCCGATCCCGCCGAAATCCAGGGGCATCTGGCCCGCGACCCGCGGCTCCGGGGCTGTGTGCGCCGCTTCGGTGGCGTTCGCGTACCCGGGGTGTGGAGCGGCTTCGAGTTCGCCGTACGCGCCGTGCTGGGGCAGCAGGTATCGGTGGTGGGGGCCACGACCCTGGCCGGACGCATCGCAGAGCGCTTCGGCCAGCCGGTCGAGGACAGGGGCGGCCTCTCGCGACTCTTCCCCACCCCGGAAGTGCTGGCGACCGCCGAAGTCGAGACGATCGGGCTGCCGCAGCGCCGCGCGGAGACCATTCGGGCGCTGGCGGTGGCCGTGCGCGACCGGGGGCTCGACTTCAACGCGCCCACGCAGCCCGAACCGGCGCGCGAAAGCCTGGTGGCACTGCCAGGCATCGGCCCCTGGACGACGGAGCTCATCGCACTGCGCGTGCTGCGCGAGCCCGACGCCTTCCCGGCCGGCGACCTGGCGCTGCGCAAGGCACTCGCCACCGACGACCGCCTCCCGACGGCGAACCAGGTGGCCGATCGGGCCTCGCCGTGGAGCCCGTGGCGCGGCTACGCCGCCATGCTGCTGTGGCAAGAGCAGGCCGCGCAGGCGGGCCGTTCGAAGCCGGCCCGATCTCAGCCCGCGCGCCGGCGCGCGCGGGCGTAGGACGACGTCGAACGCTCCAGCGACGCCCGCTCGAGACCGACCCGCGTCGCATCGGACAGCGGCGCCAGCAGCGACCCCGTCACCCCGTCCACGAGGTTCGCCACGAAGTAGGGCTGGTCGAGAATGTCGCCCAGCGGGGCGGCGTGTCCGGACAGTCGCTCGCGGTCGGCCAACGCGTAGATGACCTGCATGAACGCCAGCACCACACGCTGTACCAGGACCGCCTCGGGCAGATGGGGCAACTGCTCGACCAGGCGCTCGATCGCGCGCTCGACGCCCCGGCTGTAGCGCCCGCGAAGCAGATCGATGAACTCCACGCGCGGATCGCCATAGAGTTCGGCCAGGAAGCGCGCGTAGTGGCTGCCGCCCGGCTCACTCTCGATCACGTCGGCCAGTGGGCAGATCAAGACCTCCACCAGCGCGTGCACCGGAATCGGTCGCGGCCCCGCCTCCAACTCCGCGAGCCGCTCCTGGCGCCGGGCGTCGATACGGCGCATTCGCCGCTCGAAGGTGGCGGCGATCAGGGCGTGCTTGGTGCCGTAGTGCGCGTGCACGGCCGAGGCGTGCCTCTGCCCCGCCGCGGCGCCGATCTGTCGCAGGGAGACCGCCGCCAGTCCACGCTCGGCGAACAGCCGCTCGGCCGTGTCCAGAATGCGGTCCCGCGTGGCCTCGGCGGTCATGCGCCTAAGATGCCTGCCCGTCGGCGACGAGTTCAATCGAATTGCACCGTCCCGCGGGGTGACTCGCGGCGGGACGCCCGGCGCTCGATCCAGCGCTGGTAGCCGGCGGTGGGGAAGAAGGTGAGAAACAGCGACGCCACGGACCCGCATCCGAGCACGGAGGTGACCAGCACGGTGAACTCCAGAATCGGACGCCCCACGACGGGATCGAAGTGCACCGCGCCGTTCGCGAGCGACAGGTACCAGAGCCGGGCCGTCAGGTCGGATGCCATCAGGCTGAGCGTCGTGGTCGCCCAGAAGCCCCACAGCCAGAACCGGTTGGCGACCAGAGCGTTCCCCAGTCCCACCCGACGCCGTCGCCGCAGCAGCACGCCGTAGCGATACGACTCGAACGCCACCCAGACCAGCGCGCCGGCGCGGCCGGCGAACGCAGTCCAGTAGGCGGGCCCCGGCAGGATCCGCACCTCGAAGTCCTCGAGGATCCCGGTCGCGATGCTGCCGCCGGCGATCACGATCCCACCGAGCCACACCAGCCGCCGGGCCCAGACGTGTCGCGACCGGAAGGTCAGCCAGGTGAAGACGTAGAGCCCCGTCAGGCCGATGCCGCTCAACAGCAGGAACAGCGCGTTCAGGGAGCGCGACAGGGTCGGCGGCAACAGCAGCGCCGGATCGGACCAGCCGGCGTACAAGCTGATGCTCACGGCGTTGGCCGCGAAGGCGGCGAACACGAAGTAGAAGGCGAGCCAGAACTCGGGCGCAGCCTGGGCGTGGAGCCGCCGGCCGAACAGCCGGAGCCCGCCGACCAGGCTGAGCGCCAGCTGTGCGACGGCCACGATCCCCGCGAGGGCTTCCATATTTCCCTTGATCACCGCTGGAGGATCGGCCGATTCGTGCGCCCGCTTGACCAGGTGGGTCGCCCTGCGTCCTTTGAATCCGTCACCGCGTCCCCGGCGAAACCATGGCCAGTGCAGCAAACCCCACCGCTGGAGAGCCCATGGCCGAGAGAGCACGAGAGCGAAGCCCCCTGCAATTCCCCGGACTCGAGCTCGCCAAGGGGCTGGCCGTGGCGGCCTGCGAGCGCGGGTGGGTCCCGGACGTCGCAGTTCGAGCGGGGATCCGCCGGCTCCTGCGCGAGCGCCTGGCCGAGCTTCGCAGCGGCGACCTGGACACCGAACGACGGGAGCTGGAGCGGTTCGTCGACGAGCTCCGAAACGGGCCGGTCGCGATTCACACGGACAGTGCCAACCAGCAGCACTACGAGGTGCCGGCGGCCTTCTTTCGGGCGGTCCTCGGGTCTCGGCTGAAGTACAGCTGCGCCCACTTCGCCGACGGCGCGGACTCTCTGGATCTGGCGGAGGAAGCCATGCTGGCGCTCTGCTGCGAACGGGCCCGGGTCGGAGACGGCATGTCGATCTTGGATCTGGGCTGCGGCTGGGGATCCCTCTCTCTCTTCCTGGCCGAGCGGTATCCGCGGGCCCGCATCGTGGCGGTGTCGAACTCGAAGGACCAGCGGGAGAGCATCCTGAAGGACTGTCAGGAGCGCGGCATCGAGAATCTCGAGGTGGTCCGCGCCGACGCCCAGACTTTCGAGCCGGCGCGTCGGTTCGATCGCGTGATGTCGGTCGAGATGTTCGAGCACATGCGCAACTGGGAGACCCTCTTCGGGCGCATCCGGCGCTGGCTCGAACCGGACGGAAAGTTCTTCCTGCACGTCTTCTGCCACCGGCGCTTCGCCTATCCGTACGAGGACCGGGGCGACGGTGACTGGATGAGCCGCCACTTCTTCACCGGCGGCATCATGCCCTGTGACGACCTGGCGCACCGCATGGCCGGGCCGCTGCGGGTCGCGAGCCACTGGCGGGTGGCGGGCCAGCACTACCAGAAGACCGCCGACGCCTGGCTGGCGAAGCTGGACGCCGCCCGCGACAGCCTGGAACCGGTCCTCGCGGAGACCTACGGAGCGGACGGCGCCGAGCTCGGCTACCGCCGCTGGCGCCTCTTCTTCTTGGCCTGCTCCGAGCTTTTCGGGTTCGCCGACGGCCGCGAGTGGTACGTCTCCCACTACCTGCTCGAGCCGAAGCAGCAGCCGCAGGCCGCGTCGTGAAGATCGCCATCGTCGGATCCGGGATCTCCGGGCTGACGGCGGCGCACTATCTCCGCCGCCATCACGACATCGAGCTCTTCGAGGCGCAACCTCGACTGGGTGGCCACACGCACACCGTGCCCGTTCGGATCGGGAATCGGGACTACGCGGTGGACACGGGCTTCATCGTCTTCAACGAGAGGACGTACCCGGGCTTCATCGCGCTCCTCGACGAGCTCGGGGTGGCTTCGCACGCCACCGAGATGAGCTTCAGCGTGCGCTCCGAGGCCGAGGGCATCGAATACAGCGGGGGCTCCCTGTCGGGACTGTTCGCCCAGCCGTCCAACCTGCTGCGGCCTGCCTTCCTGGGCATGGTGCGCGACGTCCTGCGCTTCTACCGCGAGGCCGGGGAGTTTCTCGAGCGGCCGGACCCCAAGGTCACGCTCGGCGACTTTCTGGACGGACGCGACTACTCGCGCGCCTTCGCGGAACTGCACCTGCTGCCGATGGGGGCCGCGATCTGGTCCTGTCCCACGGGCGCCATGCGCGAGTTTCCGGCCCTCGCCTGCCTGCGCTTCTTCGCCAACCACGGCCTGCTGCAGCTGCGCGATCGGCCGCGCTGGCGCGTGGTGTCCGGCGGGTCTCACCGCTACGTGGAGGCGCTCCGGGCGCCTTTCGAAGCACGCATTCACGCCGGCCTCGGCGTGCGGGAGATCCGGCGGCGGGCCGACCGCGTCACGCTGCGAACCGAAGACGACAAGATCCGCTGCTTCGACCACGTCGTGGTCGCCACGCACAGCGATCAGGCCCTGTCGCTGCTGGCGGACCCGTCCGACGCCGAGCGCGAAGTCCTGGCGTCCATTCGCTACCAGCCGAACGAGGCCGTGCTCCACACGGACGCGAACCTGCTGCCGCACCGACCCCGGGCCCGCGCGAGCTGGAACTTCCACGCTCTTCGCGATCGCACGGAAACGTCCCGAGTGGCCGTGACCTACTGGATGAACCGGCTGCAGAACCTCGACGCGCCCGTTCCGCTTTGCGTCACGCTCAATCACACGGAAGCGATCGACCCCCAGCAGGTTCTCGGCCGCTACCAGTACGACCACCCTCTCTTCGACGCCGCGGCGCTGGAGGCGCAGACGAAGCGCGCCAGCATCTGCGGCGTTCGCCGCACTCACTACTGCGGCGCCTACTGGGGCTATGGCTTCCACGAAGACGGGGTCCAAAGCGCGCTCGTCGTGGCAGAACGCCTGGGCCGAGGTGGTGCGGCGTGAGAAGCGCGATCTACACGGGCCACGTCAGCCACCGTCGTTCGGACGCGGTGCGGCACCGCTTCCGCTATCCGCTCTTCCTGGCCTATGTGGACTTGGCGGAGTGGGACGAGGTCTTCGACCGGCACCCGCTCTGGTCGGTCGAGCGCTCCAACTGGGTATCGCTTCACCGACGAGACTACCTGGGCGACCCGGGACGTTCCCTCGACGCCTGCGTGCGGGACGAGGTGGTCAGCCACACGGGCGCGCGGCCGCGGGGCCCGATCGCGCTGCTCACCCAGCCTCGGGTGCTCGGGTACGGCTTCAACCCGGTGAGCTTCTACTTCGTGTTCGCTCCGGACGGCCCGCAGATCGAGGCAATCGTCGTCCACGTCACCAACACGCCCTGGGGCGAGCGGCACATCTACGTGCTGCCGGCCGCGTCGGGCCGAACCCATGCCGGTTGGCTTCGGTTCGAGGCGCAGAAGCAATTCCACGTATCCCCGTTCTTCGACATGGGGCTCTCCTACGCGTTTCGGTTCCGGGGTCCCGGTGACGCCCTGGACGTCGGCATCACCTGTCTCAGGAACGGGCGCGCGGTCTTCGACGCGGACGTGCGCCTCGCTCGGCGCGGGCTCACTCGCTCGGCCCTGACAAGCGCGCTCCTGCGGCATCCGGCCCAGAGCCTGCGACTCCACACCGCCATCTACTGGCAAGCGGCCCGCCTGCTGAGGCGCGGCGCCCGCTTTCACCCTCACCCCCGCCACCTCGAGGAAGCAAGTCCGACATGAGTGAATCCGCTCTCCCCGTTCTCGATGCAGCACCGCGGCGCGAGGGGCCCTTCCAGCGCTTCTGCCGCGGCCGCGTGGAGGCCGCGCTGGGCCGGCTGGAGTCCGGAGGCCTGGTCCTGGCGGACGGCGCTTGCGAGCAGGGCTTCGGCGACAGCTCACGCGGACTCGGCGGAGTGCGAGTCGAAGTCCGCAACCCCGAGGTGTATCCGAGTCTGTTTCTGGGCGGTGTGGTCGGGGCCGCGGAGTCCTACATCCGCGGCGAATGGCACAGTGACGACCTGCCGCGGCTGGTGCAGCTCTTGTTGCAGAACCGCGCCGCCGTCGAAGGGCTCGAGGGCCCGCTGTCCCGCCTGGCCGAGGTACCGCGCCGCGCGCTCCACCGCTGGCGCCGGAATACGCGCGCGGGGAGCGGACGCAACATCCGCGCGCACTACGACCTCGGGAACGATTTCTTCGCGGCCTTTCTCGATGCGACCCTGACCTACTCGGCCGGCATCTTCGAGCGGCCCGACGCCAGCATGGAAGAGGCGTCCCAGGCGAAGTACGCCCGCCTGTGCCGCAAGCTCGCCCTCCGGCCCGAACACGAGGTGCTGGAGATCGGCTGCGGCTGGGGAGGCTTCGCGCTCTACGCGGCCGAACACGTCGGCTGCCGCGTCACCAGCACGACCATCTCGCCCAGTCAGCACGCCGTCGCCGTCGCGCGCGTGAAGGAAGCCGGCTTGGAGGATCGCGTCGAAGTTCTGCTGGAGGACTACCGCGACCTCGAGGGCCGCTTCGATCGCCTGGTCTCCATCGAAATGGTGGAAGCCGTCGGGCACGAGTACTACGAGACGTACTTGCGCACCTGCGCCGATCGCCTGCACCCGGACGGGGCGGCCGCGCTCCAGGCCATCCTGATCTCGGACCAGCACTACGACTCCGCCCGCCGCCGTGTGGACTTCATCAAGCGCTACATCTTTCCGGGCGGCAACCTGCCTTCGCTGACGCGCCTGTGCGAAGCGGCCACGCGGGCCAGCGACCTGCGCATCTTCGATCTGCACGACATCACCCGGGACTACGCCGAAACCCTGCGCCGTTGGCGATCCCGGTTCGAGGAGCAGCGCGAGCGAATCGCGAGCCTCGGCTACGGAGAGGACTTCCGGCGCATGTGGGACTTCTATCTGGCGTATTGCGAAGCCGGCTTCCTCGAGCGCCACATCACTTGCACTCAGTTGGTGCTGGGCCGACCGAACTGGCGCCCGCCCTGGGTGGACGCGCGCTGACGATGGATGCCCTCGGCGCGGTTTGCGTCGACAACGGGGCGCGCCCCGCGTTAGGCTATTTCCTGGATGGGCTCGATGCCGCGCCGGGTTCCCGTCGGATCCCGGCAACAGGCGTGCACAGGCTCTCTGTCCGCTCTGCCCCCTCTGCCGCAAGGGACGACCAGCGCACGATGTCGATCCTCCAGCGTGTGGCGACCGGGGACGAGGCAGCGGTGCAGGAGTGCATCGACCGCTACAGCGGTTTGGTGTGGTCATTGGCCCGGCGCCTTTCACCCACGCCTGCTGACGCCGAGGACGCCGTCCAGGAGATCTTCGTCGCGCTCTGGAAGAGCGCGGACCGCTACAACCCCGAGATCGCGTCCGAGACGACCTTCATCGCCACGGTGGCCCGCCGGCGGCTGATCGACCGTCATCGCGCCGAGGAGCGCAGGCCTCCGACGGCTCCCCTCGACGACAGTCCGCCGTTGCCGGCCAGTGCGAGTGACGCCACGATGGACGCCGCCCTCGACGTCTCCCGCGTCGCCAAGGCGCTCGAGTCGCTCGCGCCCGAGCAGCGGCACGTCATCGAGCTCTCGGTGGCTGGCGGTCACAGCCATCAGCAGATCGCCACCGCCACGGGGCTGGCCCTCGGAACCGTGAAGACCCACATCCGTCGTGGCCTCCTCAAGGTGCGCGAACTCTTGGCGCAGGGTGGCGCCGGCGAGGGCACGCCATGAGCCGCGAGCGCCTGAACGAGCTGCTGGCGGACCGCGCGACCCAAGGTCTCGACGACGTGGAGCAGCGCGAGCTGGACGGCCTGCTCCTGCGCCTGCCCGACACGGATGCGGACGAGCTGGACCGCTGCGCCGCCGCCATCGACCTGGCGCTGGTGCCGGTGAGCCACGAGCCGCTGCCAGCCCACTTGCGCGAGCGCGTGCTCGTGGACGCACGCGCCTACCTGGCGTCTGGCGACGCCACCCGGGCCCGTTGGGCTGCGCCGCGGGAAGTCCCTTCGGCGCCGTCCAAGACCCCCTGGGCCGCGCCGGCCGGCTGGCTGGCAGCGGCGGCGATTCTGGTCTTCGCCCTGCTGGGCGTGGTCCCGCCGCTACTCGAGCCCGCGCCGCCGAACCCGGTCGACGCGCGAAACGACCTGCTGGCGAATCAGGCAGACGCGATTCGGATCGCGTGGACGGCAACTGGCGATCCGGCTGGCCCCGAGGCCACTGGGGACGTGGTCTGGAGCGACCAGCGTCAGCAGGGCTACATGCGCTTCTCGGGGCTCGCCGCCAACGATCCGTCCGTTTCCCAGTACCAGCTGTGGATCTTCGATGCGACGCGCGACGAGCGCCACCCCGTCGACGGTGGAGTCTTCGACATCCCGGCCGGCGAAACCGAAGTCGTGGTTCCGATCCACGCGCGGCTGCCGGTCGCGCAGGCCGCCCTGTTCGCCATCACCGTCGAACGCCCCGGCGGCGTGGTCGTATCGACGCGCGAACGGCTTCCCTTGTTGGCCAAGGTCGACGGATAGGGCCGCGTGGCCGCTTCGGAGGCACCGAACTCCGTCGTCGGCCGCCTGCTGGGCCTTGCCGGGGACGCGGATCCGGAGCTTCGCGACGCGAAGCTGATCGCGCTGTCGCAGTTGCTCCTCCTCTACGCCGCCACGCGCGCCTGGGCCGCCGCTCTGCGCGAGAGCCACCTCCCCTTCGCCTGGCTGGTGATCTTCGCCGTGCTGCTCTCGGGTTGCGCCGCCGCCGCCTTGCTGCCGCGCTGGCGCGCCTTCGCCCTGCGCCTCGCGCTGCTGCCCCTGCTCGGCCACCTGGCCCTCACCTTCCCGCTGACCGACAACCACTTCTACCTGGAGTTGCTCTGCGTGGGGCTCCTGGTGTGGCTCGATGCCGACCGCGCGCTCCTGCTCCAAGCGCTCCAGTGGACCGTGGCCATCGTGTTGTTCCACACGGGCCTGCAGAAGCTCCTGTGGGGCACGTACTGGCACGGCGACTTCCTCGCCTACATGGTCGCCACGGGCTCGCACTTCGGAGATCTGTTCCTCTGGATCCTACCGGGCGACGAAGTGGCCCGACTGCGCGCGCTCCCACCCTGGGGCGACGGCGCGGGACCCTACCGCGTGGACTCGCTCTGGCTCCGACTCGGCGCCAACGCGGTGGTGTGGGTCGAACTCGGCCTGCCGTTCCTGCTGATCTGGCGCCGCACGCGGACGCCGGCTGCCGTCGCCGCCGTCGTCTTCGTGCTAGGCCTTCAGTTGAGCGCGCGCGAGCTGCTCTTCGCCACGCTCTTCTCCCTGCTGCTGCTGTCGTTCCCGCAAGCGCCCTGGCTGCGCCGCGCGCGCCCCGTCTACTGGCTGGCGTGTGCGCTGCTGCTTGCGCTGGCCCTGGGTTGGATCCCGAGCGGCGGTCTGCTGCGAGGTGGGCACCTGTGACGCAGCGCCGCCGCCAGCACGCCGTCTTCGCCTGCCTCGCGGCCGTGGCCCTGTGGCCCTTGGTCCAGCACGCACTCGCGCGCCAGTACCACCTGAACCCCTGGAAGCTCGGCGGCTTCGCCATGTACACGGTGCCGGTCCCACCGGTCGCGGTGCACGTACTCGAGGTGGAGGGAAACGAGCTCTCGTTGCTGGATCCGACGGCCTGGTCGGCGGCCGCGCGCAGCCGCTACGTCGAGTTCCAGAGGCGGCGCCACGCCATCGGCCAGTGGGCGCTACCGCGCGCGCTGGTGAGCCAGTTGGAACGCGAACGACCGGCGGGAGACGGGTTCGTGATCGTGATCCAGCGCTTCGAGCTCGACTCCGAAACGGCGCGCTTCCACGTGCACGAAGACCGCTACATCTTCCCGCGCAACGCTCCCCCCTGACGCTTGCGGTGCTCGGAAAAGCGACGGCCCGAGGCGTTGCCTCGGGCCGCTTCCAAGCAGGCTCGACCGAGCTGGGCTCAGGCGCGTCGTCGGGAGAGCGCGATCAGTCCCACGAGCCCGCCGCCCAACAGGGCCAGCGTCGAAGGCTCGGGAATCGGGGTCCCGCTGGTGGCGATGATCTGCCCCTGGATGTTCGTCAGCGTGAGCGACGTCAGAGTCAGATCCACGCTCGACACGTTGAAGACGCAGCCCAGAAAGCTGTCGACCTCGCAGCCCGGAGCCGCCACGTTGATGGGGTCGCCGGGGGGAAGCGCCAGGTCCAGGCCCGGGATGGGCAACGTCAGCTGGCTTCCCGTTCCCGTCGGGTTGCCGGCGGTCACGCCCGTGCGTTCGAGACTCCCCAGCAGCGGAATCGCCTCCACCAGCGACGGCCCGATGGCGATGCCCGAGTTCTGGATGTTGATGCCGAAAGGGCCGGTCGCCTGAAAGTCCACGTCAGCGGACAGCAGCAGATCCACCTCGTCGAAGGTCGGGAACGGTCCCGGGCCGGGCGGAGCCGGGGACGTGGGGGAATCGAACGTCGACGCCAATTCGAGCTGGATGTTGTTGACGTCGATGACCAGGTCGAAGTTGACCGGGATGAACCCGAACAGATCCAGGTTCACGTCGCCGTTGGCCGAGCCCGGGTTCGGGTTGTTGATGTTCACGTCGCCCGGCGCCACGGTCAGGCTGCCGCTCCAGTTGGGCGACCCCCAGTCGGCGTTGATGGAGCCGTTGGGCGTCGCCGCCAGGGGCCCAGTCGCCATCGCGGTCCCCGAGACGTCGCCCAGGTTCGAGTGCACGACCACGTCCAGCTGGCCGGTCACCGTGGCGGTGAGCGAACTGCCGGGTTGAATCGTGTAGAACACGGGAGCCGCGAGAGCCGGAGTCGCCCACAGCAACCCCACCAACGAGAACAACCGAAGCGCACGCATCGAACACCTCCTGCCAAGCGTCGGGGAAGGCGTCGATGCGGCCGTCGCCCGCCGCGGTCGCTGCCCACCAAGAGGGCTCGGACACAGCGGGGGCGGGAGACCGAATCCCCTTCCCAGACCCGGCTTCTAGTGCAAGATGCGTGCAAGTTTGGAAGTTGCGCCGGTTCGAAGGAAAGAGGCTTGAAGAACAGGGAGTTGCACCGGTTCGAAGAACCTGACGAGGGGGTGACGGAGACCGTGAAGGGAAAACCTGTTCCGCTATGGAAGAACAGTGGTTCTTACTGGCCGTGAGAACGCCGGGCCCGGCGGAAGCAAGCCCACGGGAGCAGCAGCTCCAGCCCGACCAGCCCGCACCCGGACCGCTCGAAGAACGAATAGACGCGGTTGGTCGGGATGTCGGACATGCTCCGCACCACCCCCGAGCGGGGAAACCGCACCTCCACGTGATGCACCATGCCGCCGTCGGGCTGTCCCACCCCGATGTGAACCCGCTGCTCGCTCTGCCCCAGGAAGTGCCCTCCGACCCCCACCTCGCGCACCTGGATCGGCCCGCCCGGGGTGGCCTGCACCGACACGCGCGCCCCCCACGCCTCGCGGTTGCTGGCCTTGCCGAAGGCCTCGATCTGGATCCACTGGTTCGCGTGCACGCTGTCGTTGCGATACAGGATCGGCTCGGCCCCGTTGTTGACGACGAACAGATCCTGATCGCCGTCGCGGTCGTAGTCGAAGGTAAGCCGGCCCTTCCCCGAGCCGGTGTCCGTCAGGCCGACCGCGGCCGATTGCTCGGTCATGACCCCGGTGCCGTCGTTTTCCCAGTAGCGCATGGGGTCGTCGTTGAAGGGGGCCTCGACGTCGGTTCCCTCGAAGTCGACCCCGTTCGTCATCACGAGGTCGGAGTCCCCGTCGTTGTCCGCATCCAGGAACACCGTGCCCCAACCCCAGTAGCCCGCCCGAACGCCGGCCGTATCCGTCGCATCCGCGAAGACGCGGCCCCCCGCGTAGCGGTAGAGCCGGTTCCCGGAGTAGCCCCAGTTGCAGGGCTCGGTCTCGCAGGTCTGCGCCGGGTCGTCGATCGAGGTCACGAACCAGTCCAGGTGGCCGTCGCCGTCGAAATCCGCGAAAGCGGACCCCATGCCGTTCTCGTCGGTGCCCACGCCCGCGGCCGCGGTGCCGTTCAGGAAGGTGCCGTCGCCCTGGTTCCAGAAGAGCTGGCTGGTGCCGAAGTCCGCCGCGACGGCCAGGTCCTGCCAGCCGTCCTCGTCGAGGTCGACGAAGGTGGACGCGAAAGCGTCGATGCCGCCCAGGGAGAGGCCCGCCGCTTCGGTGACGTCGTCGAAGACACCGGGCTCCAGGGCTCCGCGGTTGCGGTAGAGCCGGGAGTGCCCGGCGGTGAACGGCACCGGCTTCCACTCCGTGGTGTGCACGTCCACGAAGCCGTCGCGATCGTAGTCGCCGAACGCGACGCCCCAGAGGCGGCGCGAGAACGTGCTCTCTCCGGCCAGGCCCCGAACTTCGGCCTCCTCCGTGAAGACCCCGTTGCCGTCGTTCACGAACAGGAAGTTGCGCAGCGCCACCGGGGGCAGCGAGAGCTCTCCCAGCACGACCACCACCAGGTCGGGGTCGCCGTCGTTGTCGATGTCGGCGAAGCCGGCGCCGTTCGACTGCAGGTCGTAGCCAGCCAGCCCCGAGGCGGCCGTGATGTCCTCGAACGTGCCGTCGCCCCGGTTGCGCAGCAGGACGTCGGGCGCATCCAGGCGAGTCACGAAGAGGTCCGGCCAGCCGTCGCCATCCACATCCGCCACCGCAGCCCCGCCACTCATGCGCTCGGGTTCGCAGAAGAAGCCGCCGACGAAGAGGCAGTCGCCCGGCTCGTTGGGCGTGTGTTGGATCAAAGTGGGCTGCGGCAGCGCGGTCGCCGTCACGTCCGTGAACGCCACCTGCGCGGCGGCGGCCGCCGCCGGTAGCAGCACCGCCAACACGAGCCCGCAGCACAGGGCGGCGCGGCATCTCGGTCCAGAGGTCGATTCGAAGGCTTCGCGCATCGGCATCGGAGCTCCAGCAAGCCCAGGGTCGGAGCAGGGTACACCGCATCGACGGCGGGCCGGCCAGAAATCGGCGGCGGCCCCGGCGGAGGGGCTTCCCATATACTCCGGGCCGGAGGAGCGTTCGAGATGAGGCAAGTCTGGATCCCCCGGGCGGGTCCGCCGGAGGTGCTGGAGGTGCGCGAGGCGCCGGACCCGCTGCCGTCCGCCGGTGAGGTGCGCATCCGGGTCGCGGCCAGCGGCGTCAACTTCGCCGACATCATGGGCCGCATGGGCCTCTACCCGGATCTGCCGCCGATGCCCGTCGTCCCCGGCTACGAGGTGGCGGGGCGGGTCGACGCGGTGGGGGACGGCGTCGAGACCGACTGGGTGGGACGCGACGTTCTGGCCATGACCCGCTTCGGCGGCTATGCCGACACCGTCTGCGTGCCCGAGAACCAGGTCTTCGCGCGACCCGACAGCATGACGGCCGAGGAAGGCGCCGCCCTGCCGGTGAACTACCTGACGGCCTACCAGCTCATCGAAGTGATGGGCAGCGTGCGCGAAGGCGACACGATCCTGGTCCACTCAGCCGGCGGCGGCGTCGGGTTGGCGGCGCTGCAGCTTGCCGAGCGGGCGGGCGCGCGGGTGATCGGGACGGCGTCCGCGAGCAAGCACGAGTTCCTGCTCTCTCACGGCGCGCAGCACTGCATCGACTACACGTCCGAGGACTTCGAGCAGCGCGTCATGGAGCTGACCCACGGCCGCGGCGTCGAGCTGGTGCTGGATGCGGTGGGCGGCTCCTCGTTCAAGAAGAGCTACCGCTGCCTGGCCCCCACCGGCCGCCTGGGCATGTTCGGCTTCTCGGCCGCGGCCGGGGGCAAGCGCCGAAGCCTGTGGCAACTCGTGCGCGCGGCGGCCGCCATGCCCTGGCTCCAGTTCAGGCCACCGGCGCTCATGAATGGGAACAAGGGCGTCTTCGGCGTCAACCTCGGCCACCTCTGGGAAGAGGTCGACCGCATCACGCGCTGGATGGAGACGCTGCTGGACGCCTACCACAAAGCGGCCGTCCGGCCCGTCGTCGCGGCCACGTTCTCGTTCGAGCAGGCGGCCGAGGCGCACCACTACATCCAGGACCGGCGCAACACCGGCAAGGTGTTGTTGATCCCGTAGCCCGATCCGTTCGAGCTGATTTCGTCGCGTGCCCGGGAGACACCTTCCAGCGATTGGCTCGCCGTGGGCAGATCGTCTCGCTTCGGCGACGGAGATGAGGGGAAGGCTGTGCGACGGTCCGACTCGGTGGGGGGCTGCGCTTTATTTCGCTGGAAGGTGTCTCCCGGACCCGCTCGCGCGGTGCAGAGCGGGTCGGGCTAGGGCTTGGAGGATGGGTCAGAGGCAGGTTCGAGGCGGATGGCGGCGTACTTGTAGGAGGGCTGTCGGGAGTACGGGTCGAAGGCCGGGTACGTGAGCTGGTTGGTCGCGGCGTCGTGCATCGGGACGAAGACCTGGCCGGCCGCCACGTTGGGCGTGACGACCGCCCGGGCGCGCATCTCCCCGCGCCGGGAGACCAAGCGGGCGAAGTCGCCGCCGCGCAGGCCGGCGGCGCGGGCATCGTCGGGATGCACCTCGAAGACGGGCCCGGCGGGTGCCAGCTTGCGCAGGACCGCCGACTTGCCCGTCCGCGTCTCCGTGTGCCACTGGCTCGACGTCCCCCGGCCGGTGAGAAGCACGAGGGGGTAGTCGGCATCGGGCGCTTCCTCGGGTGGCCGCGGCGCTTCGAAGCAGAACCGCGCCCGCCCGTCTGGATGCGCGTAGGCGCCGTCCTCGAACAGGCGGCGCTCGTGACTCGCCAGCGTCTCGCCCTCCCGCAGCGGCCACTGGATGCCGCCGGCTTCCTCCAGCGCCCGGTAGTCGCGAATGCCGGTGATGTCGCACGGCTGGCCGCGCGTGAGCTCCTTCAGCACAGTGAAGACGTCCTCCGGCGCCTTCCAGGTGGGAAACAGATCGCAGCCCCAGGCTTTCGCCACCAGCGAGAAGATGTGGAAGTCTGCCAGCGCCTGGCCCGGCGCGCGCTTGACCTTGCGCACCCGGCCGATGCGGCGTTCCGAGTTGATGAAGGTGCCTTCCTTCTCGCCCCAACCCGCCGCGGGCAGGAAGACGTCGGCCAGCTGGGCGGTCTCCGTGGTGGCGTAGAGGTCCTGCACGACCAGGCAGTCCAGCTGTGCCAGCGTCCGCCGCAGCTCGTTCTGGTGGATCCAGGAGTGGGCCGAGTTGGTGGCCACGATCCAGAGCCCCTTGATGCGCCCCTCCCGAACGCCGGCCAGGATCTGGTCGTAGGAGTCGCTGGCGGTGTCGGGGATGAGGGCCGCATCGATGCCCAAGACGCCCGCCACCTTCTCGCGGTGCGCCGGGTTGGCGAAGTCGTGACCGCCCAGCAGATTGGTCGTGTTGCTGAAGAGCCGCGAGCCCATGGCGTTGCACTGGCCCGTGATCGAGTTCGCCCCCGTTCCCGGGCGTCCCATGTTGCCCGTCATGAGCGCCGTGTTGATGAGCGCCTGGGCCACTCGCACGGCCTCGTGACTCTGGTTGACGCCCATGGTCCACCAGAAAGACACGCGCTCGCCGGCGTGGATCGTCTCGGCCAGGCGCTCGATCTCGGAGGCGCCCACGCCGCACTGCGACGCCACGCGCTCCGGTGCGTAGTCACCCAGGAATTCGGCGAAGGCGGCGTAGCCCGCCGTGTGGTGCTCGACGTAGTCCCGATCGATCCAGCCGCGCTCCACCAGCACTTGGGCGACCCCGTAGAAGAAGGCCAGGTCGGACTTCGGCTGGATCGCGTAGTGGGCGGTGGCGGCCATGGCCGTCTCTGTCTTGCGGGGATCCACCACGACGATCTCGGGCGAGTGGGGGTTGCGACAGACGCGCTCCCACAGGATGGGATGAGCGATGCACGGGTTGGAGCCGACGAAGACGAGGACGTCGGACGCCTCGAAGTCGGCGTAGGTGTACGGCGGCGCGTCGAAGCCGAAGGCCTCCTTGTAGGCGACCGCCGCCGTCGCCATGCACTGGCGCGTGTTGCCGTCGCCGTGGATCATGCCCATCCCGAACTTGGCGAGTGTGCCGAGGGCCACCATCTCCTCGGTCGGAATCTGCCCGGTGCTCAGAAAAGCCATCGCCTCGGGCCCGTGGCGCGCCTCGACGGCGCGGAAGCGCTCGACGAAGGTGCGCAGCGCCACCGGCCAGGGGACGGGCTCGAGCACACCGGCCGCGTTGCGCACCAGCGGCCGAGTCGCCCGATCGGGGGCGTCGAGCGGCGCGAGCGCCTCCCAGCCCTTAGGGCACGCCATGCCGAGGTTCACCGGATAGTCGGGATCGGGGGAGAGGTTGACCGCCTCCCCGCCCTGGAGGTGCGCGGTGAGGGCGCACCCCGTCGAGCAGTAGCCGCAGATGAGCCGGGCGGTCGCCTCGGGCGCGAGGCGGGCCGGCACCTGCCCGAGGCCGAACGCCCCCGGCGCGCGCAGGAGCTCCCGCGTGAGGGGTCCGTCGCGCTGGAGCCAGGCGTCGGCGGCACGCCGCGG
>JAKSBN010000509.1 GCA_022361175.1 Pseudomonadota bacterium | reverse complement strand
GAAGCTGGTGCTGGACCTCGATGCCGGCTGAGCGGGCGGAACGAAGAGCGACGCCCTCACGACAGACTGGTCGTATCTGCTGTCATCTCAAAGACGTGGTGAAAATAACACTATCAATTTCGCCGTTCTCGTTGACGGCGAGGAGGGCTGGCGGCCAACCATCGGGCGGACGACAGGATTCCCGAACTTTGGCCGGGGCTTTCTCGCCACCTCGCGCGGAAAGCGATACAGATTTCGAGGCAGCATGAAGAAGCTCAACATGGGCAAGCTGGTCCGGAGGGTGCGCAAGCGGTGGCGTCGAGTTCGGCTGCGCGGCGGTGAGCGCTTGGGAGCCGTGTTGGTGCCGCTTTTCACGAGGCGTATCGCGGGTCCACGGCCGCCGGTTTCGCGTCCCGACGAGTGCATCGCGTGCGTGTTGGTCCGCGACGGCGAGGTCTATCTCAAGGACTTCCTGCGCCACTACGATCGGCTCGGTGTGCGGCACTTGATCGTGCTGGACAACGGCTCGGTGGACAACACCGTGGCGCTGGCCAGCGGCGCGCCCAACGTCACCGTGCTCCGCTGTCGGCTCTCGTTTCGGTACTTCGAGTACCCCATGAAGCGACTGCTCCTGCGCCTCGCTTCCCGCGGTGCCGGCTGGAGCCTGTTGGTCGACATCGACGAGTTCTTCGACTACCCGGGCTCGGACGCGATTTCGCTCTCGGCGTTCCTCCGCCGGCTGAACGCCTCGGGCTACGACGCGGTCGCCGGCTATCTGCTCGACATGTTCCCGGGACCCGATACCCCCCTCTCCGCAAGTGAGCAGGACTTTCGGAGCCAGCACGACACCTACGACATCTCGTGTGTGAGTGCTTCGGCCTATCCGGACCATCTTGACGTGGTGCAACCGAAGCCACGGGTGCCCGTCTACCGCGGCGGGGTTCGAACCGCGATGTTCGGTCTTGACAACGTGCTCCTCATCAAGCACCCGCTCTTGCGCTGCAGTCACTCGTCGCACTGGGTCGACCCGCACTGGGTGAAGGACGTGCGGCTCGCCGACGTCACGACCGTGCTGCTGCACTACAAGTTCGCGGGCGACTTCGTACAGAAAGTGACTGAGGCGGCGCGCGAGGAGCGCTACCCGCGCGCACTCTCCGAGTACCGAGCGTACTGGGACGTGACTCGCTCCGGCGAGCCGCTGGCGTTTCCGCGCGACTCGGCGTGTCGCTTCGAGAACGCCTGGGAGTTGGTCGATCGCGGGTTCCTCGCCGCACCCGCCTCGTATCGGGAGTACTGTGCGAAGAACGGGGGCCCGGCGGGGCTTGCAGCGGCCCGAGACCGAGCGGCGGCCGCCGGCTCGGCGACTGGCTGAGCGAGCGGAGGCCTAGGCGGGCGCGCGGGAGTGCCGGCGCAGCCAGGCGACGTAGGTGCGCGGCGGCAGGAACGCCAGCCACATCGATCCCGAGATGACGAGACCGAGCGGGCCGACGACGAGACCACCGATCGCGGTGCCCACGAAGCGAACGCCCAGCAACCCGAACACGAGCGTCACGCCCGCGATCACGGCGGCTGCCAGCATCCCCGTGGCCCACAGCAAGAAGCGATTCGTCACGACCGGATCCGCAAGCCCCAGACGGAGGCGCTTGCGCAGCAACAGGTGGTACCGCAGCGATTCGAAACCCACCCAGCCCGAGCCGAGCAGGCTGATCCAGCTGACCTGGCGCCACGGGCCGTAGGGATTGTCGACGTAGGCGGCCAATCCCGGATCCAGCAGCTGAGCGGCCAGGCAGACGCCGTACCCGAGGAAGATGAGCACCACCACCACGCTCGACCACACGACGTCGGGCCGAAAAACGCGACGTGTGAAAAGCGCCACCCCGGTCATGCCCACCATCAGGAAGACCATGTTGCAAAGGGCGAAGACCATGCGGATTTCGGTCGCAAGGCCGGTGGCCCGAACGCCGACGATGCCCATCGGATAGCCCAGGCCCACCATCAAGAAGAGCCCGAAACCCAACACGAACTCGGGAAATCCCCGCGTTCGGCGCGCCAGCAACATCAGGCGGATGCCGAGCACGAAGCTCGTCAGGACGAATGCCCCGCCTCCGATCGCCGCGAACAACGCCACACCACACCCCCAAGTGCGCCAGTCTCGTCTATCGCCCAAGCGCGCTAGAGGCTTGACCCGAGCTTCCCGTGATGCGGTGAAAATGACCTACTGGGGGCGCTCGGCGTGGAACCCGGAGAGACGGGCCTCGAAATCGGCTTCCCAGGCCTCGTGGTTGCGCTTCGCGTCGCGCACGAACGGACTCCACTTGATCGCGCGCAGGAAGCTGCGCGCGACGGGGCCCCCGAGGCCCGTCACCGGCCGGCGGAAGTGAATCAACAGCACCACGCGAGGCTCCGACGTATCGTTCCAGACGGCGTGACGATACGTGTCGTCGAAGATCAGGCTCTGACCCTCCCGCCAGGTGTGGACGCGGCGGTCGATCTCGATGGAGCAATCCTCGAAGCGGGTCGGTGTGCGCAGGGCCAGGTGCCAGGTCAGGATCGCCTTGGTGGGCCCCCGGTGCGGCACCAACCGCTGCCCCGGCTCGAGGATCGAGAAGAAGCCCGTCTCGAGGCCTGGGATGCTCGTCAGGAGCGCTGCACTGCGGGGGCAGCGGCGACACGCGGCCTCCATCCGGTGGCCGTATCCGTAGAGGAAGTACGACTTCCAACCGCGCCCGCTGTTGGCGATGCGCGCGTGGTCCGGCGAGATGTCCACCACCGCGGCCAAGCGCGACTGCTGCTCCAGAATCGCGTCGGCTTCGGCGCGAATGGCGCGCCACTCGGCTTCGATGGGTTTCACGAACGGGAACAGCGCCGGGTCGTACACGGGCGGATCGCCGAGCGGCGAGTGGCGGGCGATCACGCCGTTGATCCACGGTCGGGCCTTCTTGCCAGCGCGCAGAACGCGCGACCTCCCGCTTCGACGCACGTCAGACTCGGTTCCCACGACTTGCCTCCAACCCGCACCGAATCGTCATCAACGCTACAGAATTCACTGGATGGTGGGTGTGCAGAACCGGTTGCTGGGTTCTCACTTTCTGTGGGTTCTTTTCAGTCAGAGAGCGAACTGCGTAGGCTCCGTACCTCGGTTGCGGGAATGTCACCGCATGCGCGATCCGGGCGGTTCCTCGCTGTTTGTGATCGACACCACCGATGGCCGGAGTGGGGCACGCTCGCGATGGCGGTGGCTGTGGTGATCGTCGTCCTGGCCGGGGGGCCGGCCTGGGGGGTGGACTGGCGCGAGCTGCGGTCCTCCAACGAAGGCGCGGCGGGCTGGTTCGATCCCTCGGCGGCGTTCGACCCGGAGCGCCGCCCGACGCGGTCTTTCACGGCGCCTGCGACGTCCTGCCGGTCCCCGGGCGTCTGCGCGTCCTGGTGAGCCGGTGGGCGCTAGCCGGCCGCCCAGAACGGCAGCGATTCGTACCGGCGCACGAAGTGCCCCGGGGCGTAGCGGCCCGCCTCGGGGTCGACGGTGAACTCGGGACAGCGCGAGAGCAGTTCCTCGAGGGCGATCCGAGCCTGAAGCCGCGCGGCCGCGGCGCCGATGCAGTGGTGGGGGCCATAGCCAAAGGCGAGAGTGCGTCGGATCTTGCGAAGCACGTCGCACTGGGAGGCCGTGTCTCCGAACTCGCGCTCGTCGCGGTTGGCCGAGGCGTAGAGGAGCAGCACCTTCAGGCCCTTGGGGATCACTCGGTCCGCGATGCGGACGTCGCGCGTCGTGGTGCGGGCGAGGCCCTGTACCGGGGACGTCAGCCGCAGGAACTCCTCCACGGCGTTCGCCGTGCGGCCGGGGTCCTCCAGCAGCAGGGCCCGTTGGTCGCGGTGCCGGGTCAGGAGCTCCAACGCACCCCCCAGAAGCCCCGAGGTGGTGTCGTTGCCCCCGGCCACCAGCGTGAAGCCCATGCCGAGGATCTTCGCCGCCGATACTTCCTCGCCC
The DNA here is from genome assembly GCA_022361175.1 of Pseudomonadota bacterium. Taxonomy (GTDB): domain Bacteria; phylum Myxococcota_A; class UBA9160; order UBA9160; family UBA4427; genus JAKSBN01. The sequence continues at coordinate 3,363 of JAKSBN010000509.1, read as the reverse complement.
GAGGCGAGGCGCCCGTGGACCAGGGCGGAGATCACGTCCTCGCCCGGATCGCGCCGCCGCTTCTCCACCAGACCACCGAAGTAGACGGCCATCTCGCCCACGGCGCCGGCCGCGCCCGACACGTCTCCTTCCGCATTGGCCGAGACGATGGCCTGGGTCCAGCGGTCGAAGAGCGCGCGGTCTTCTCGGGGCACGCCCAGGAAGTGCGCCACCACCAAGCTGGGCAGCGGCTTCAGGAGCTCGGCCATCACGTCTCCCTTCCCCCGCTCTCGCAGTCGTTCGACGCGCTCGACCACGAACTCCCGGACCATGGCGTCGAGGGCACCGACCGCCCTCGGCGTGAAACGCTTGATGGCCAGCTTGCGAAGCGCCGTGTGCTCGGGCGGGTCCATCATCACGATGGGAGCCTCGATGCCGAGCTTCTCCTTCTCGCCCTGGGAGAAGGTCAGCCCCTCGGCCGAAGAGAAAGTCTCGGCGTCGACCGCGGCGGCGAAGACGTGCTCGAAGCGGGAGAGGACCCAGTAGTCGTCGCCGCTATCGGTCTCGCCGACGTGGTGCACCGGGTCGCGGTCGCGCAGGGCCGCGTACATCGGGAAGGGGTCGCGCCACGACTCGGCGCTTCGGGGTTCGAAGAGGGCGTGGGGTTCACTGGCCATGAGAGATCTCCCAGTTAGCTGGAGGAGACGGGTCGATTCGGGCCCGGCCCCACAGCGTGCCGAAGTGGATGCGACCGCTCTGGTCGAGCAGGGTGCCGGAGAAGATCGGGTTGAAGCGCTGTCCCCCGATGATCCAGTGGAAGTCGGAGACCCCCGTTCGCCAATCGATCGCTTCGAGCGTCCAGCGATTCTGTCGGGCCCCGATCAAGTACACGCGGCCGTTCTCGCGACTGACGATGGGAACGCAGCTCGGAGAGCTGATCTCCCGGTTGACCCAGGCTTCCTGGAAGCGGCGCGCTTCGGGGTCCCAAACGAACTTCTGTACGCCAAAGGGCTGGTGCTCCGGGCTGCTGCCGAGATAGCTGGAAAAGAGCGGCTCGGCCTGCCGCGGCACCCACCACGGGACGTTGCGGGGCACGTTGTTGACGACCAGCGCCCCGTAGCCGGACACGACCACCGACTGCTCCGACTGGATCGCCGGCAGCGGAGGGATGCCCATGGTCGCGGGCAGCATGCCGGCGATGCGTCGATCGGGGGCGTTCGGAAGCCGCCGCCAGTCGTCCGGGATCGCGTCGCGCCAGAAGAGCGTGACATTCATGACCGGGTCGCCGTCGGTGATGACGACGAAGCGGTCCTCGTCGCCGAAGCCCATCAAGCTGGGCGTCGCCCCGGAGCCGTGGCCCCAGCCGTTGCGGTAGCGGGCGGTGAAGGCGCCGTCGCCGGTGTCCACGCTCAGCCGATCTCCCGTCCAGACCACTTTGTGCAGGTGGTCTTGGGACACCAGGTAGATCCCGCCGGCCGCGTCGACGGCGAAGCCGTTGCGGACCCAGCCGTATCCGACCTCGCGCGTCGCTTTGTCCTCGGCGCCCTGGCTGTGGTGGAGGCGCACGGTGCGGATCCGTGAGAGGTCCCGAGACAGGGCCACGAGCCAACCGTGCTCGGTGGCCACCACCAGCCAGCCGTCGTAGGTCATGTTCATCCCGACGGCGTGGCCGGTGACTTCGGTGGGAAGCCGTGCGCGGCGTTGCACCTCGATGGCGGAGGACGGATCGCCGGGCGTCGCGTCGGCGTAGGCCGTTACGCTGCCGTCCACGCCGGCGATGTAGTAGATGCCGTCGCGGTCGAGCAACGTATAGACACCCGAGAGGTCGCGCAGTTTGCGCGCCTCCAAGAAGCCCTGGACGATGGCGCCGAAGCCCGTGTTGCGGTCGTCCCAGCGGGCGATGGAAGCCTCGGCCCGCGCCTCGCCGTAGCGTTCGGTTCCGGGGAGCCAGAAGGTCGCCAGCACTTCCCAGGTGGCGTGGTCGAGCTTGACGATGCGATCGAGCCCGTTGCTCCACACCACCCGGCGGCCGTCGGGATAGGGGCCGGAGATGGTGGCGCCGAAGTGCGCGGGTCCCAACGGGGCGTAGTCGATCTCATCCGGGCGGAGCGTGCGGCTTTCGCCCACCGGGCCGGTGGCGGAGACGGAGTCCTGTTGAGCGGAGTCGCCGTGGCCCAGCGCGTAGATCGAGTCGGCGAGGTAGGGGTTGCGCGGAGGGCTCTGCTCGGCCGGTGCGGCGGACGCAAGCGCGACGACACACAGGCCCGCCACCAACCCGACGACTCGGTCGAAGCCCTCCGATCCCCGATGTCGACCTTCGGACAACCTGCTCTCCCTCAAGCGGCGAGGCCGAGGCGGCGCAGCAGCGTCTCCTCGAGCAGCTCGAGGTGCTTGCGGGAGAAGTCGGTTTCCGGGAACAGCATCCGCTCCGACGCGATTCCCGACAGCACCACGAACGTGAAGCGACGAGCGGCGGCCAGCTGCGCGCGCGGCACGCCGAGATCGCCGAAGAGGCTCCGCCACAGTCGGCGCAGCACGGTTTCCACGTGGTGGGCCCAATCCCGGCCGTACGCATCGTCTTCCCGGCTGCGGTTGGACTGGATCTCGAAGAGGGCGCGATAGCCCGGTCTGTGCAGGAGCTGCTGACAGCGGCGCATGAAGGCCCGGACGCGCGCCCGGGGCTCCGGCTCGGCCTCGCGCAGCCCCGAGAGATGGGTCTCGAAGTCCGTGATGACCGTTTCCAGCACCGCGTCGAGGATCGCATCCTTGTCGCCGAACTGGTGCTGCATCGCTCCCCAGGTCACGCCCGCCCGGGCGGCGATGGCGCTCATGGTGGCGCCGCGGAATCCCAGCTCGGCCACGCATTCGGTCGCCGCCAGCACGACCTTGGTCCGCGTCGCCGCGCTTCGCTCCTCCTGGGTGCGGCGCGCGCGCGGCCGCGTGCGGGGACGCTTCGCGCCGGCGCCATTTGCATCTTTCATCATCCGTATGATGTTAATACGAAAGGGACCGAATCCGCCACAGCGAGATTCGATCCGAAGGCGAGGTCAGGGGGAGGCGGCGAACTCGGCGAGGGCCCCATCGGAGAGCGGCGCATCGCGGACGAAGTGGCGCTCCACCCACTCTTCGATCAGGAGATCCGGCCTCTCGCTGTCGAAGAGCTCCGGCTCCCACAGGCGTGCTTCGTACGCGGCCAGCCTCGAGCAGTGCTCGGCCAGAAACGGCAGCAGGCCTTCGCCGAACGAGTCGTGAAAGAGCACCACTCGGGGCCCGGTGGGATCGCCGCCCTCGAAGGCCACGGGGACCACGGGGGGCGGGGGAGTCGCCCAGGCCGCCAGCGCCGGTCGTGGCGGCGGCGCCCAGGGCGCGGCGGCCGCGGCCGCG
>JAKSBN010000118.1 GCA_022361175.1 Pseudomonadota bacterium | reverse complement strand
GTAGGCCGCCAGCAGGCCCGGCCCGCGGATGCAGACCTCGCCGGTTCGCTCCGGTCCGGGATCGCGGACGGGGGCGCCTTCTTCGTCCCGCAGCCAGACGTCGTAGTCCGGCAGCGGCGCGCCCACGGACTCCGGTTTGGACTCGGCCCGCGCCAGGTTGATGGCGGGCAATCCCACTTCGATGATGCCCAGCGCCTGGGTGACGGCGTGGCCGAAGCGCGCTCGAAACGCGGTGGCGGCGTCCTCGGCGAGTCCGCTGGCCGTGGAGATGGCGAGCCGCAGCGAGGGCAGGGACAGCTCGCTCGTGTCCTTGGCGAAAACGCGCAGGTGATAGGGCGAGGCGTAGAGGACCGTGGCCGCCTCGCGCTCGGCCAGCTCGAGCACGCTGCGGGCCAGGTGAGAGGCCGGCAGCAGCACGCGCGCGCCCTCGCGCAGATACAACAGGATCGACACCACGAAGTGGTGCGCCAGCGGCAGCACCCACACGATCCGGTCCTCGGGGCCGATGGCGAGCCCGCGATTGGCCGCGTCGAGCCGCGCCTGGATGCCCGGGTGGGAGAGCAGGACACCCTTGCGCGCGCTGGTGGTACCCGAGGTGAAGCGCAGGTAGGCGGGACGGAGATCGCGGTAGTCGCGGTCGTCGCTTCCGTCGACGGCGCCGGGATCGGGAAAGCGCGAGAAGCCCGCCTCGGAACCCCCCACCCGCAGGAGGCCGTGCAGTCGCGTTCGCTGGCGAAACGCCGCCAGCGCGTTCGGGCCGATGTCGTCGGGGATCGGCACCAGGCAGGCCCCTGCCGCCAGGATCCCGAGAGCGGCCTCGATGAACTCCGAGCCCTGCGGCGCCAGCAGCCCACAGCGGTCGCCGGTGGCGAGGCCCGCGGCGGTGAGTTCGCGCGCGCGGGTCTCGAACGATTCCACCAGCTCCGCGTAGGCGAGCCTGCGATCGCCGCCGTCGCGACGGGCCTCCACCAGCGCCGCGGACTGGGGCTGCGCCCGCGCTCGCTCTCGGATGGCGTCGACGACGGTCACGCTTCGCTCGCCGCGCGGTAGGCGTCCAACTCTCGCCGAACGCTTGCGTCGGAAACGTCCCGGAGCGAGACGCCCGAGTCGACCGCCCGCGCGGCCGCGACGCCGATCGCCTCGCCCGTCGCCAGCGCGGTTCCGATCACGCGCAGCGCGCCCAACGCTTCGTGGCTGGCCGACAGGCAGCGGCCCGCCATGCCGAGCTCCGGGTGCGAACGGCTTCGCAGCGCGTCCAGGGGAATGCCGCAGGGAGCTTCCACGTGCTGGAAGCGGGGCCGCCGATGGTCCGACCAGAGCTCGATGGGCCAGCTCGAAACCGCCACGTCGTTCGCGCCCCGCACGCCGCCACGCACGTGTTCCCCCGACAGGACGACGCGCCCACACAGCCGCCGCGTCTCCCGCACTCCGACCCGCGCCGCGGCTTCGGCCAGGACGGCGTGCTCGAACCCCGGCCGCTGCTTGCGCAGAAACTCGAGCACCGTCTCGAGCCAGCGCAGGGCGTTCGCGCGGAGGTTCGTCAGGTAGTCCTCGTCGAGCAGGGCGTGCTCCCGTCCCGCCGGCGGCGGCAGGTTCAGGGTGAGATAGACCTCCCCCGGGCGCAGGCCGGGCCGCACCAGGATCGATTCGCAGCTCTCCGGGAGCCGGCCCTGGCGCGACGCACCGGCCACCGAAACGCTCAGCTGCAGGCGCGCGAACCCCGCGACGCTGCCGGGCGCGACGCCGGAGACGCGAGCGATGAAGGAAGGAGCCTGGCGCCCCGAGTCGGGTTCCGACGCGCAGTCGGCCGAGCCGAGCGCGGCCATCACCCCGTCGCCGCTGGTATCGACGACGACACGCGCCCGAACCGTCGATCGCCCGTCAGCGCACGCCGCCACCAGCTCGCTCTCGCCGCCGGGCTGCGAGGCCAGCTGTGCGGCCACGATGCGGGTTCCCGTCCGGCAGTCGAGGGAGCGTGTGGCGGCCGCGAACTCGGCAGCCGCCGCGGCCATGGCCGGCGGCTCGGTCGGGAGCACCCAGACCCGACCCGCCCGCTCCGGCTCTCCCGCCGCACCGCAGCCGGCCAGGCGACGGGCGTAACGCGAGGCGAAGCCGGGATTCGCGAACCGCGCCGGCCCGGCATCGGCGGGCTCGTACAGGCCGCAGATCGTGTGAACGAAGGCCTGGGTGGCGTTGCCTCCCAGCTCCCGGGCGCGTTCGAGAAGGCAAGTGCGGGCACCGCTCTCGGCCGCCGCCACCGCGGCCGCCAACCCGGCGCTGCCTCCTCCCACGACGGCGACGTCGAAGCGCGACGCCCCTGCCGTCACGCTTCCTCTCCCGCCAGGTCGCGCTCGAGCTGCGCGTAGAGAATCTTCCGCTCCGGCTCCGAGAGAACGCCCCGCTGGTAGACGTGGGTCGCGTTCAGGCGGCCGCCCCGCAGCGAGAAGAGCAGGCTGCTCCCCGGCGAAGCCAGCACCGACGGCACGTGACAGCCCGCCTCGACGGGTGCTCCGAAGAACTCGTCCACTCCGGGGAGAAACTCCTCGGTGTAGGCGAAGAAGAAGGAGGCGAGCTCGCCTCCGAAGTGGCTGCGCGCCATGCGCGCGTAGAGCGGGCTCGGGAGAAAGCGGATGAAGTCGAGAGCGACGCGGCCCTGCTCGACGGCACCGTCGCGAATGGCCCGGCGGCGCTGCTGCTTGAGGTCGTCGATCACGTCGGCCAGCGAGTCGGCGCGCGCCGCGAGCACTTGAAACCACAGCATCGACACGTGGGTCTGGAAGACCGGGCCTTTCTGCCCCTTGGCGCGGAGATTCACGGGCAGCGGGACCACGTAGCTCTCGGGCACGTCGCCGCGCGCACGGAAGACGGCGTGGTGGGCCCGGACGGCGGCCGCCATGTAGAAGACGACGGGGGTCAGGAATCCGGCCTGTTCGGCCGCTCGCGCCACGATGCGCTCGGTGGCCCCGCGCGAGTGGCGGCGCCACTCGACCCGCAGGTCCTGCGGCGCGCGCCGGCGCGGGCCGGCCAGCGAGCGCGGCGGGTGCGGTTTCATGGGTTCCATGGACTGGACCCAGGCCCGCGCCACGTCGGCCTGCTCGCGGAACGGCCGTGTCTCGCGTGGGGGATCCGCGGCGGGCAGTTCGCCGGGCTGGCACTCGCCCCGGTCGACCGCCGCCAGATGGGAGACGAAGAGCTCGCTGCCGGAGCCGTCCAGCAGCATGTGAGCCCACGTGAAGGCCACATCCGCCCGAATCGGGCCGGCGCCGTCGTAGTGCACGACGTCGCAGCGCAGAAGCTCGCCCCGCTCCAGCGCCAGCACTCCGTTCAGACGCTCGCCGAAGAGCTCGGGCAGCGGCGGATGCCCCTCCGCGTCGAGGGAAGGCACACCGCCGCGCACCTCGGCCAGCACCGGGTGCGCCACGTACCGAGCCCGATCGCAGCGAAACTGCGGCAGCCCGAACCCGCGCCGCCGCACGGGCGCCCGCAGAATGGGATGGGCCTGGCTCACCGCCTCCAGCGCGGCCCGCAGCGCGGCCGGGCGAAAGCCGGCGCCGACCCGCAGCACCAACTGCGACAGGTGCCCCGCGCCCGAGAAGCGCCGCGCCTCGCCATCGAAGGCGCGGAGAAAGACGTCGGCCCCGGTGAGCGCACGCGGGGAGGTGGTGGCGAGGAGACTCGGGCCCATTTGCGCCGACCAGTGTACGCCCAGCGCTCTCGCACCGGCCAGGGTCTTCACGGCCGGCCGTCGAGGGCCAAATGTCAGGCTCCGGCCAGCTCGTGGATGCAGGCAGCCAGGCTCTCGCAGCTGGCCAGTGTCTCCGGAGTCAGGAGGCCTTCGTCGACCCAGACCCCGGTGCGTTCTTCCACGGCCAACAGGAGCTGCGTCACCGCCAGCGAATCGAGCCCCGCGTCGATGAGATTCGAGCGCGGCGTGAATTCCTCCCCCACCTCCAGCAGGTCGTTGCGCAGAATGTCGTAGATGCTCTGGGTCAGGTCTTCACGGGAGAGCGGGGGCGGCATGGCCGGCAGGATAGCGCTGGCCCCGCGCACCCGGGTGGGATAATCCTCCGTGCATGGCACCCGCACGCCACCAGCGCATCGCCATCGTCGGAGACGGACCCGCCGCGTCCGTCCTGGCCACGGATCTGGCCCGCGCTGGACGCCGCGTCGCGTTCTTCTCGCGCGGCGCACGACCGCCGCTGCTGGTGGGGGAGTCCCTGGTACCGGCCATCATCCCGTTCCTGCGACACCTGGGCGTGGAGGACGAGGTGGCCAAGCTGGGGCTCTACAAGCCGGGCGCCACCTTCGTCCTGAATCGCGCGGGCGAGACGCTGCAGTTTCGCTTCGGAGACGTGAAGGGCCGGCTGCCCGGATACGCCTACAACGTGCCCCGGGACCGGTTCGATGCGGTCCTGCGCCGCGCCTGCGAACGCGCCGGCGCCGTCCCCATCGAAGCCGCGGCGCAGGTCGAGCGGGGAGAGGGGACTGACCGTGTCGCACTGGCGCCGGCGTCCGAGTCTTTGGCGGCCGACGCGCTCGGGGGCCGACCCGACTTCATCGTGGACGCCAGCGGCCGCAGCCGCACGCTGGCGCGTCTGCTGGACCTGCCGACCCGCGCCGGCGACCGCCGCGACACCGCGCTCTTCGCGCACCTGGAGGGGGTCCGGCTCCACGAACCCGACCACGTGCACACCGACCGCCTCGAGCACGGCTGGTGCTGGCGGATTCCGCTGCCGGGGCGCGTCTCGCTGGGCGTGGTGGTTCCGAGCGAAGTGCTGAGACCGCTCGGCGCCACGCCGGAGGAGCGCTACGACGCCTACCTCTCCCAGGAGCCCTGGCTGAAGAGCGTCACGGAAGGCGCCTCCCGACGGACGCGCGTCATGAAGTACGACAACTACCAGCTCACGACCCTGCGCGGTGTCGGAGACGGCTGGGCGCTCGTCGGCGACGCGTTCGGGTTCATCGATCCGGTGTTTTCCAGCGGACTCTACCTGGCGCTCGACGGCGCCCGCGAGCTGGCGCGCGCCCTCCTGCGAGGCGATCCCAAGTCGTTCGCCCGCTACGAACGCCACGTGATCGCCCACGTCGAGGCCTGGCGCACGATCGTCGGCTACTTCTACGACGGGCGGCTCTTCACGCTGTTCAAGGTGGGCGAGCAACAGGCCGAAAACGTCGTCGGCCGCCTCTTGAACCCGCACGTGTCGAAACATCTGCCGCGGATCTTCACCGGGGAAGCCACCACCAAGACCTACAGCCGGAAACTCCTGGACTTCATGATTCTCTTCGCACTGCTCGACAACGACCCCGCCACCTACCAGGTGCGCTGAGGTGCGCTTCCACCGCGAGGCACGGCACTCGGCCTACGACGTGATCGTGGTCGGCGCCGGCATCGGCGGGCTGACCACGGCCTCCCTGCTGGCGCGCCGGGGACGCCACGTGCTGTTGGTGGAACGCCACGATCGCCCCGGCGGCTACGCCCACAGCTTCAAGCGCCGCCGCTACCGCTTCGATGCCGCCGTGCATTTGATCGGCGGCTGCGAGAACGAAGCCGGGCTCATCGATCGCCTGCTCCGCGGGCTGGGCGTCCGCGACCAGTGCGAATTCCTGCCGGCGCACCCCTTCTACAGCGCCCTCTACCCGGGCTTCCGGCTCGACGCGCCGACCGGCGTGGACGAATTTCAGGCCGCACACGTACGGGCCTTCCCCCACGAGGAGAAGGGCTTCCAGGATCTGTTCCAGCTGTGCGCGGACATCGCCCAGGAAACGGCGCGCGCGCCCGACCTGGTGTCGCTGGCCGACTTCGCGCGGGCGGCTCGCCGCGTTCCCACCCTGCTGCGCTACCACCGCGCCACGCTCGGCCAAGTCCTCGACGACACCCTCGAGGACCCGCGCCTGAAGACGGTCTTCGGGACCCTGTGGCCCTACCTGGGTCTGCCGCCCTCGCGCGTGTCCTTCGTCTACTGGGCGGCCATGCTCATGAGCTACGTGGACGGGGGCGCCTACTCGTGCCGCGGAAGCTTTCAGCGCCTGGCGTCCGCATTGGCGGCCGGCCTGCGGGAAGCGGGCGGCGAGTTGTTGTTGAAGAGCCGGGTGCGGCGCATACGGGTCGAGTCGGGGCGCACCACCGGCGTCGTGCTGGAGAACGGCCAGCGAATCGACGCGCCCGTCGTCATCTCCGGATCGGACGCCACCCAGACCTTCGAAGAACTCGTGGGGCCCGAGCATCTCCCGCGCCGCTTCATGCGCGACCTGCGGGCGATGCGGCCGAGCGTCTCCGCGTTCGTGGTCTACGGCGCGACGGATCTCGACCTGCGTCGGGCGGGCGCCAGCCACGAGATGTTCGTCTACAAGGTCTGGGACCACGACCAGGACTACCGCAATCTGCTGCGGGGCCACATCTCGCGCATCGGGTTGACGGTCCCGACGCTGTCCGATCCCGAGCTGGCGCCGGAAGGCGAACACGTCTTTCAGATCACGGTCCTGCTGCCTTATGCGTGGCCCCGACCCTGGCGCGAAGACAAGACCCGGCTCATGGACCTGCTCTTGGACGAAGCCGAAGCCGTCTTCCCCGGCCTGCGCGAGCACTTGTTGTTCGCGGAGTGCGGCACGCCGCGCACCCTCGAGCGCTACACGCTGAACCACCAGGGGGCTCTCTACGGGTGGGAGGTGTCGCCTCAACAGGTCGGACCGCTGCGCCTGGCACCGACGACTCCCATCGAAGGCTTGCACCTGGCGGGCCACTGGACCCAACCCGGAGGCGGCGTCTACGGCGCCGCCTCCTCGGGCGTGATGGCCGCCCAACACGTCCTGGGGTACGACCGCGAGGCCGACCTGTGGCGGGCCCTCGACGTGGCGCCGGCAACGTGAGCCGCGCGCGGCGGGACGTGATCGTCGTGGGCGGCGGCCCAGCCGGGTCGACCGCGGCGGCGCTCTTGGCGGAGGCCGGCCACGACGTACTGCTGCTCGAGCGCGAGCGGTTTCCGCGCTTCCACGTCGGCGAATCGCTGCTGCCCATCGACATCCCGCTGCTGGAGCGGCTGGGCGTCCGCTTGGCGGAGGGCCCCTATCGGTACAAGCGGGGCGCCGACTTCCTGGACGAGCAAACCGGGGACTTCGCCCGCTACAACTTCGCCGACGGCTTGGACGGAACCCCCGACCACGCATTCCAGGTCGAGCGCTCGCTCTTCGACGCCGCGCTCCTGGATGCGGCGCGGACGCGCGGCGCCGACGTGCGGATGGCGGAGCCCGTTCGGAGCGTCGCCGTAGCGCCGGAAGTCGTGCGGGTGGAGTCCGCCGGCGGCGTCCACGAGGCGCGCTATCTCGTCGACGCCTCGGGCCAGAGCGCGCTCTTGGCCAAGCAGTGGGGCGGGGTCGCTCCCATCCCGGAGTTCGGCCGCGCGGCCGCCTTCCGACACTACCGCGGGGTCGCGCCCCAGGTGGCGGACGAGCTCGGACGCGAGGGCAACATCCAGGTTCTGATGCTGCCGGACGGCTGGGCCTGGGTGATTCCGCTTCACGGCGACACGGTGAGCATCGGCGTCGTGCGTCGACGGGCACTTCGCCCCGAAGAGCTGGATCGAGAAGTCGCCGACTCACCGCATCTGTCGCGCATCACCGCAGGCGCACGACCCGGCGACGCCCACCGGATCAGCAACTTCAGCTACCGGAACACGGAGCCGTCCGGTGCCCGCTACTGCTGCGTGGGCGACGCGGCCTGCTTTCTGGACCCGGTCTTCTCTTCGGGCGTGGCGCTGGCCATGCTGGGTGCCGAGACGGCCGTCGGCCTGCTGTCGCCCGCGCTCGCGGCGCGCAGCGAAGACGAGCCCTCTTTGATGAAACCGTGGCGGGGCCACATGGACGTGATCTATCGCTCGTTCTCGGCGCTCATCCACCGCTTCTATCACACCCGCATGATCGACAACCTGTTCTTCGCCGAACGCCCGGATCCCGCGATTCGCCGGGGCTTGATCACCGTCCTGTCCGGTGACGTGTGGCGCGACGACAACCCCTTTCAGCAGCTTCTCGAGCGGTCTCGAAGGGGCGAGCGGCTGGATCGCAGTCAGGCGCGGTAGGGCTCTTCGGGCTCGTAGAACTCGCCCTCCAAGTCGACCAGCTTTTCGGTGATGAAGCCGTGGGCGTCCCGGATGGCTTGGTTGTAGATAGGGGCGCCGAGCTCCACGGTGAAGAAGTCCAGCAGACGCCCCGCTTTCAGGTCGCCCACCTCTTCGTCGAACTCTTCCGCCAGGAACCGGCGAATCGAGTGCAAGAGTCGTTCGCGGCGCTCGTCCGTCAGGCGAATTCGCATGCTGCTCAAGGCTCTCCTCCCCACGGGCGACACCAAGGGCGACACCCGCTCGTCCAGGTGGGCCATGTTCGCATTCCACGTGCACGGCTCGCGCGAAAACCGGCCGCCGTACGGGCCCGGCGGTCGGGGACGCGGTTCGCCGGTCGGGCGCGGGCCGTCTAGACTGGGGGCCCACGCAAGGAGAGCGACCATGGCGACTCCTCAGGCTTCGGCCCCCTCCTCCGCAAGCCCCGACCCCCACAGCGTGCTGTCCGGACAGGACCGCATCGAAGCGCCGATGGAGCTCTGCTGGCAGTTCGACTACGCCATCGAGATCGAGAAGCTGCGCAACCTCTACAGCAAGGCGAAGCAGGCGCAGTGGGACGCCGAGCAGGCCCTCGACTGGAGCACGGAGGTGGACCCGTCGCGCCCCCTGGTCGATGAGGAGCGCTTCGGATTCGAGGAAATCCCGTTCGTCCAGCGGCTTTCGAAGTCGGAGCGCGAAGCCTTCACCGCCCACGTCGCGGCCTACCGGCTGTCGCAGTTCCTGCACGGCGAGCAGGGCGCGCTGATGACGGCCGCCGCGCTCACCCACGCGGTCCCGGACTACGAGGGCAAGCTCTACGCGGCCACCCAGACCATGGACGAAGCCCGCCACGTGGAGGTGTTCCAGAAGTACGTCGACAAGATCGCGCTGGTGTACCCCATGTCGCCGCCGCTCAAGTCCCTGATCGACGCCACGCTGGCGTCCGAGCACTGGGTGAAGGTGGCGATCGGCATGAACATGGTGATCGAGGGCCTGGCACTCGGCGCGTTCCACAACATGCGCCGCCAGACCACGTGCTCGCTGCTGCGCGCCCTGGTGGAGGGCGTGCTGCGCGACGAGTCGCGCCACGTGGCCTTCGGCAACGTCTACGTGGGCGAGGCCATCTCGCGCATGGAGGACGACGAGCGCGAAGACGTGGCGCAGTTCGCCTTCGAAGCGCTGCGAGAGATGATCAACACCACGGGCGGACCCGACGGTCGCCAGCGACCGACGCCGGATCCGGGCTTCCGCATGGCGCTCGAGAACGCCGGCATCGAGCCCCACGACTTCGCCCTGGGGATGAAGGAAGCCCGCGAGCAGGGTTTCCGGCCGGATCAGAATCCGGACTCGATCCACTCCTTCAAGGATCTGATGATGCCGGCGCTGGTTCGCGTCGGGGCCGTCACCGAGCGCACCCGCGCCCTCTACGAGGAGGCGCGGATTCCGCTCTACGAAGACGCGTCCGTCCTGGAAGCGCTCGAGAACAACGACACGGGTGCCGCCGACGGCCTCGTCGAGGGGGCCTAGCCGACCCCCGAACGCGCCTGAAAGAAGAGCGCTCTAGTAGGAGCCCTTCTTCTTCGCACCCGCCTTTTTCGCGGCGCAGGGGTTCTTCGCTCCGCACGGGTTCTTGGCCGCGCAGGGATTCTTCTCGGCACAGGGGTTCTTGGCGGCGCACGGGTTCTTGGCCGCACACGGGTTGTGCTCGCCCTTCTCGTGATGACCGCCGAGGGCCGTGAGGGGAACCGAAGCCCAAACCAGGGCCGTCGCCAGCAAGATGAACCTGCGAGTCATGCGAACCTCCTCCGGGCCGCGGGGCGACCGCGGCATGCCGTCGTTCCTCGGCCGATCGGCGACCGAAACGACGAGAGTAGAACACCTGCCGACGAGCGGAAGTTCGGCCGAGTACGCTGTGACCCAGCACACCCGCCAGCCCTCGCCCGGGTCAGGTTCCGTTGCGTACTCGTACGACGCAGACGCCCCTGGGTTACCGCAAACTCCCCCCGACTCCGCGAATGGGAGCCGGCCCCGGCACGACCGCCGAGCGGAGGCGGCCGGGTTCCCCCCTTTTTGCCGGAACCTCTTGCACTCGGCTCGCCCGGCGCGGATGCTGTTCGAAGTGGGCGGATGCCCAGCCCAGAGCCCCATCGGAGTCTCGAATGATCACACGAGTTCTCGAGAAGCAACTGATCGAAGTGGGAAAGGTGCAGGGCACACTCGAGCGCATCTACGACGCCGTGGCTTCGAAGGGAGATCTCAGCTTTCCGCAGGCCCTGTTGCTCTACGCGCTGGTGAGAGAGCTACAGCCGGACCTCATCATCGAGCTGGGCCGCGGCATGGGAAACTCGACGGCCGTCTTCGCCCAGGCTCTCGACGATGCCCAGAATGGGAAGCTCGTCAGCTTTTGCCTCTACGAAAACTGGCAGCAGACCACTGAACCACGGCTGCGGAAATTTCTCCCCGAGGAGTGGTTCGAGAGGATCCAGCTCTTTACCGAAGACTTGACGCAGTTTGATTTCGGGCCCCTCGCAGACTCCGCCGAGACGGTGGTCGTGTTCTGGGATGCCCACGGCTTCGACATCGCAGAGCACGTCCTGGGCCATCTACTGCCCCTGATCGCCTCGAAGCGCCACGTCGTCTTGTGCCACGACATCGCGGACCGCCACTTCGTCTCGCCGGAGTCCCGCTTGTACGGAGACAAGCGGCTTTGGCGCGGGATGGAAGCCTGCTACGAGAACCCCGACGACTTCAACGATCTCTGGACGGACTGGGCCGTGACCAAGGTCGACCAGGCCCTCCCGATCTTCGACTTCTGCCGTCGAAACGGGATCGAGCTGCACTCGGTCGACCGGGAGTTCCGTCGCGACCTGGCCAGTGCGGAAGCTCTGCTCGAGCGCCTCTCCTTGTCCGTCCAATCGACCTTCGTTCTGGCGTACTTCGACTTGTCCGAAGCCACCGACGAGCTCACGTTCCCACCGGATCTCCTGCGGCGCCATGCAGGGTGATCTCCTGGCGGGTCGGGTGTGGACCTGCGCCGCGGTGGCGCTCGTTCTGGTGGGAGGCACGACCCGCATAGCGACCGCCTCCGGATCCCCAGGGCCTGAGTACTCGGACATCTCGCTGGCCCTCGTTCGACCGGGCTCGACCGACGCCTCCGTCGAAACCGCGGAAGACGGACTCGTGGTTCTCGCGCCCGGGGCGCGGTGGGCCTACGCCGCGGTACTCGGCCTCGATGACTTCCTAGGATCAAGGGGCGACTTCACGCTGGCGCTCGAGGTCTCGGTGGAGGCAGGGGAGTTCGGAATCGTCGTCGTCGACCGGGAAAAGAACCGGATTCACCGAGAAGTCGTGGTCAAGGCGCCGATGAGCGATCGAATCGAGCTCACGGGGAAAGCCCAATCGGTAGACGCCCTCGTCATCCGAACGCGGGTGGAGCCGCCAGTGCGTTCTCGACTGCGGCTCCGCTCCTTGGCGATCTCGCCGCCGCCGGACCCGGGCCGGCGGGGCAAGCGGGTGAGGATCCCCGAATCTCCGGATATCGCGGACTACTGGCTGACCGAAACGATGCGCGCAAGCGTTCCCAGCTTGTCGCGCTCCGACACCGGAGACTGGGAGAAGGTCAACGCCATCCGAGATTGGGCCTACGGCCAGATCCCCCGTGCGGAACCCGACACTCTGCTCGAGACCATCTATCCAGATCGCCGCTCGCTCGGCGCTGCCGCCGAGCTGTACCTGAACCGAGAGGGCGTTGGTGGCCACTACTGCGGTGGGACGGCCCAGCTGCTGGCGAAGCTCTACCACAGGGTCGGCTTGGAGGCGTACACGTACGACATGGGAACGACGGAGGGCAATCTCTCTCACGTCGTGACTCTGGTGCGCATCGACCACGAGGGCCAACCCCTCGTGGTCGTCCAGGACGCGTACCTGAACTTCACGTTGACGGTCGGCGAGAAGCCCCTCGGATTTCGGCACTTGATCGAGCTCCTGGCCGACGACCGCCTGGAAGAGATCTCCGTTCGAAGGGGAAACAGCGACTGCAAGCTCGTTCTCGTCGATCGCCACCGGGCGGAAGGTGTCCACCACTACCACACCGGCCTCTACCGAACGGGTCCGATTCGCGCGCGGGGCGACCGAGCCGTGTTCTGCCACGACTTCAACTTCGCCACGTTGGACACACGAGAGAGCTACGACGAAGCCGCAGAGCGTCTCGTGGGACGCAGGGGCCTGCTGTATCTGTTCCTCGCGCCGCTCGGAACGAGTGGTGAGGACGAAGTCGTCGCACTGGCCCGACAGGCACGTGAGGCGCGCTCGCGCCTGTCCGCTTCACCGGTCGGGACGAGCACGCCGCCCTAGCCGAAACCGCGAGAGCCTGGCGCTCGTTTCTGCGACGGCGGGCCCACCAAACGACCCCCGTGTTGGCCGAAGCGCACACCCGGCCGATCGAGATCAATTTGGCACTAATTTACTTGTCAATCGACCAGCAAGTAGTGATATGCTGCTGCCGTGAATGAGGAATCCTCCCTCGCAGACCTGTCGGAGCCGGCTCCCACCACGCCTCGCCTCAGTCAGGCCGAGCGCACGGCACGCACCGAGCGGCGCCTCCTGTCCGCGGCCCTCCACCTCATTGCCGAGCGGGGCTACGAGCGCACCACGTTGGCCGCCATTGGCGCCGAAGCCGGCGTGAGCCGCGGGCTGGTGAGCCACTGCTTCGGTTCGAAGGCGGGCCTCTTGGGCGCGCTGGTGGAACAGATGCTCCGCCGTTGGGGCCACGACAGCCTGCGGCCGGCCGTCGGCGACCGGGTCGGCATCGAAGCCTTGCACGCCGCCATCGACGCGGTGGTGCTTCAATCGCACCGGGCCCCGCGCGAGCTGCGGGCCTTCTACGCGCTGCTCTTCGAAGCGCTCGGCCCCATCCCCGAGCTCGGCCCGCGTTTCGCCGAACTGCACGGGCGGCTGCGCCACAGCGTGGCGGAGTGGATCGAAGCCGGCGTCGCCGCCGGCCAGGTGCGCGCCGATGTGGACGCGCAAGCCCAGGCCGCACTCTTCCTCGGCGCCTTCCGGGGCGCCATGTACCAGTGGCTCCTCGACCCCGAGGCGATCGACCTCGACCGCCTGTTCGCGGAGCACAAGCGCAGCGTCCAGCGGGCGCTGCGTCCGGAGTAGTCCATGCCCGATCGTTTCGACCTGGTCATCCGAGGCGGCACGCTGGTGGACGGAACCGGCGCGCCGCGCGTGACGGGAGACGTGGCCATCCGCGCCGGCCGCATCGCCGCTCTCGGCGCGGTGGAGGGCGAGGCGGCCGAGACCCTCGACGCCACCGGAGCCGTGGTGGCGCCGGGCTTCGTCGACATCCACACCCACTACGACGCACAGGTCTTCTGGGACAACCGGCTCTCGCCGTCGCCCTGGCACGGTGTCACGACCGTGGTGATGGGCAACTGCGGCTTCGGGGTCGCCCCGACCCGGGCCACCCACCGCGACCTGATCCTGCGCACGCTCGAGAGCGTCGAGGGCATGTCGCTCGCCGCGCTGCAGGCGGGCTTGGGCGAGGACTGGCCCTTCGAGAGCTTTCCCGAGTGCCTGGGCGCCATCGAGGCGCGCGGCAGCGCCATCAACGTGGCCGCGCTGGTGGGCCACACGCCCGTGCGCACCCACGTGCTGGGCGAAGCCGCCGTCGAGCGCGAAGCCAGCGAAGACGAGATCCGGCAGATGGAACGCCTCGTGCGCGAGGCACTGGAAGCGGGCGCCGTCGGCTTCGCCAGCTCCAAGGCCACCACCCACGTGGGCTACGACGGCCACCCCGTGCCGAGTCGCGCGGCCGCCTTCGAGGAGATCGCCCGCCTGGCCGAGTGCCTGCGGGACTTCGACACGTCGGTCTTCCAGGTGACCATCGGTCCCGGTCTGGCCTTCGAGGAGTTCGCCCAGATCCAACAGCGCTGCGGACGGCCCGTCAGCTGGACGGCCCTCTTGGCCGGCTTCTTCGGCCCGGACGGCCACCGCGACATTCTGGAACGCCACGCGAAGCTGCAGGCAGAGGGCATCCCCGTGGTGCCCCAAGTGGCCTGTCGGCCGCTCGTGACCGAATTTCAGTGGAAAGCGCCCTTCCCGCTGGAGAGCCTGTCCGTGATGAAGCCCGTTTCCGCCGCGGACTTCGCCGGGCGCAAGGTGCTGTACGCCGATGCGAGCTTCCGCGCAGCCCTGCGCGAACGGCTGGAGCGAAGCCGCCTGTGGGATCGCTTCACCGCCATGGTGGTGTCGGACTACGAGCCCGACGCGGCGCTCTGCGAGCGGTCCCTGGCCGAGATCGCCGAGGACCGCGGCGCCCACCCCGTCGACGTCGCCCTCGATCTGGCGCTCGAAACGGAGCTCGAGGCCCGCTTCCGCCTGGCCGTCGCCAACAGCGACGACGAGGCCGTGGCCGAGCTCCTGCAGCACCCGGCCAGCATGCTCGGCCTCTCCGACGCGGGCGCCCACGCCAGCCAGCTGTGCGACGCCGGCGCGCCCACCACGCTGCTCGGCAAGTGGGTGCGCGAGCGCGGCGTCCTCTCGCTGGAAGAGGGGGTGCGCCAGCTCACCGGTCAGCCCGCCGAGATCTTCGGCATCCGCGACCGCGGCCGGCTCGAGGTTGGCCTGGCCGCCGACGTCACCGTCTTCGACCCGGAGACGGTGGGCTGCGAGCCGGTGCGGCGCGTGCACGACTTTCCCGCCGGCGCCGACCGGCTGGTGGCCGACGCAACCGGCATTCAGGCCGTGATCGTGAACGGCACCTGCGTACGGCAAGACGGCCGCGACGGAGACGCCCGCCTGCCGGGCCGCGTACTCCGAGGAGGACGAGCCCAATGACCTTTCCGATCATCTCGGCGGATTCCCACATCACCGAGGCCCCCCATACCTATCGCGACTACATCGACGCGAAGGGGAAGGACAAGGCCCCCCGCCTGGAGACGCTGGGAGACAAGGGGGACTTCTTCGTCGTCGACGGCATGAAGCGGCCCGTGGCCATGGGACTGGTGGCGGCCGCCGGCAAGCCCCCGGAAGAGATCCGCGTGACGGGCAGCCGTTTCGAGGACCTCCACAAGGGCGGGTGGGATCCCGACGCCCGCATGGAGGACCAGAAGCGCGACGGCGTGGCGGCCGAGATCATCTATCCCACCGTGGGCATGGTCCTCTGCAACCATCAGGACTTCGACTACAAGCAGGCGTGCTTCGAGGCCTACAACCGCTGGATCGCGGAGTACTGCAGCGCGCATCCGGAGCGTCTGCTCGGCTGCGGACAGACGGCCATGCGCTCGCCCCAGGACGGCATCCGCGACCTGAAGGCCATCCGCGAGCTGGGGCTCCGCGGAGTCATGATGCCCGGCAACCCGGCCGTCGAGGACTACGACTCGCCGGTGTACGACGATTTCTGGAACGCGGCCGTGGAGCTGGGACTGCCGCTCTCGTTCCACATCCTCACCACTCGCGAAACGGCGCCCGTCCGCGGGCCCAAGATGAACGGCTTCCTCTCCATCATCCGCGGCTGCCAGGACATCATGGGCACGCTGGTCCTCGGCGGAGTCTTCGAGCGGCATCCCGAACTCAAGGTCGTGTGCGTCGAAGCCGACGCCGGCTGGGTGCCCCACTACATGTACCGCATGGACCACGCGTACAAGCGACACCGCAACTGGCTCCCGCCCGGCCAGAAGCTCACCAGGCTGCCGTCGGAGATCTTCGCCGAGCACATCTACACCACCTTCCAGGACGACTGGGTCGCCTTCCGCACCGCCGATCTCATGAACTGGAAGCGTCTCATGTGGGCCAACGACTTCCCCCACAGCGACTCCACCTGGCCCTGGTCCCAAGAGATGCT
Organism: Pseudomonadota bacterium; assembly: GCA_022361175.1. Lineage (GTDB taxonomy): Bacteria > Myxococcota_A > UBA9160 > UBA9160 > UBA4427 > JAKSBN01. The sequence goes on along the minus strand of JAKSBN010000118.1, from coordinate 3,650 downwards.
GGCCGAACACGGGCAGGATCTCACGGAAGAACAGCGTCGCGCCATTCTCTGTGACAACGTGGCCTCACTCTACGGCATCGACACCTCCACGCTGGCCAGGGCCTGAGCCCGGAGGTCCCATGGAAATCGGAGTTTCGCTCGTCGCCTGGTTCGGTCGGGCGGCCCGCCTGGCCCGCGGCCTGGAAGCCCAGGGCTTCTCCAGCGTCCTTTTCACGGACAGCCAGAACCTGTGCCCGGAGGTGTGGAGTCAGTTGGCGGTGGCCGCCGTCGCCACCGACCGCATCGGCCTGGGCCCCGGCGTCACGAACTCGGTAACGCGGGACCCGGCGCTCACCGCCTGCGCCGCCGTCACCCTGCAGGCCGAGAGCCAGGGGCGGGCCCGGCTCTGCATCGGTCGCGGTGATTCCGCGGTGCAGCGCATCGGGAGACGCGAACAACCGGTCGCCGACTTCGCGCTCTACCTGGAGCAGCTTCAAGCCTACCTGCGCGGAGACGCCGTCGACCGCCACGGCTTTGCGAGCCGGCTCGAGTTCCTGCGTGCATTGGGCGATCTCCCCAAGGTCCCGCTGGAGGTGATGGCCACGGGGCCCCGGGTGATCGAGCTCTCCGCCCGCGTGGCCGACCGCGTCTGCTTCGCCGTCGGCGCCAACCCCGAGTTTCTCGCCGACCGGATCGCCGCCGCGCGGGCGGCCGCCGAGGTCGCGGGCCGCGACCCAGCCTCGCTTGAACTCGGCGCCATGATCAACTGCGTTGCCCACGACGATCTCGGCGCCGCCCGCGACGCCATTCGCGGCGGCGCCACCACCTTCGCGCGCTTCTCGTCGTTCCGCGGCAACGACCTCGCTCGCCTGCCCGCCCCGCTGCAGGAAGCCGTGGCCTACATCCGCGAGCACTACGACATGAAGAACCACACCCGGGCGAACGTCGCCCACACCCAGGGCATTTCCGATGCCTTCGTCGACTGGTTCGGCGTGGTGGGCCCGGTCGCCCGCGTATGCGACCGCTTTCGCGAGCTCGCCGACCTCGGGCTCGACTTCGTGCACGTGGTCCCCGGATCGACCGACGCCGACCGCGCCATCGTCGGCGCCTCGCTGCAAGCCATCGCCAAGGACGTGATCCCGCAACTTCAGGGCTAGATCGCCGAGACGCCCAAGTCGCCCACAGCGGCTCCGCGGCGAGGCCGACTCGAGCTGCGCAATACCCGATTGACCTAATCGTGTGTCGCAAGACGTCTTGTAGTTGGCAGTCGCATCGTCAGTTTCTCGCAATACAACCGACCGAGGCTTGCGCAGAAGCCGGGTGCAAGAGCTCTTGCACCCCATTCGTCAGCGTTCTTTGCGGTGCAAGGGACTTTTCGTGTCTTGGATCACACCCGACTGGGTGGCATACTTCCAACGAGGGCAAACGAGGTTGCCGAGTCTGTGCTGAGAACGGTCCACACCGCCCTGCTCGTCGAAGACGACGCGGCTTTGTGTCATGCGATGGCGCGCGTGACACGCACTTTCGCGCAGGACGTCGTCGAGGCCTACTCCGTGGCCGAGGCCATCGACGGACTCGAGCGACACCCCGATCTCGTGATTCTCGACGTCAAGCTCCCCGACGGCGACGCCGACGTGATCGTGCGCGAGGCGGAACGGCGCCGCCCCGCTCCCGTGCTGGTGGCGGTTAGCGGCCAGGCCTCGGCGGAAGAGGCGTTTCGACTGGCACAGCTCGGCTGCCGTGCCTATCTCGCCAAGCCTTTCTCGGTCGACGCCTTCCGGGCCAAGATCGAAGAAGCGCTCCGCATCGCGCCCGATGTCCGACCGGCAGTCGCGGCCCACGTCGGGCACACGCCCATCCGCGACCTCCAAAACGTCGTTCGCCGCACGATGGTCGACGAGGCTCTGGCCCAGAGCCGCGGCTCGCGCAGCGGCGCGGCGCGCCTGCTCAAGGTCACTCGTCAAGCCGTGCAGCAGATGATCCGGTCTCGAGACGACGAAACCGACGATTCGACACCGCCCGGCGACAGCAATCCCAAGCAGGAGCCACAGGCCGATACCCTTTCCATGAGGAGCTTCCCGTGAGCTACGACGACCTCGGACCGACGACCGTTTCCTACCCTATGGCCACCACCATCTACGCCTACATCAAACGGATGATGGCGCTGGGTGCCATCGAAGGTCGCCTCGGCGACAACCACCTGGCGCGAAACCTCGAGCCTGTCGTGGAAGCCATGCACGAAGTCCTCGCCGGCGGTGAGGTCTCCATCGACACGGTGCGACCGGGACACGCCGACATCAAGCGCGAGCTGGACGAGTACGTGCGCAGGGGCACCGACGACGCCAATACGATCAACAGCGCCGCCGGATACTACGTTTCCCTCGCTCCCTAGGCCGAGACACGACGCATGCGACGCTGGTTCCAGAGCTGGGCGGACAACCTCGATCCCAGCGTTCGATCCGGCGACAACGACCTGCGAAGCTGGGGCCAGTTCTTCATCGCCTCCCTGGTGGTGATGATCGTGGCGGCCTTCGTGCCGGGACCGAGTGACTTCTTTCAGTTGAGTTTCCCGCCGGCCGCGGCGCTGATGGGCGTCGCGTGCGTCGTCGGTGTCTCGGGCAATCTATATGACCGCATCAAGCGCTTCTCCCTGCTCAACTACGCTCGCGCCGTCCTCGTCAATTCTTTCTTCCTGCACCTGGCCGCGTACGCCCAGATCATCTATAGCGAAAAACCCGGCGCGTTCGTGATGGGCGCGCTTCCGCTCCTGGTCGCCTGTTTCCACGGCTACAACTACCGCGCGACGCCCTCGCATCCGTTCGTGCCGCTGGTGGGCGTCGTCGCAGCGGCGTGCGCCTTTGCCCTTCGCCCCAGCGCGGAACACGCGGCGATCTTCGCCATCGTGACGCCCGCCTGCGTGGGAGGCGCGCTGATGTTGGGAACGATCGGCCTGCGCGCCCAGCACCAGCGCAACAAGCACGAGGCCCTGCGTTCGGCCATCTCCGCGCAGATGTTGGACGAGCGGGCGGCCGCGGTGAACCGGCTGTCCGAAACCCTGCTGGAGATCCTGCGCCGAAACCACGACGCGGGGAACGCGCTCTCCACCTCGCTCCTCACCGCCGAAGCGCTGGCGGAGCTGACGAAGGGGCGGATCGAGGAGCCGGCCGAAATCGAGGACATGCACGAAGTGGCCCTGACGCTGCGGGACGCGCTCGGGCGCTTGAAGCGGTTGGTCGACGAGACCCGCCAGATCGGCCGAGGCCAGACGCACTCCTCGACCGCCGAGCCCGCGAACCCGGCCGAGGTGGCCGCGGCCGTCGTGCGCGAGGTCGGAGCCCGGTTCCCCGAAGTCGCCGTCGAGCTCCGCGTCGCCGAGCGCGCCACCGGACATCGCGTCGGCGTCTCGGGCGGGTCGGAGCGGCTGCACGACGTGCTCACGAACCTCTTGGTCAACGCCTGCGAAGGCAACGGCCGTCGCGGCGCGACGCGGGTCCTTCTCAGCATCGATCTCGAGCCGGCCGTCTCGGTGGTGGCGATCCAGGTGGTCGACGACGGGCCGGGCTTCTCGCCCGAACTGCTGGCGAACCCGATCACCGGCTTTCACACCTCGAAGCCCAACGGCATGGGACTCGGTCTCTACACCGCCGAGCGGCTGCTGCGCGCCAGCGGCG
>JAKSBN010000398.1 GCA_022361175.1 Pseudomonadota bacterium | reverse complement strand
GCCGGTACAGCTTCTCGATCAGGGGATCGTCCGCGCCAACGCCCGTATCCACGAGCACGAGATCTTCGCCGTCACGGATCAGGAAGCCGAAAATCTCGTCGAATCCCGGTGCGAGGGGGTGGAAGTCGGGCAGCTCCACCTGGGCGAGCTGCAGAGGCACGACCTTGAGCTCGGCCAACTTCGCTCTCCGATCCCGTGTCGCCCAATCGATCCCGGTTAGTACTGGGCCAGGAGCTGGTCGATCACAGGGGTCATCTTCTGCTCGGTTCCCTGGTACTTCATCAGAGAATATCCACCCTTCCCTCGCAGATGGTACTCAGCGCTCGCCACGCGCTCCCCGTTGCGATCCAGATACAACTCCGCATGCGACAAGTACGTCGCCAAATCCCACGAACGGAGAGCGGTGTACGTGAGAACGAACTCGCAGCTGGCCGGGAGATCTCCCTCGAAGACCTGTGTGGGAATGCGGTGCCGTTCGAATCCCGCCTGCAGCACGTCGACAAAGTCGGCTACCTGAACCTTGGGGTTGTGCTGAATGCAGACCAGACTGGGAGAGAGCGAGCGGTCCAATGGCTGCACTTGAATCGACGTGCACCCGACGAGTAGTACCGCCGTCGCGCTTCCAATCGCCAGAGAAGCCAGGCCGCGGTGAACGATCATCAAACGCCTCCTGCAACCCCGACGGGTTCGGGTCCGGTCGCGGTGCAATGACCGAGAACGTCGCCATCCACAGCCAGGAGGCTATCAAGGCTGCTGCCGATGCGCCGCGGTCCGTCTGCGACGAGCGGCGACCGGATCCCGCGTTTCAGTCGGCCTGCGCGCCGTCGCGGCGGCGGCGATGAAGGCTCAGAATTCCCGCGACTCGCCCAGGGCGAAGACCCAGGCCTGGTCTTCGGAAAGGCCGACGGCTTCGGCGGCCTGGCGGAAGCGGGCGGGGGGTTCGGCCAGCGGCTCGTCGGCCAGGTCGAAGGTGCCGTAGTGGATGGCCAGGGTGCGGCGGGCGCGGAGGTCGAGGCCGGTTTGGACGGCCTGTTCGGGGTCCAGGTGGACGGCGCGCATCATGGCCTGGGGCTCGTAGGCGCCCACCGGGACGGCGGCCAGGTCGAAGGGGCCGAGCTGGGCGCCGAGGGTGCGGAAGCTCTCCATGTAGCCGGTGTCGCCGGCGAAGTAGAAGCTGCGCGTGGCGGAGAAGACGGCCCAAGACGACCACAGGGCGCGGCGGGCGTCGAACAGGCCGCGCTGGCTCCAGTGCTGGGCGGGCAGGCAGTGGACTTCCAGCTCGGCGATGGTGCGGCGCTCGCCCCAGTCCAACTCCAGGATGGTGCGGGCGCCGCTGCGCGCCAGCAGGCGGCGGTTGCCGAGGGGCGCTACCAGGATCAAGTCGGGGTTGCGCTCCACCAGCTTGCGCAGCGACGGCAGATCCAGGTGATCGTAGTGGTTGTGGGAGATCAGGACGAAGTCGATCGGAGGCAGATGCTCGAGGGCGAGGCCCGGCGCGGCCACGCGGCGGGCGCCGGTGAACGAGGTGGGACCGGCCGTCCTGGACCAGATGGGATCGGTGAGAAAGGCCCGGCCCTGCATCTGCACCAAGAGCGTGGCGTGGTTGATCCACGTGACCCGCGGCGGCGCGTCGCCGATGGCCACCGGGTGGAGCGCGGTGCCGTCGTTCTCCACGCGCGGCGGCACGCCCACGGGCTTGCGCCAGGCGGCGCCGATGCGGCGGACGAAGAAGGGAAGCGTCACGCGGGCACCGGCGCGTTCGAGCGGATGCACGAAATTGCGGAAGCGGCCGTCGTCGCCGCGCGGGGCCGGGCCGAGGGGCGACTGGGCCGCGGCGGCACCCGCGAAGAGCCAGATGCTACAGACGAGGGCGGCCGCGCGTCGCCGCACCCGCGGCTGGGTGATAGACTGCATGTGCGCTCCGTCGCGTTGGAGTCGTTGGGTCGGACTCGACAGAATCGAGACCGCCAAAGTCAAGAGGCGCGCAGTGAAACAATATCTCGATCTGATGCGGCGTGTCCTCGACGAAGGAGTGGCCAAGACCGATCGCACCGGCACCGGCACTCTGTCTGTATTCGGCCATCAGATGCGAATGGATCTCTCCCGCGGGTTTCCGCTGCTGACCACCAAGAAGCTCCACCTGCGCTCGATCATCTACGAGCTCTTGTGGTTCCTGCGCGGGGACACCAACGTCGGCTATCTGCGCGAGCACGGGGTCTCCATCTGGGACGAGTGGGCCGACGAGCAGGGCGACCTGGGGCCCGTCTACGGGCATCAGTGGCGCTCGTGGCCGACCCCGGACGGCGGCGGGGTGGACCAGATCGCCCAAGTGGTCGAGGCCATCCGCACCACGCCCGACTCGCGGCGGCTGGTGGTCTCCGCCTGGAACCCGGCCGACGTGCCGGCCATGGCGTTGCCGCCCTGCCACCTGCTCTTTCAGTTCTACGTGGCCGAGGGCCGGCTCTCGTGCCAGCTCTACCAGCGCAGTGCGGACATCTTCCTGGGAGTGCCCTTCAACATCGCCTCGTACGCGCTCCTGACCCTGATGGTCGCCCAGGTCACCGGCCTGGCTCCGGGCGAGTTCATCCACACCTTCGGCGACGCGCACCTGTACACGAACCACCTGGACCAGGCCCGCAAGCAGCTGGCGCGCGAGCCCCGGCCGCTGCCCCAGATGCGCCTCAACCCCGACCGCACCGAGCTGGGGAAATTCGAGTACGAGGACTTCGCACTCTCGGGCTACGACCCGCACCCGCACATCGCCGCGCCCGTGGCCGTATGAAGATCGCGCTCATGGCGGCCGTCGCCGAGAACGGCGTCATCGGCCGCGACGGCGGCCTGCCCTGGCGACTGCCGGACGACCTGGCCCACCTGAAGCGCCTCACCACGGGGCACTGCATCATCGTCGGCCGCCGCACCTACGAGTCCGTCGGCCGGGCGCTGCCCAAGCGGACCAACCTGGTGGTGACACGCCAGCCCCACTTCGCCGCGCCCGGCTGCGTGGTGGTGGGCTCGCTGACCGAAGCCTTGGATCACGCCCGCCAGAGCGGCGAGACCCTGGCCTTCGTGCTGGGCGGCGCCTCCCTCTACGCCGAAGCGCTGCCCCAGGCCGACTGGCTCTACTGGACCCGCGTGGAAGCCCAGGTGGAAGGCGACGTCTCCTTCCCCGCGGTCGACTGGGACGAGTGGACCTTGACCGAATCCACCCCCCACCCCGCCGACGACCGCCACCCGCACCCCTTCCGCTTCGAAACCTACCAACGCAACCGCTGACCAGCCCCCTCCGCTTCAAGCCCCAACACCAGCACCCTCCACGCACGACCTCCGACCCGGGCGCGCGCAGCCCCCACCAACCCCCTCCGCTTCAAGCCCCAACACCAGCACCCTCCACGCACGACCTCCGACCCGGGC
>JAKSBN010000358.1 GCA_022361175.1 Pseudomonadota bacterium | reverse complement strand
GTGCATCTCGGCCAGCGCGAGGCCCGGCGCCTGGATGGGCAGCATGGCGATCCACTTGAGCCGCGCCGGGTCCGCCTGGCAGTACTCGGCCGACCAGTCGTTGTAGGCGCGGCAGATGGCTGCCAGAAGCTCGGGGTCGTGGTACTCGCGGCCCAGGAGTTGGCCGCCGACGGTGGGGTTCAGGATCTGGATGTCGACGCCCACGTCGTCCATCGCGGTCAGGCGGGCACGCGGGCTGAAGCCCTGCTTCGACGCCGGCTTGAAGCGCTTGCGGGCCTTCCCGAGCATCGCCTGATAGGCCGGGGTGACCCGGTATTTGCCTTCCTGGGCGCGGACGGGTTCGTCCTCCACGACGATCTCCGGGAAACCCGCGCCGACGTCCTCGCGCCGGGGGGCTCGCGACTTGAAGGGAGCCTCGATGTAGTCGTTCCACAGGGACTCGGGCTCCATGTGGTGGCTGTCGGCGTCGACAATGGGATAGGGCGCGGACATCATTCCCCCTGCTCTTGGTAGGATGGCACAATCGGAGCCCATGGAAGACCCCGACGGAGAACGGCGCCTGCGAGCGTTCAGCGGGGAGAGGCTACGAGCGGGACGGGCTTTTCCTTGGGGGGGTGATGGGATCCGAGGGTGCGACCGTAGTGGCCTATCAGCAGGCGCTTCGTCGCTCGGTTCACGCGACCGGTGTGACTCTGGAGGTACACTACGACTTCTCCGGCTGGGCGCGCGCGAACGCGGAGGCGGGGCGGGGCCCGCTCACCCCCGTCATCGACCCTGGTCGGGTGTCCATCGAGCCGGGTCGCTTCTTTTCAGTGTTGGGGCGCGATGCCGAGGGGCGGCTCTCCCACCTCCAATGTGCTCGCATCGTGGACCTCGAGGCGCCAAACCTGGGCGAGCATCTGATCACCCGGCGCGATCTGTACTGCTCCCCGGGGCTTGGGATCGACCCCTGGAGCTCGCGCGTGAAGAGTAGGGTGGCGGGACGTTTGAATGGGAGGGCGGTCTATCACGGCGATCTCTGGATTGCGCCCCACTGGCGTCAGAGCGACTTGGCGCCTCGAACGGTTCTGTTTTTGATGATGGAAGCGCTGCGCTCGTGGTCTCCGGACTTCCTGTTCGGGTTCACGCTGCCGGTGACTTCCAACCGGTCCTTCGCGCAGAAGATTGGCTACCGGGATTGCGAGCTGGACGCCCTCGCATGGCACCGCGGGGACGGCAGCTGGGTTCGGAACGAGGGCTTCGTCTGGGTCGAACGGAAGACTCTCATGGCTCACGCGAAGTCCCGATACGGCTTTCCGGTCGATCGGAGCGAAGCGCGCCCGTTCGGCGAACGCACCGTGGTCGGCTAGAGAAGTGGAACGGCGTATGCATGTTTGGCCGCTGTCGCCGCGGGTGCTGGGCGACGTAGTCGAGCACCGAGCGAAGATCGAGTTCGTTGTCGAGTCCGGGATGGAGCTCTGGTACCGGATTCCCCACCTCGTCGCGGAGAGTACGGAGACCACTGCCGAGCCGTTTCTCATAGGCACGGTCTTCGCGGCGATGCGCCGGGGTGAGCCGCTACACATTCACGGCTGCGTGTCCCCACGTCTCCTCGCCAATCTCGAGGAGTTCCAGACCGTGTGGTCGCGCTGGCGTCCAGATCTGTACCACCGCGTCGAGATGTACGCGAGCGAGGAGATCGAGGGGCCGGCCGGGTCTCGCGACGGGGCGTGCCTCACGTTCTCCGGAGGGCTCGACTCCTGTTTCACCGCCTGGCGCCACATCCAGGGTCGCTGCGGGCGCCGTACGGAGAAGTTGGCGGCCGGGGTTCTGGTTCACGGCTTCGATATCCCGCTGCGAGAACCGGAGACGTTCGTGCGAGTCGTCGCACAGGCGCGTGGCATCCTTGCGAGCATCGGGCTGCCGCTGGTGCCGATCACCACCAACTTCCGAGAGCTGGGCGACCCGTGGGAGGACGCGCACGGTGCGGCCCTGGCTTCATGCTTGCACTGGATGGCCGGAGAATACACGACGGGCCTCATTGCCGGTTCCCATGCGTATGAGGCGTTGCGGTTGCCGTGGGGTTCCAATCCGGTGACGGACCCGCTGCTATCGAGCGGTCGGTTCTCGATTCGGTACGACGCCGCGGAGTTCAGTCGTGCGGAGAAGGCTGCGGGGATCTCCGATTGGGAAGCAGCTCGAGAGGGGATCCGCGTGTGTTGGGAGGGGCGACACAAGTACCGCAACTGCGGGCGCTGCATTCCCTGCGTCGCGACAGCCGTCTGCTTCGCGGTGAACGACCTTCCGGTTCCGAAGCATTTGGCGGTGCCCTCGCTCGAGGAGGGGGTGCGACGGCTGTCCACGCTTCGCCTCTCTCCTGTGGTGGTGACGCGCCTGGGCGAGATGGTCGAGCATGGGAGAGCGCAAGGGCTGACGGCTCCCTGGCTCGACGCGTTGGCCGAATGCGTGGAGCAACCGCGACTGAGCAACGGCCGGAGTCGTGAAGAGCGGACCGCGCGCGCCGTTCGGAAGCTCGTGCGACGCGTGCGCCGGCTCGGGAAGCCACCGGCCTCACCCTCCAGCTGACTCTGTTTCCGCTCCGAGATGGCACGCGGGAGAGGGAGTCTGACCTATCGGTCACGACTTGCGTGAGCGATTGGCGGAGAGATCAGCAAACGGTAAGCGCACCGGTAGGGTTTCTCGGCCGCTCCCACTCTACTGTCCCCGTGCTCTCGAACGGGCTCTCACCGGGAGGAAGTGCCGTGAAGGTTCGCCGTTTGTCGCTGTCGTTCGCGTTCGCGCTGCTGGTGCTGGGGGCGGTGCTGACGGGTTCTTTCTCCGCGTTCCAGGGGGTGAACGACGGTGACTCCGGGCCGCCTGTTGTGGCGCCGGCGACCGAGCAGGCCGGACGGGCGTTCGTCCGTCTGCTCATCGCGACCTCGCCCGAGTCTGAGCTGGACGCCGCGGGCGTTGCGGCCCAGCGCCGCGCCATTGCCGCGGCCAGCGAGGACTTGGCCCGGCAGCTGTCCGGCATCGAAGTCGAGCTGGTGCACCGGTACCGCACGCTGCCCTTCGTCTCGCTGCGAGGGACGCCGTCGGCGCTCGACGCGCTGGTGGCGTCCGGGCAGGTCGGTGGCTGGCGTCCGGTCGAGCGCTTCCAGCCGAGCCTCTTCAAGAGCC
>JAKSBN010000420.1 GCA_022361175.1 Pseudomonadota bacterium | reverse complement strand
GCCCTACGTGATCATCGGCTTCGAGCTGACGATTCTCTTCGGCGGCCTGCTCACGCTGGTCGGCCTGCTGGTGGCCGGCCGGCTCTACCCGCGCAAGGCCGATCCCGGCTACAGCGCGCGCTTCTCGTCGGAGGAGTTCGGCCTGGTCGTCACCGTGCGCGACCGCGACGTGGCCGAGGTGGACGCCCTGATGCGCGAGCAGCAGGCCAAGGAGGTCTCCCTTGTTCAGCAGTAAGCGAAGCCTCCTGCGCGGCCTGGGTGCGCTCAGCCTGGTGGCGTCGCTCGGCTGCTGGGAGCAGATCGACGACGGCCAGTGGTTTCCGCAGATGAAGCGGCAGCCCGCCGTGCAGGCCTTCGAGGACGTGGGCCTGGAAGACGGAGTGGCGGCCTTCACCACGCCCGAGGGCGCCGTGCCCGTCGGCTGGAACGCGTACCCCGACGTGGCCAACCTGCCCTTCGCCGAGCAGGAAGCCCTGCAGAATCCCGTGCCCGCGACGCTCGCGTCGCTGAAGCGCGGTGAGGAGCTCTACCAGCGCACCTGCGCCACCTGCCACGGCCCCACCGGCGCGGGCGACGGTCCCGTGGCCGGCCCGCCCTTCGGCACGGGCCCCTTCGGCCTGGTACTGCCCATCGGCGGGCCCACGAGCGTCGCCCGCAACCTCACCGACGGGCACATCTACACGACCATCAGCATTGGCCGCGGACGCATGCCCCAGTACGGACGGATTGCGCCCGAGGAGCGCTGGCACGTGGTCAACTACGTGCGCGAGCTGAACGGCCAGGGAGGCAACCAGTGAGCTCGGAAGCCCTTGCCGCCGAGCGGGCCAACCCGCGGAGTCTGCCCCAGCCGCTGACCAGCATCTGTGGTCTGCTGGTCGTGATCGGCGTGGCCACTTTCGCGGCCGGCCTGTACCGCAGTCCCCAGACGACCTGGCTGGCGTTCCAGTCCAACTGGGTCTTCTACGCCTTCCTGGCGCAGGCCGGGGTCATCCTGTCCTGCATCTTCACGATCGTGGGCGCCAAGTGGCCCGGCCCGGTGAAGCGGATCGCCGAGTCGCTGGGAGCCTGGGTGCCGGTCTCCTTCGTGCTCGCCTTGGTGGGCGTTCTCGGGGGCGACGCCCTCTTCGAGTGGCAGCGCACGGGTGCCGTGCACGGGAAGGAGCCGTGGCTGAACCCCATGCGCTTCTACCTCACGGATCTGGGCATCCTGGCCGTGATGACGGTCTTCACCGTGGTGTACCTGAAGGCCTCGCTCCGGCCGGCCCTCAAGAACCTGGCCGACGAGGGCGAGGGCTTCGGCAAGGCCCGGGCGGCCGGCTGGACGAAGGGCTGGCGCGGCGACGACGAGGAGCGGGAGGCCAGCCTGAAGACCACGCGACGGCTGGCGCCCATCATGTGCATGCTCTTCGGCGTCGGCTACACGGTGATCGCGTTCGACCAGGTCATGTCCATGGAGCAGACCTGGTTCTCGAACCTGTTCGGCGCCTTCGTGTGCTGGGGAGGCATCCTGTCGGCCGTGGCGGCGACCGCCCTCGTCGCGGTCTTGAACCGCAACACACCGGGCTTCGAGGGCACCATCACCAAGGATCGTCTGCACGACCTTGGCAAGATGATGTTCGCCTTCTCGATCTTCTGGATGTACCTCTTCTTCTCCCAGTACCTGGTGATCTGGTACGGCAACCTGCCCGAGGAGACGCTCTTCTTCCGCGATCGCCTGGGCGCCCAGTTCGTGATCGACAAGGGCTTCACCGAGTCGGCGGTGGCCGCCACCTGGACGAAGTGGAACTTCGACTTCGACCGCTTCAGCGAGGCCTACGGCTGGCTCTCGATGACCGTCTGGGCCTGCATCTGGATCCTGCCCTTCTGGCTGCTCTTGGGGCAGAAGCCGAAGCAGACTTGGTGGTGGCTGGGCGGCGTCGCGACGGTCATGCTGATCGGCTTCTGGCTGGAGCGGAACCTGCTCATCTGGCCGTCCGTGGTGAAGGGCGACGGCGGGGCCTGGTTCGGCGCCATCCAGCTCGGCATCGCCGCAGGCTTCCTGGGCGCCTTCATCCTCGTCTTCCAGATCTACACGAGACTCTTCCCCACCCTCGTCGTCCCCAAACGCTCCTAAGTGCTCCTAAGTCGTTCCCAGGTCTTCTACACCTGAGTCGCGACGGGCGTCGAGACGCGGCGGTGGCAAGGCGGACGACCCGAAGCCGTAGCTAGCGCTACGGCGAGGGGAGTCCAACGCCGCCACCGTCGCCGGATCGGCGGCCGTCGCCCGTCGCTGGATCGGCGCCCGCTGGCTAGGCTAGAGGGGTGAGTACGTCGGCACCCGAGCAAGGGCTTCTGGCTCATCTGCGGCCCCACCTGCGCGACGGGAATGCGTTCGTGCTGGCCGGTGGCCGGGAGATCGTCTTCCAGAACGACGGCTTCTCCCATCCCGGGGGCGGGATCCTGGCGGGGCGTCCCGGCCGCGTCTTCACGCGCTACGAAGACATCGTCCACCTGGGCGCCATGCCGCTCGGCTTTTGGCTGGGCACGCGGCGGAGTGTCTTCATTCTCCGCAGCCGGAAGTTCTTCCGGAGCCCCGGAGACGCCGAGCTGCTGGCACGCGAAGTCCTCCACCGCATCTCCGAGCGGCCCGGGGGCGCCGAGCAGCTGGTGCGGATGCAGGCCGTGGACCGCTGGGCGGCGCTGCGCCCGACGCTGTGGGCGACGCGCGTCTTCGCCCTGGCCTGTCTGTTGACGTTCGCCGCGCAGCTCGTGTGGGACCCGTTTCTGCACGGCATGGCGTGCTTCGGCTCCTGGGCGTTCCAGGTGGGCGACTGGTGGCGCTTCGTGACGGCGATCTTCGTTCACGGCGACCCCTGGGCGCCGGGCTCGACGGCCCTGCATCTGTTCTTGAACCTGATGGCGTTTCTGACTCTGTGCCCTCTGGTCGAGCGACCGCTGGGCTCAATCGGTGCCGCGGTGGTGATGGCGGCCGCGGGGCTCGGCAGCGGTATCGCCTGCCTGCTCGCGGGCTACGACCAGGTGGTGGGCGCCTCCGGCGTGGTCTGCGGCCTGGCGGGGGCCGTCCTGTGGCTGGAACTGCGCAAGTCGATGGTGCTGCCCGTGTGGTGGCGGATACCGCGGGCGTACTTCGTGGGCGTGCTGCTCTTGAATGCGGTGCTGCCCCTGTTGCTCCCGGTGATCGCCGGCGCCGCGCACCTGGGCGGCTTCGCGGCGGGCGCCGCGGCGTGCTCCTTCCTGGGCCGGGGACTTCCCGGCGAGCGGCCGGCCGGGCCCGTCCCGCGCGCGCTGGCCTGGGCCGCCGTGGCGGTGACGGGATTGGCCTTCGTGGCGCTGGCACCGAAACTGGCCGGGCCGGACTCCCTGGTGCGCTATGCGGAACGCCTGTCCGCCTTCGAGCGCGTGCCCCCCGAGAGGCTGAACGAGTTGGCTTGGCTCCTGATCACGAAGGAGGCGCCGGATGCGGCGGAACAGCAGGCGGCTCGAGTCCTGGCAGAGCGCGCCGTGGAGCTCACGGCGCGTCGGGATGCGGACATCCTCGACACGTTGGCCGAGGTGTACTTCATCGCCGGGGAGGGTGCGGAGGCCGTCGCCGTGATCGACGAAGCCATCGCCATCTGGCCGGCCGAGCCCTACTTCCGCGAACAGCGCCGCCGATTCCTGGGCGAGCGGTCGGCCGACGATCGGCCCGACCCGCCGCCCCCGCCGCACCTGCGGCCGCGCGAGCCCGTGCCCCTGCCACCTCGGGACGAGCCCGGCATTACGGTTTGATCTCGTCTCCGTCCTCGGGGATCAGGATGTTGCCCTCGAAGTCCTGAGCCACCACGGATGTGGCCTGGAAGGCATACAGCGGCGGCGGCCGCATGCGGACCAGGACCAACGTCTGGACGCCCGCGTCGCGCGCCAGGGCGCCGACGTCCTGCAGTTGGGTGCGGAACGCGCGCTCGCGTCTCAGTTGCTCCGGCGAGACCAGCAGACCCAGCTCCTCGGCCTCTTCGGGCGGCGGTACCACCACGGCCTCGTGCAGCAGCAGGTGGGTGTCCCGCGCGAACTCCACCAGGGCCTTCGCGTCAAACGTGCTGCCGGCCAGGACCGCCCGGCGGCGGTCGTACTCGACGCGCCAGGCCAGGGCGGGAAGGGGACCGCCGGGCTGAACGGCCGCCTGCAGACGCAGGCCCCGCTGCTCCTCCTGGAAGCCGTCGCCGACGTCCTGGGCCTCGACTTGGAGGCCTGTCGGCGCCAGAGCCAGGCCCTGCTCCAAGGCCGCCGCTCCGCGCGCGTAGCCGGCCACCAGCGACGCCACGGCCTCGGACGTGCCCGTCGGGCCCAGCACGCGCAGCGGTGTCTCGCGTCCGCCGATCCAGCCCGTGTAGATGAGATCGTCCAACCCCTGGAGGTTCTCGGGCAGCAGGCTCGTCAGCAGCACCGTGTCGGGCTGCGTCACGGGGATGCCCGCCGCGCGCAGCCCCTCGGCGACGGCCCGCCCGGCGTCCACCAGGATCACGTGGGACTCCCACGTCACCGCGGTCGCCGGGCCGCCGCGGGCGGGGTTCTCGTAGGCGTTGCCCGTGCCGATCGTCACCAGAGTGAGCTCTTCGACGCTGCGCGGCTCCAGCGGCGCCAGCTGCTCCCCCATCTCGGCCGCCTGGTAGATGACGCACGACGCGATCCACGACAGGCCCAGGAAGAAGACGACGACCGAGTAGATGACGAGGCGTGCGTTCACGGCGATTCCTGCAGTGGGTGGCCGGCTATTCGAAGACGACGGTCTTGTTGCCGCACACCAGCACCCGGTCCTCCAGGTGCCAACGCACGGCGCGGGCCAGCACGGTCCGTTCCACGTCGCGGCCCTTGCGCACCAAGTCCGCCACCGTGTCGCGGTGGCTGGCGCGCTGGATGTCCTGCTCGATGATGGGGCCCTCGTCCAGATCGGTGGTGGCGTAGTGGGCGGTGGCGCCGATCAGCTTGACGCCGCGCTCGGCGGCCTGGTGGTACGGCTTGCCGCCGACGAACGCGGGGAGAAACGAGTGGTGGATGTTGATGATGCGCGCCGGAAAGTGCTCGATGAAATCCCCCGAGAGCACCTGCATGTAGCG
>JAKSBN010000105.1 GCA_022361175.1 Pseudomonadota bacterium | reverse complement strand
ATCGCAAGATCGACGCCCGCGAGGGCCTGGTGAAGATCGGCAAGGAGACCGACTTCGGCTCGACCCAGCTCTGGACGCGCATCAACAGCCTCGACAGCCCCTGGGTGCTCGACGATCTCTACACCCTCGCGACGGAGATCGGCGACAAGCTCGACGTCATCATGGTCCCCAAGGTGGAGGGCCCCTGGGACATCCACTACGTGGACCAGCTGCTGGCCCAGCTCGAGGCCAAGGCGGGACTCGAGAAGCCCCTGCTCGTGCACGCCATCCTGGAGACGCACCTGGGCGTCATCAACGTGGAGGAGATCTGCGCCGCCAGCCCGCGCATGCAGGGCATCTCGTTCGGCCCGGCCGACCTGGCCGCCTCGCGCCGCATGAAGACCACGCGCGTGGGCGGCGGCCACCCGGGCTACCTGGTCCGCACCGACCCGGACGCCGACAACCCCGAGGCGCCGCGCATCACCGCCCAGCAGGACCCGTGGCACTACACCCTGGCGCGCATGGTCGACGCCTGCACCGCCAGCGGCATCTACCCCTACTACGGTCCCTTCGGCGACATCAAGGACACCGTCGCCTGCGAAGACCAGTTCCGCGCCGCCTTCCTGCTGGGCTGCGTCGGCGCGTGGAGCCTGCACCCCGTCCAGATCCAGATCGCCAAGAGCGTCTTCAGTCCGCCGGTCGACGAGGTGCTGTGGGCCAAGCGCGTGATCGAAGAGATGGGCGACGGCTCCGGCGCCGTCATGCTCGACGGCAAGATGCAGGACGACGCCACCGTCAAGCAGTGCCACGTCATGGTCGAGTTCGCGAAGCTGCTGGCGGAGAACGACCCGGAGCTCAAGAGCGCGTACGGCTTCTAGCGACGACGCGCGCCTTCGGAGCTTCTGCACGCGGGTGTCGGGAGGAGTTCCGGCGAATGGCTCGCTGCGGGCACCGCGTCTCGATTGGATGCGGAGCCGGGGAAGCCCTTGCCGCGTTCGAAGGCGGAGACGGGCTGCGCTTTATTTCGCCTCCACTCCTCCCGGCACCCGCTCGCGCCTACGAGCGCACGAACTCCGAACCCTTGTGGCAGGTGGCAGGTGATCGGGGGCGAGTCCGTTGTCTTGAACGCGAGACACGGTCGGCTCGAGGTCCCAGAACCACCTATCTCCGTCAGCGATCGAGACGGCCACGCCCGCCGACAACACCCCGGCTCTGCTCCGCGTGAGCGAGGGCGGCGAGGGGATGGAGGCGAAATCAAGCGCAGCCCGCCTCCGCGGCCGATCGCGGCAAGGGCTTCCCCGGCTCCGAAATCCAATCGAAGCACCACCGCCCGCAGCGAGCCATTCGCCGGAATCCCCTCGCCGCCCTCGCGGCGAAGCTCGGCGCTAGGAGAGTTCGAGCATGAGCTCGATCGGAGCGAGCGCCTTCACCCGGATGTCCTCGGGGACGGTGACCTGGGGTTCCAGGTCGCGCAGGCAGAGGTAGAGCTTCTCGAGGGTGTTGAGGCGCATGAAGGGGCACTGGTTGCAGCTGCAGCTCTCGTCGATGCCGGGGGCTTGGATCAGGGTCTTGCCCGGAACCTTCTGCAGGATCTGGTGGAAGACACCGTCTTCCGTCGCCACGATGTGAGTGCGGTCGGGGAAGTCGACCGCGCGCTGGATGATGCCGGTGGTGGAGGCGATGAAGTCGGCCTGATCGAGCACGGCCTGGTCGCACTCGGGGTGGGCCAGCACCTCCGCCTCGGGGTGCTTCACCTTGAGCTCGGCCAGGCGCTTGGCGCTGAACTGCTCGTGCACGACACAGGCGCCCTGCCACACGATGAGGTCGTCGCGGCCGGCCTGCTTCGCCACCCAGCGCGCCAGGTGGCGGTCGGGCGCGAAGATGAGCGGCTGGCCGTCGAAGTGGCGCACCATCTTGGCGGCGTTCGCGGAGGTGCAGATGAGATCGCTCATGGCCTTCACTTCGGCCGAGGAGTTGATGTAGGTCAGCACCTTCGCGCCGGGGTGTTCCGCCACGAAGTCGCGGAAGGCGTCGGGGGGACAGCCGTCTGCCAGCGAGCAACCCGCCTCCAGATCCGGCACCACCACGGTGCGATCCGGGTTCAGGATCTTGGCGGTCTCGGCCATGAAGTGGACGCCGCAGAACGCGATCACGTCGCGGTCGACGTTCTGGGCCGCGCGGGCCAGGGCCAGCGAGTCGCCCACCACGTCGGCGAGATCCTGGATCTCGGGCTCCTGGTAGTAGTGGGCCAGGAGAATGGCGTTGCGCTCGCGCTTGAGCTCGAGGATGGCCTCCTCGAGGTCGTCCGGCAGATCGGTGGCGTGGGGGTCCGTCATGGGCGGAGGGTAGCGCACCCTCCGTGCGCTCTGCCGCGGAGGCCGCTAGCGCGGAGCCGGCTCGATCAGCAGGGTGGGCACCTCCAGCGTCCCCGAGCGGACGGTGCAGACGCGCGTGCCGGGCTTGAAGCCCGCGCGAATCTCGCTGACGTCGAGCCCGGCGGCCAACAGCCGTTTGCGCTGTGCCTCCAGGTCGCCACAGCGCCAGGCCAGCCCGCCGAACGCCTCGGGGGCGTCGGGATTCGGGGGCCGACGCAGAGAGCCCACGACCTCGACCGTCACCCCGGCGATCCGGAAGAAGAGCATGCGCAGGCCGCGCTCGGGGAAAGCGCGGTCGAGCGCCAGGCGGAGCCCCAGCTGCTCGCCGTAGCGCTGGCGCGACGCCTCCAGCTCGGGGCTCGAGACCACCACGTGGTCGAGGCCGTCCGCGCAGGCGCCGGGCTCGAGTGGTTTGGAGACGCCGTCGCGCGTCTCGGACTCGACGCAGGCCACGGGGAGCCCACCCGGCGGCTGCGTGGAAACCTCGAGCCAGCGCCGCACCACCGGCTCGCGGCCCTCGATCTCGAGCGTTCGTTCGCATGCGGGCCCGCCGCCGGCCCAGGCCGCGGCGCAGTCCTCCAGGTTCTCCGTTGCGAAGACCAGCCCAAAGACGGGGGGCGAGGCCTGTGGCGAAGCGGCCTGACACAGTTCGAGGGCGGTGTTCTCCGTGCCGAAACGCACCCGCCCCACCCCGGTCTCGCGCTCGCGCCCGCGCCAGGTCGGCTCTCGGCCCAGCAGCCGTCGCACCGCGTCGGTGGCGGTGGGGAGATCGTCGACCGCTAGCATGACGTGGTCGAGGGAGTCGAGCATGGAACGCAGTCTGACACGCCCGGCCGACGAGGGCTCGCGCCCGGACCCGCACCGCTGGGCGACGTCCCCGGGATGGGCGGTGGTGGCGGCGCTGCTGCTGGTGCACTGCGGCGGCGACCCGCCTCCCCGCAACGTCGTCCTCGTCACGGTGGGCGCTCTCTCGGTCGACCTGCTCCCCTGCTACGGCGACCGCGAGGCGCCCTTGGCGGCGCCCTGCGCCCTGGCAGAGCCCGGAGGGCGCTACGTGTGGGCGTTCGCGGCCTCGGCGGTTCCCGCCAGTGCCGTCGCGTCGCTTCTGACCTCGCGCTATCCGGGCGCACACGGCGTCGGCGCCAACCCGGCGACGTTCCTCGCCTCGGGCCACGAGACCATCGCCGAGGTGCTGCAGCGGGGCGGCTATCGAACGGCGGCGTGGGTGACGAGCGGCGCGCTCAATCGTTCCCGTCACCTGGCCCAGGGATTCGACCTTCGCCGCGAGCGGGCCGACACGGCCGCGACGGTGCTGCCCGAGGTGCACGCGTGGGTGACCACGACGCCGGGGCCGTGGTTCGTCTGGGTCCACTTGAACGACCTGGAGGTGGCGGGCAGGGCCTGTCCCGAGGCCGGGGTCTGCGATGCGTGGCGCGCCGCGGCCGCCCAGCTGGAAGCCCCGCTCGGCCGCTTCCTCAGCCAACTGGAGACGCTCGAGTCGGCGCCCAGCGTGCTGCTGACCGCGGACCGCGCCCGGGCGACGCGCGAGTCGGACCTGTCCGCCCTGCGGATCCCGCTGCTCTGGCGTCCGCTCGGAGGAGAGTGGCAGGGACGCGTCAGCTCGCCGGTGAGCGCCCTGGACGTGGCGCCGACCCTCGCGCGCATCGCCCGCCATCGGGCGCCCGCCGCGTTCGAAGGCGAGCGACTGCCCGAGGCCGGCACCCGCCCTTCCCCGACTCAATCGACCCGGCCGCTCTACGCCGAATCCGGGCGGCGCGTGGCGGTCGTGGCCGGGTCGTTCTACCACGCGCGCGGCCGCGGCCCGGAGCACGCCGCCGAGCCCCGGGAGTTCGCCCAGCTCGAACCCGACGGGGCCTGGCCTCCGATCCGGCGTCGCGCCTCGGAAGCCGAGGCAACCCGGGCGCGCAGACTCCTCGAGGGATTTGCGGTCGAAGCTGAGGGCGAAGTCCCCTGACGCACAATCCCCCCATGGGAAAAGCCATTCCGCGGCGGTGGAAGGTGTCTTCTCGAAAGGAACGGTGGGGAACCGCGGCCTTTTCAAAACAGGTGCGCCAAGTCCTTGCTTTCCGTTGGCTTTCCGCGCCGCCGGCCACTCCCCTCGATGGGCATTTCCCTTGCATGGGCGGGGAGTTGGGGAAGGGGATGCCGCTGGCATTCGGTGCT
>JAKSBN010000262.1 GCA_022361175.1 Pseudomonadota bacterium | reverse complement strand
GGAGGAAGGCTGCGACTTGATCGGCCTCTCCGGTCTGATCACGCCGTCGCTGGACGAGATGTGCCACGTGGCGCGCGAGATGCAGCGCCAGGGCTTCGAGACGCCGCTCCTGATCGGCGGCGCCACCACCAGCAAGCAGCACACGGCCGTCAAGATCGCGCCCCAGTACGGCTCGAGCGTCGTCCACGTGCTGGACGCCTCGCGGGCGGTGGGCGTGGTCTCGGACCTCCTGGACGGCGAGCGCCGGCGCGAGCTGGATGCGGGCAACCAGGCCGAGCAGGAGCGCCTGCGCGGCATTTACGCGGACCGGCAGGCGCGTCCGCTGGTCTCGGCCCAGAAGGCCAAGGCCAACCCGGTGCGCATCGAGTGGCGGCGCGAGGACTGCCCCGCGCCCGCCTTCGTGGGCCGCCGCGAGATCGAGGTCTCGCTCGAGGAGCTGCGCGACTACATCGACTGGACCTTCTTCTTCAGCGCCTGGGAGCTGAAGGGCAAGTTCCCGAAGATCCTGGATCACCCGAAGTTCGGCGCCGCCGCGCGCGAGCTGTACGAGAACGGCACGGCGCTCCTGGATCGCATCACGCGCGAGAAGCTGCTGACCGCCAAGGGCGCCTACGGCTTCTACCCCGCCTCCGGCGAGGGCGACGACGTCGTGCTCTACACCGACGAGACGCGGGCCCAGGAGCTCACCCGCTTCCCGATGCTGCGGCAGCAGGGCGTGGTGGAGGCGGGGAAGCCCCATCGCTCGCTGGCCGACTTCGTGGCGCCGGCGGCGGCGGGGATCCCGGACCACGTGGGGGCCTTCGCGGTCACGGCCGGGATCGGAGCCGACGCCCTGGCCAAGGATTTCGAGAGCCAGCACGACGACTACAACGCCATCCTGGTGAAGGCGCTGGCCGACCGCCTGGCGGAAGCCTTCGCCGAGCTGCTGCACGCGCGCGTGCGGCGCGAGTGGGGCTACGAGCGGGACGCCGCTTGGAGCAACGACGACTTGATCGCCGAGCGCTACCGCGGCATCCGGCCGGCCTTCGGCTATCCCGCCTGTCCCGATCACAGCGAGAAGCCGCGGCTCTTCGAGCTGCTGGAGGCGGAGCGGGTGGGGATCGCGCTGACCGAGTCGTGTGCCATGACCCCGGCCGCCAGCGTGTCGGGGCTCTACTTCGCCCACCCCGAAGCCCGCTACTTCACCGTGGGGCGGATCGACCGGGACCAGGTGGAGGACTACGCGGCGCGCAAGGGTGTTTCGCTGCGCGAAGCGGAACGCTGGCTGCTGCCCAACCTGGCCTACGACCCGGGAGACTAGGCGGTGGAGACGCTCGTCTAGGAGCACTACGAGCGGCACCTGGCGCCCGTCTACACCTGGATGCTGGGCGACCTGGACCAAGTGCTCGACGGCGCCCGCGCCCGCTTCGACGCGCTGGGGATCCGGCCGGGCGGCACGCGCCGCGCCATCGACCTGGGGGCCGGGCCCGGGCTGCACGCCCTGGTCCTGGCCGAGCGGGGCTTTCGCGTCCTGGCCATCGACAGCTGTCCGAGCCTACTGGCCGAGCTGGAGACACTGACGGCCGATCTGCCCGTGCGCGGCCTGCGCGCCGACCTGTGCGACTTCGCCCGCCACCACCCCGAACCCGCAGACTTGGTCACCTGCCTGGGCGACACGCTGACGCACGTGCCGACGCCCGCCGCGGTGGAGACGCTGCTCTGCGACGTCGCCCGCACCCTGGCTCCCCGCGGCGTCTTCGTGGCCAGCTTTCGCGACTACACGGGAACGCCTGCGAGGGGTGGAGACCGCTTCGTTCCCGTGCGCGCCGACGCCGACCGCATCCTCACCTGCTTTCTCGAGCTGGAGGGAGAGCGCGTCCAGGTCCACGACCTGCTGCACGAGCGCGGCGATGCGGGCTGGTCGCTGCGCGTCAGCAGCTACCCCAAGCTGCGTCTGGACCCGGCCTTCGTGGCGGACGCCCTGTCGCGCGCCGGGCTTCGGGTCGCCTCACCGGAGCGCCACGACGGCCTGGTGTGGTTCCACGCCCGCCGTGACTAGCGCAGACTCCCGTAGGCGAGTCGCACGAACTGCTCCGGGGTGAGGAACCCCTTGGCCCATTTCGCGTCGAAGTCGGCGGTCGGCCGGCTGGCCACGACCTCGTCGGCGGTCTTGCCCGCGGCCCGCGCCGCCACGAGACGGTCGCGCACCGTGGCCAGCATGCGGCGGTAGACCGCGAGTTCGGAGCGGTTGGAGAGCGGGCCGTGGCCCGGCAGGATGCGGGTGGCCGGACCGGCCAGCTCGAGCCCCCGGTCCACGGCGGCCACCATGCCTTCGAGGCCACCCCCGCTGCCGGTGTCGACGAAGGGGTAGGAGCCGTTGAAGTAGATGTCGCCCAGGTGCAGCACGTCCGCCTCGACCAGGTGGACGATGGCGTCGCCGTCGGTGTGGGCCGCCGGCAGGTGGATCACGCGGATCTCGTTGCCGTTGAAACGCACGCTCAAGCCGTCCGCAAAGGTCACCAGGGGGAGTGCGGCGCGCGGCGAGGCCTTCACCGTGCGCCCCAGGGCGGGCATGACCTGGTCCGTGGAGAGCCGGGCGTACACGTTGTGGTGCGCCACGATGACGGCGCCGGCTCCCGCCAGCGCGGCGTTGCCGCCGGTGTGGTCGCCGTGCCAGTGGGTGTTCAGCACGATGCGCACGGGCCCCACGCCGAGCCGCTCGACGGCCGCCCGCACCGCCGGAACGTGCTCGGGATACTTGTCGTCGATCAGGAGGACACCGTCGGGGCCGAAGGAGACGCCGATGTTGCCGCCACGGCCGGTCCACATGGCAACGCCCGGCGCCACGTCCACGCTCTCGAGCTCGCCGTCCTCCTGGGCCGAAGCGGCCGCGCCCCAGGCCAGTCCGATCACCAGGGCGAACGCCAGCGGCGACCGCTTGCCAAGTCGGGGGTGTCCACCGAACATGAGGTCCCTCCCTCGCCATCCCGCGGCGCCACGGGAGTATCTCACGTTTCCCGCCGCGGTTTCCCGCCGAGGTCACGGGGAGGGCGCGCGCGTGCACAGCCTCGAAACCGAACGACTGCGACTGCGCCCCTTTCGGGAGGAAGACGTGGCCGCCTACGCCCGCATCTGCGCCGACCCCGAGACCATGCGCGGGATCGGCAACGGCTCGACGCTCGACTTCGACGCGGCCTGGCGTCAGGTCGCGCTGTTTCTCGGGCATTGGACGCTGCGGGGCTACGGGATCTGGGCCGTCGAGGAAAAGGCCTCCGGCGCCTTCGTGGGGCGCATCGGGTTCTACAACCCCCACGGCTGGGCCGGCCTCGAGCTGGGCTGGCTGATCGACCGCGCCCGCTGGGGCCGTGGCCTCGCCACCGAGGGCGCTCGGGCAGCCCTGGCCTACGGCCGCGAGACGTTCGGCTTCGGGCGCGTCATCAGCTTGATCCGGCCCGACAACACCGCATCGATCCGGGTCGCAGAGAAGCTCGGCGCCGCACAGGAGGGCGAGGTGGTCGTGATGGGGAGCGCGGCCCGCGTGTATGTCCTGCCGGAACCGGTGGGATAGCCTGCGGGCATGAGCGCAGGGGAAGAGCGTCAGCTCGGCGTGGTGGAGGCCTTCGTGGCCATTCGCGACCAGTGCCCGTCGGGTCGGGTGCAGACGCTCGCCGAGCAGGCGCTGGAGGCGATTCGCTCCCGCGAGCCGGGCGTGCTGCGGGAGCAGGCCTACCTGCTGCTCGCGGCGACCCAGGGCTGGCGTGGCGACCGGGCCGTGCAGGTGCGGCGCTCGCTCGAGGCCTTTCTGACGGCCGGCTCGGCCGCGGACGACGGAGCGAACGGGGGACCGGCCCCGAAGCCCTCCTAGATCCCGCTCGGCGCCTCGCGGTCGGCCGCAACGGCCGCGTCCAAGTGAACGGTGCAGTTGACCCGCACGGCCCGCCACTGCGAGCCGGCTCGCTCGAGCGTGGTGAGCGAGGTGTTGTCGAAGCGCAGCACGTCGCCGGAATCGTCGCGCCCGTCCACCAGCCGCGCCACGATCGAATGGCACACGAGGCCGTGGGTGACGACCGCGAGCGGGCCCTCGTCGGCGCTCGCGCGTTCCCGCATCCAGCGCCAGGCTTCCTCGACCCGCGCGTGGAAGGCGTCCCAGTCCTCTCCGCCCGGGGGCGCGTAGTCGGGACCGAAGAGATCGACTTCCAGATCCGCGTAGGGCGTGCCGCGTACGTCGCCGAAGTTGCGCTCCTGGAGGAGCGAGGTGTGCTCGATGGGTACCCGCGTCGCCTCCGCGACGCACGCGGCGGTCATGGCGGCCCGCGCCAGATCGCTCGACACGATGCGGGTGATGCCGGCGCCCTGCAGCCGCTCGGCGAGGCGGCGGGCCTGCGCGAGGCCGCGCTCGCTCAAGGGGGTCTCGGGCGGCTGGACGACCCGGGCGGCATTCAGCGCCGTCTCGCCGTGGCGAATCAGGAGAATCGACATGGACGCAGTCTAGCCCCGCTCCGCTCGGAGCGAGGGGCCTCTGCTCAGGAGGCGAAGGGGCGCAGCCCGGCCAGCAGGGAAGAGAACGCCTTGGGATCGAGCAGCGTGTAGAGGTAGGCCGGCCAGCTCTGATCGCCCATGCGGACGCACAGGGCGAGGGACAGGAGCGCCGTATCGGACGGCGCGTGCGTGGCCAGCAGGGCACCGGCCACCGAGTCCTCGACCAGGCTCGGCGCTCCGAGCTCCCCCTGGTCTTCGGTTTGAAGCGCATGCATCAGGCCGTGAACGCCGCCGCGCAGCACCGTCCGGCCCAGCGACACGTAGGTGCGCAGCGGATCGTCGCCGCCCGGCGTCGACCGAATCCAGGCGAGCGCGTGTTCGGGGGCCATCGTCAGCAGCGTGGTGCCGGCGAGCGGGCCGTAGAAGCTCGCGGCCACGCCGGCCATGGCGTCGCCCTCGTCGTCGCACAGGCCTTCGCCGGGAAAGGCGGAGAGGGGGCAGCAGACGGCCTTGATGGCCGTCACACAGGCCATCTCTCCCGAGGCGTCCAGGCGCTCCAGGGCGCTCCGCACGCCGGTATCGATGGACTCGCAGAGAACCGCGAGCTGCGGTGCGGACAGCTTCAGAATCGCCTCCATGGCGGCACGGTGCGCAATGTGGGAGCGGCGGGTGCCGCAGTCGGAAGTCGCTGCACTTATCGGCCACTGCGCGACGCAACCGAAGGGAAATCACGACGGCGTCGGTTAGGATTTCGGCTCGCACGCAACCCTCGCGCAGTCGGGCGGCAACGCAGTGGCAGCGTTTGCGCAACGCGTACCGCGCGATCGAGAACACGCGCAATGGAAAAGGGAATCCCGCTTTGCGACTGCTCCTCACGAACGACGACGGCATCGATGCGCCGGGCCTCGCCGCGCTCGAAGCCGCGTGCGCCGAGCTCGGCACGTGCACCGTCGTGGCGCCACGAGAGCCCATGAGCGGGGTCGGTCACACCTTGACGACGGAGTCCCACGTCGGCGTTCGGGAACTCGCCCCCAACCGCTTCTCGGTGGACGGCACACCGGCGGACTGCGCGCGCCTGGCCCTCACGGTCCTCGCGGGCGAGGTCGACTGGGTGGTGGCGGGCGTCAACCGCGGCGCGAACCTCGGCGTCGACACGTTCGTCTCCGGCACGGTGGCGGCCGCCCGAGAAGCGGCCCAGCGCGGCGTGCCCGCCCTGGCCATCTCCCAATACGTCGGTCGCTACCGCGACCTGGATTGGGCGCGCTGCACGGAGCGCTCGCAGCGCGTGCTCGAGCCCCTGCTGCGCCGCGGGGTCGCGGCCAACCACTTCTGGAACGTCAACTTGCCGCATCCTCACGACGACGCCGTCGCGGCCGACGTCGTGCACTGCCCCCCCGACCCGAGCCCGCACGCGACGCGCTACGAGCGCCGGGGACAGAGCTGGTCCTGGGAGGCCGATTTTCACCTGCGGCCGCGACTGCCCGGCTGCGACGTGGACGTCTGCTTCGGCGGCCGCGTGGCCGTCAGCGAGCTGCCCGGCGGCCCCACGCACCGAACCGGCGAATAGCGGCGAAGAAGTGGCTGGGAGGCGCCCCCGCCGGGCGATATGATGTCCCCCCCAACACCCAGACGAGGTGCCCCCATGAGCGCGTCCGTGCAATCGCTCCCGACCCCCGAGTGCGACATCGACTCCATCGCCGGCCACGTGGAACGGCTCCGGCAGACCTTCCGGTCGGGGCGCACTCGGCAGCTCGACTGGCGCCGCGCCCAGCTGCGCCGCCTGGAGGCGCTGGTGCGCGACAACGGCGACGCGCTGCTGGAGGCCCTGGCGCAGGACCTGGGCAAGCCGACGCTCGAGGCCTGGGCCGCGGACATCGGCCTGGTGGCCAAGGAAGCCGCCGAGGCCCGCAAGCGCCTGGTGCGCTGGACCCGGCCCGAGAAGGTGCCGACGCCGCTCAATGCCCGCCCCGGGCGCAGCCGGATCGTGCGCGAGCCGCTGGGAGTGACCCTCGTCATCGCGCCCTGGAACTACCCCGTGCAGCTGCTGCTGTCGCCGCTGGTGGGCGCGATCGCCGCGGGGAACTGCGCGGTGCTGAAGCCCTCCGAGGTGGCGGCACACACCTCGGGGCTGTTGGCGCGGCTGGTGCCCGAATATCTGGACACCGACTGCTTCCAGGTGGTGGAGGGCGGCGTTCCCGAGACCACGGCGCTCCTGGCCGAGCGCTTCGACCACATCTTCTACACCGGCAACGGTCGGGTGGGCCGAATCGTGATGGCGGCGGCCGCCAAGCACCTGACTCCGGTCACCCTGGAGCTCGGCGGCAAGAGCCCGTGCCTGGTGGACGGCACGGCCAACCTCCAGGTGGCCGCCCGCCGCATCGCCTGGGGCAAATGGCTGAACGCCGGTCAGACGTGCATCGCCCCCGACTACGTGCTGGTCCAGCGCGAGCGCCACGACGAACTCGTCGACAAGCTGCGCGGAACGATCCGCGAGTTCTACGGCGACGACCCCAAACAGAGCTCCGACTACGCCCGCGTCATCAACGCCCAGCACCACCGCCGGCTGGCCGGGCTGCTGAAGGACGCCGAAGTGGCCATCGGAGGCGATGCGGACGAGGGAGAGCGCTATCTCGCGCCCACGGTGATCACCAACCCGGCGCCCGACGCGGCCGTGATGCAGGACGAAATCTTCGGTCCCATCCTGCCGGTCCTGGCCGTGGACAACCTGGACGAGGCCCTCGAGTTCGTGAACCAGCGTGAGAAGCCGCTGGCGCTGTACGTCTTCTCCGAGGATTCGCGCGTCGAGCAGCGCGTGATCGCCGACACCAGCTCGGGCGGCGTCTGCGTCAACGGCACCATCTGGCACATCGGGAACCCCCACCTGCCGTTCGGCGGCGTCGGCGAGAGCGGCATGGGCGCCTACCACGGGCACGCCAGCTTCGAGACCTTCAGCCACCGCAAGTCCGTCCTGACCAAGCCCACCCGCAGCGATCCCAAGCTGATGTACCCGCCTTACTCGGACTTCGTGACGCGGCTGGCCAAGCGGTTCCTGTAGCCGGCGGCCTGAGCCCGGACGCCGTCGCGAAAACGTCGCGTCCGGGCTTTGACTTCTGCCGCTGCGCCGGATAGATTCCGGGCCATCGAATTTCGCGGGAGAATCTTTTCGTGACTCTGGTTCGTCACACAAACACCGTCGAAGTCGGGTGGACTTCGGCCGACCTGCAGGTCGCCACGCGCGACCGTCAGGCGTGCGCCGGCGTGTCGCACCCGCAGTCGGGAGAGATTCTCGCAGGAGGGGGTTGAGCCCCCCCGTCATTCGCGAAGCGAGAGCCCCTCCCGCCCACCGGCCGGAGGGGCTCTCGCTTTCTGAGACGCCTCCACTCGGCCCACGGCGGGAGGGCGAGAGTGGGCCCCGAGGGCCCGAGTTGGAGGAAGCCGTGGAACCGCAGCATCGCTATCAGGGAAGTTGGCCGGAGTGGATCGCGTGGACGGGGGCCGCCATGGGGGCCGTCTGTCTGCTGCTGCTGTCGCTGCTGTTGTGGGTACAGGCGCTCGAGCCGGTTCCCGCGGCGCGCCTGCAGGTCGAGGTCTCCTCGGTCCCGCTCGAGGTTCGCGGCGAGCTCGTTCCGTCGACGGACGGCGGCCCCACGCGCGTGCGCGCGGTGTTGCCGGACGAGTTCGTGGCCGGCCTGCCACCTCAGACGCCCGTCGTGGTCCAGGTGCAGGTGCAGATCGAGAACCCGTAGTCCCCTGCGATCCACAGCGGGCGGCTTGCCGCGCCGGGGGCCCGGGGTACGCTTGCGTCCCCCCCGGAGCCCCCGGCTCCACCACCCGCAAGCAAGCCGCCGTCGGCATCGGAGAGGGACATGAGCGCGAAGCGGAAGCGAGAGAAGAAGCAGGGGAAGCGCAAGCGGAAGTCGGGCGGCAAGACGCTGGCGCAGCGGGCC
This sequence comes from Pseudomonadota bacterium, assembly GCA_022361175.1. Lineage (GTDB taxonomy): Bacteria > Myxococcota_A > UBA9160 > UBA9160 > UBA4427 > JAKSBN01. Next base: position 4,063 of record JAKSBN010000262.1, on the reverse strand, counting down.
GACCGGCACGACCTCTACGAACAGTCGGTCCAGGACGTCGAGTTCGACGTGGGCATGGTCCGGCGCACGTTCAAGAAGTACTTCGGGCGGCGGCCGACGCGCGTGCGGGAGGACTTCTGCGGGACCGCCTCGTTCGCGTGTGCCTGGGCGGCGGATCACCGCGAGAACCTCGCCTGGGGCATCGACCTGGATCCCGATCCGCTCGCCTACGGCCGCAAGCACCACCTGGCCGCGCTGGACGAGACGACTCGCAAACGCGTGACGCTGATCGAGGGCAACGTGCTGGAGGCCAGTCACGAGCCGGTGGACGTGACCGTCGCCTTCAACTTCTCCTACTTCGTCTTCCAGGACCGCGACGGGCTGCGCGCCTACTTCGAGAAGGCGCGCTCGACCCTGGCCGACGAGGGACTCCTGATGCTCGACATCTACGGCGGCGCCGACGCGCAGCGCACGATGTCGGAAACCCGGGAGCACGACGGCTTCGACTACGTGTGGGATCAGCACTCCTTCGACCCGATCCACCACCACGCCATCAACCACATCCACTTCGAGTTTCCGGACGGCAGCGAGCTGCGCCGCGCCTTCAGCTACGACTGGCGCCTGTGGACGCTGCCGGAACTGCGGGAGCTCCTGGCCGAGGCGGGCTTCTCCGCCTCTCAGGTCTACTGGGAGGGCACCGAGCAGAAGACGGGCGAGGGCAACGGCATCTACCGCAAGGTGAGCACCGCCCCCGACGACCCGGCCTGGATCTCCTACATGGTGGCCATCAAGTAGAGCGCCTGAAGCTGATCCCCAAGGGGAAATATTGACTGAGGCGTCAATCTAGGCGATTCAATGGGGTCTTCCCGAACACCGATCGGAGAGCCCCCAACATGAATTTCGACTTTTCCGAGGACCAGAAGCTCCTCCAGCAGACGGCCCGCGACTACCTGGAGGCCAACGCGCCTCTCTCGGTGGCCCGCGAGGTTCTGGAGTCTTCCAAGCCCTACGCAGAGGATCTCTGGAAGGGCGCCGCCGAGCTGGGTTGGCTCGGGGCCACCATTCCCGAGTCCTACGGCGGCGCCGGCTTCGGCCACCTGGAGCTGTGCGTGATCGCCGAAGAGGTCGGGCGCTCGCTCGCCCCCATCCCCTTCGCATCCAGCGTCTACCTGCTGACCGAGGCGCTGCTACTCGCCGGCAGCGACGCCCAGAAGAACCGGCTGCTGCCCAAGCTGGCGGCGGGCGAGGCGATCGGCTGCTTCGCCCTGGCCGAGCGGACGGGCCAGAACGGCCTGGCGGGCCTCACCACCACCTTCTCGGGTGGCGTGGTGAAGGGCACCAAGCTTCCGGTCCTGGACGGCGACGTCGCGGACACCGCGCTGGTGGTGGCCCAGGGCGACAGCGGCCCCTGCCTGGTTCTCGTGGACCTGAACGGCAACGGCGTCACCCGCAAGAGCGTCAAGTCCATCGACCCGAGCCGATCCGTCGCCCAGATCGAGTTCGACGGGGCGCCCGGTGAGCTCTTGGGCGACGCCGCGGGCGAGGCTCTGATCGCGCGCCTGCTCGACCGCGCGGCGGTCCTGCTGGCCTTCGAGCAGCTGGGCGGTGCCACCCGGGCCTTCGAGCTCACCCGCGAGTTCACGATGGGCCGCTACGCCTTCGGGCGCCCGATCGCGTCGTTCCAGGCGGTCAAGCACCGGCTGGCCGATCGCTGGTGCGACATCGAGCTGGCCCGGTCCAACAGCTACTACGGCGCCTGGGCCCTCTCGACGGACGCCGAGGAGCTGCCGGTGGCCGCGTGCCTGTCGCGCGTGTCGGCCAGCACGGCCTACGACGCCATCGGCATCGAGATGATCCAGCTCCACGGCGGCGTCGGCTTCACCTGGGAGTACGACTGCCATCTCTTCTACCGGCGGGCCAAGCTCTCGTCGCTGGTGCTCGGAAGCCCGAGCCACTGGCGCGACCTGCTGATCGACCGCCTCGAAGCCCAGCGCGCGGCCTAGACCGCGAGGAGCCCCGACATGGATTTCAACGATACCCCCGAAGAAGCCCAATTCCGCGCCGAGGTGCGAGCCTGGCTCGACGCCAACGCCACCAAGAAGGACCCCAAGGCCCGCTCCGGTGACATGCTCGGCGAGCGCGTCACCGACGATGGTCTCGCCGCCTCCAAGGCCTGGCAGAAGAAGAAGGCCGACGCCGGCTGGGCCTGCCTGCGCTGGCCCGTCGAGTACGGCGGCCGCGGCGCCACGCCCATCCAGCAGGTGATCTGGAACCAGGAGGAGTCCAAGTACCAGACGCCTCCCAACATCTTCAGCATCGGCCTCGGGATGTGCGGGCCGACGATCCTGACCCACGGGACCGACGCGCAGAAGAAGCAGTGGATCCCGGACATGATCACGGGCCAGCAGGTGTGGTGCCAGCTCTTCAGCGAGCCGAGCGCCGGCTCCGACCTGGCCGGCCTGCGCACCAGCGCCGTCCGCGACGGCGACGATTGGGTCGTGAACGGCCAGAAGATCTGGACCACCGGCGCGCAGTTCAGCGACTGGGGCATCCTGGTCACTCGCCACGACCCCACCGCCTCCAAGCACGCCGGGCTCACGTACTTCGTGGTCGACATGCACTCGCCGGGCATCGAGGTGCGGCCCATCACCCAGATCAACGGCGGCCGGGGTTTCAACGAGGTGTTCTTCACCGACGTGCGAATCCCCGATGCCAACCGGCTGGGCGAAGTGGGCGACGGCTGGCGCGTGGCCATCACGACGCTCATGAACGAGCGGGCGTCCATCGGCGGCGGCGGCGGCACCGGCATCATCGGCGACCTCTTCGGCCTGGCCCGCACCACCGAGGTGAACGGACGCCCGGCCATCGAGGACTCGGCCGTGCGCCAGCGCCTGGCCGACTTCTACGTGCGCGGTCGCGGTCTGCAGAACACCAGCAACCGCACCCTGTCGGCGCTCTCCCAGGGCAAGACGCCCGGCCCCGAGGCCAGCCTCGGCAAGCTCGTAGGAGGGTGGCTGACCCAGGAGATGGCCGCCTACGGCATGGAGCTCGCGGGCATGAGCGGATCGCTCATGGAGGACGACCTGGCGCCGGCCAACCACGTGTTCCCGGACGCCTATCTCGGGATTCCGGGCCTGCGCATCGCCGGCGGCACCGACGAGGTGCTTCGCAACATCATCTCCGAGCGCGTTCTCGGGCTGCCGCCCGAGGTCCGCATGGACAAGGGCGTTGCCTTCAAGGACGTGCCCACGGGCCCGCCCTCGAAGTAGTTTCAGCCGCAGTGGAAGTCCGGGGGGCGCGGTCAACCGCGCCCCCCGGTTCTCGTTTCGGCCCTTCAAGTGGTTCCGGCGTCAGGCCGAACCACGACGACATGGCCGGTGAACCCCGCATCCTCGCCAGCATCGTCCAGGGAAGCCTCGAGGCGTTCGACACCCTGGAAGGCGATCTGGGCGCGCAGGTCCGGCAGCGCTTGAAGCCGGAGACGCTCGAGCGGGTGGAGACGACCTCGCAGGTGGCGTGGCTCCCCGTGGCGCTCGACGTGGAACTCACCGAGGCTTTCTTCGCCGTCGCGGGCCGCGAACGGGCGGAGCGCGTCCTGCGCGAGAACCTGGCGGCCTCGTTCGATCGCCCGCTGCTGAAGCCCATGCTCGAGGGCGCTTTCGCCATCTTCGGCCGCTCGCCCGAGCGCATGCTCAAGTGGTCGTCCAAAGTCTGGAGCCTGCTGTACCGGGACTGCGGCCAGATGAAGCTCGTCTCCGGCGAAGCCGGCCGCGCGACGCTCGAGCTGGTCGACCTGACCCCGGAGATCGCGGGCAGCCGCAACTACCTGCGCGGCGTGGCCGCCGCCGTGCTGGGCTTCTTCGACATGGCCTGCATCCCGGACAGCAAAGCGCGACTCGCCACCCAGGAAGCCGACCGCGCCGCGTTCGAGCTCTCCTGGAGCGACGAGAAGCCCCGCTAGAGGCCATCTCATAAACCTCGACCGAGCCAGAGGCGTGGATTCGGGCCGAGATCAAGGCGCGAAATCGCAGACATAGCGGTCGCTACGTCGAGATTTCGCAACGCAGAGATCGGCTCGAAGACG
>JAKSBN010000137.1 GCA_022361175.1 Pseudomonadota bacterium | reverse complement strand
CCAGGGCACAGGCGCCGTCCGAGGAAGGGCAGGTCTCGAGGAACCGGATCGGGTCCCACAGCATGGGCGAGGCGGCGATCTGGTCGAAGGAGATGTCCTCGAACTTGAGGTGCGCGTAGGGGTTCTTGAGCGCGTTCTGCCGGTCCTTCAACGCCACGCGGATTCCCGTGTCCTCGGGCGCGCCGGAGCGCCGCATGTAACCGCGGATCAGCGGCGCGAAGTAGCCGCCGGCTCCGGCGACCACGCCCTGCTGGAAGGGGATCTTGATGGAGAGGGCCCACATGGCGTTGCTCTCGGACTGCTTCTCGTAGGTCACCGTCAGCACGCGCTCGTGAATGCCGGCCTGCACCAGGCTGGCCGCCACGTTGCACGTCGAGCCGCCGACGCTGCCGGCCGTGTGGACTCGCAGCATGGGCTTGCCGGCGCCGCCGAGCGCTTCGCTCAGGAAGAGCTCCGGCATCATGACGCCCTCGAACATGTCGGGGGCCTTGCCGATCACGACGGCGTCGATGTCCTTCCAGGTGAGGTCGGCGTCTTCCAGCGCGCGCTGGGCCGCCTCGCGGAGGAGTCCCACCTGGGACACGTCCTTGCGGGCGGCGTCGTACTTCGTCTGTCCAACTCCGATCACGGCGGCATGCTGGGCCATCAGTCGCCCTCCAAGATCGCAACGAGGTTTTGCTGCAGGCAGTGTCCCGACGTGGCGTGGGCCAGGGCCCGCTGCGCCTTGCCGGCCGCGATCTGGCGGCTGGCTTCGCCGAAGCGGGCGAGTCCGGTCACCATGATCGGGTTGGCGGCCAGGGCTCCGCCCGACGGATTGATGCGCACGCTGTCGTCGAGGCCGAGGGCGTCGCGCAGGATCAGCTCCTGGTGCGTGAAGGGCGCGCTCAGCTCGGCCAAATCGATGTCCAGGTCGGCCACTCCGAGCTTCTCGGCGCAGGCCGCGGTGGACGGCGAACGCGTGAGGTCGCGCTGCCCGGGCTGGTGCACCTCCAGCCGGTGCTGGATGCCGCGGATCCAGACGGGGCGGCTGCTCACCCGCCGCGCCACGTCCTCGGCCGCGATCACCATGGCCGCCACGCCGTCGCTGATGGGCGGGCAGTCCGACTTGTGGAGCGGCGAGACCAGGTAGTCCTCCGCCAGGATCGACTCCACGTCGAAGTCGCCCGAGAGGTGGACGTTGGGGTTGTCTTTGGCGTCGCGGCGGCTGCGCACCGCCACCTCGGCCAGGTCTGCCGAGGTGTAGCGGCCGCTGTCCAGGAGGGCCCGCGCCTGCAGGGCCGCCAGGCTGATGGCGTCGACGCCGAGCGGGGCCAGGGTGTACGGATCCAGCTGCATGGCCATCGTCAGGGCGGGATCGCCCATGGACGAGCGGCCGAAGCTGAAGATCAGGGCGGAGTCGATCTCGCCGGTCTGGATCTTCACCCACGCCTCGTAGAGGGCCCAGGCACCGTCCATCTCGACGTGGGACTCGCGGATCGGCGGCCAAGCGCCCAGGGCGTCCACCGCCATCACGAAGGAGAAGGCCTGGCCGGCCAGATAGTCGGTGCTGCCCGAGACGGTGAAGTCGATGTCGTCCTTGCCCAGCCCGGACTGCTCCCGGGCTTCCGCCACCACGGGCATCAGCATCTCGACTTCGTTGCGCCCCTGCTCGCTGCGCACGAAGGGCGTCTGGGCGTAGGAGAGGATGGCCACGTTGCGCATCAGGCGTGCTCCTTCCACTGCTCGTAGGGAACGTCCGGCTCGTCGATGGGCTCGAACCACCGGATGTTCTCGAACGTGGGGCCGAGTTCGTCGTCCGGCACCCAGACGGCCTGGACCCGCATGCCCATCCGCACCTCGTCGGCCGGGCAGCCCTGGATCAGGGCCTGAAACGCGATGTCGGCGCCGTCCAACACGATGTGCGCCGCCACGTAGGGCAGCTCGAGCTGGATGTTCTGGGAGGGCACCCGCACCACGGAGAAGGTGACGACGGTCCCCTTGTCGGAGACCTCCACCTCCTTCTTGGTGGGGACGCCGCAGCGCGGGCAGGCGCCGCGGGGCGGCACGTACACCTTGCTGCACGAGGGGCACTGCTGGCCCACCAGGCGCTTCTGCGCGATGGCGCGCAGGAACCTCTGGGAGGCCGAGCCGGGCGTGAAGGTGTATTCGACGCGGGTGGGCGTCACGATGCCGGTGATCGGGCCTTGTTCGTCGCTCATGCGCTTTCCTCCGCCGGCTCGAAGCAGGCGATGTCGCGGATGCCGCCCTGGGGCTCGTCGGCCCAGCGGGCGCGGACGGGCAGGCCGGTCCGCAGCTGGCGCTTGTCGCCGGCGTCCACCGCGTGCAGCAGGGCGGTGTCGGCGCCCTCCAGCCGAATCAGGGCGAAGGCGAAGGGGCGGTCGAGCGGATGGCTCGGCCGCGGGCTCTCCACCCAGACCCAGCTCTCCACCACCCCGGTGTCGGCCACCGGCACGAAATCCGTGGTGGCTTCGCCGGTCTCCGGGTCGTACTCCGCCGGCGGCACCAGCACGCGGCCGCTGGCCGTGCGGACGCCCTCGATCCGGCGGTCGCGCAGGCCCGTGAAGAACCGGGACAGCACGGGCCCGAGGGACCGCTTGTAGGCGTACTCCATCACGTGGGGGGCACTCAGTCGCTCTTGGGGCGCCTCGGGCACGTCGATCCTCCTGGGGCTGGGCCCGGTCGGGGCGGGCGAGGCCATCCTAGAACACGTTCTAATGCCCCGCCAAGTCCCTCCGACGCCGACGGAAAAGTTCAGCTTGAGTGCGCCCCAAAACGGTCGATGTGTCGAGCCATGAGCCAGAGCTTCGATTTCGTTCGGGCGCTGAGCCAGTGGTTCGAGGGAGACCTGGGTCGGAAGTCGGCCTCCCTCTGGCTCCACCCCGATCTGCCGGCCTGGATGGTGGGCGACTGGTCGGTCCTGCGGGCCCTGCTAGAGGCCGGCGTGAGCCTTCTGGGGGGTGCCCAACCGGTCTCGATCTCCGTCGAGCCGGATCCCATGTCCCAGCGGCTGGGGGCCGTGCTGGTGACGATCAGCGAAGGCCAGGTCCGAGCCCGGGGCCCGATCCCGGCGGATGACGACCAGGACGACCCGCTCCTGGAGGGGGCCCGGCTGCTGGCGGCCGAGCTGCGCGGGCGGGTCTGGATCGATGCCGAGCCCGGCGGCGGCTGGCAGCTCTCCTTCACGTTCCAGATGGACCCCGTGGAGGAGCCCGACCCGGAGCTGGGGCCCGGCGTGATCTCGGCCCGGCGCTTTGATCTGGAGCAGCTCCGCGCTGCGCAGGCCGAGTCCGACTGGGAGCGGGTGAAGACGCTCGGGCGCTACCTGCGGGAAGCCGGCCGGTCGCTGCGGCATCGAGAGCTGACCGAGCGCGGGCGCCAGATCGAGAAGGCCGGCAGCCACGGGCGGGTCGGGGAGCTCGGCAAGAGCATCGACGCCTTCGAGGACTGGATCGAGCGGACCGCGCTGGGGCGCTAGGGCGCGTCGATCACTCCTCGCCCGACTCCTCGACCTCGGCGATGAAGCCCTCGAGGGCCTGGAGCGCCTCCGAATCGCGCATCTGCTCCGGCGGGTGCTTCATGGTGAAGGCCGACACCGCGTGCAGCGGGCCTCCGAGCCCGCGGTCCAGGGCCACCTGGGCGCAGCGGATGGCGTCGATGGCCACCCCGGCGCTGTTCGGGGAGTCCTCCACCGAGAGCCGCAACTCGAGGTTCATGGGCGTGTCGCCGAAGCCCTTCCACTCCATCCGGACGAAGCAGACCTTGTTGTCGCGCTGCCACGCAACGTAGTCCGACGGACCGATGTGGATGTCCGCGTCCGGGAGCCGGTCGTCCAGCTGCGACTGCACGGATTCGGTCTTGGAGACCCGCTTGGACTGCAGCCGCGAGCGCTCGAGCATGTTGAGGAAGTCGGTGTTGCCGCCCGTGTTGAGCTGATACGTCCGCTTGAGGCGGGCTCCCCGATCGCCCAACAGGCGGGCCAGGGCGCGGTGGACGATGGTGGCCCCCACCTGGCTCTTGATGTCGTCCCCCACCACGGGCAGCTTGCGGTCGGCGAAGCGCTGCGCCCAGGTGGGGTCCGACGCGATGAAGACCGGAATGCAGTTCACGAAAGCGACGCCGGCTTCCAGGGCCGCCTCCGCGTAGGCCCGAACGGCCGCTTCGGAGCCGACGGGCAGATACGCGATCAGCACCTGGGCCCCGGTGTCCCGCAGCGTCTGGGCCACGTCCACCGCCGGCAGCTCCGCCGGCCGAAATGCCGACTCGGCGGGGGCATCGCGCATGTGGTCGGCGATGCCGTCCAGCCGCGGGCCCATCTGCACGTCGACGCCCCACGCCGGGAGCTTCTCTTCGAAGACCGTGGTGCAGTTCGGATCGGCGAAGACCGCTTCTTCCAGGGGCCGCCCGACCTTGCGCGCAT
>JAKSBN010000257.1 GCA_022361175.1 Pseudomonadota bacterium | reverse complement strand
CTTCGTCGGCCGCCGGCATCACCGTCGTCGGGCTGGCGTCGGCGGCGGCCGGCCGCGCATCTGCCGGCAGCGGCTGGGTCGTCGCCGCGAGCGGGTCCTCTCGCACCGGCTCCGGCACTTCCTCGATATAGACGAGCGCGCCCAGGTTCTGCAGCGTCCGGGACAACCGGTCGGCGTCCTCCGCCGGCAGGGCACGCGCCAATGCGAAGGCGCCGCCGGAGAACAGACGCTCGACCGCTGCGGTATCGCGCTTGAAACGCTGGGCGACGTTCTTCTTGACCTGCTCGACCGTGAACGAATCGAGCACTTCACCGCGGAAGACGACGTTGTAACGCTTGTCGGGCATCTTCGTTCCAGGCCGGGGACGAGACAGCGTGAGGCGGCCCCCCGTTCCGCGCCGGCCCCCACGGCGGGCTGTATCGGAAGCTCGTGCGCACCGACTGAGTGCGACGTCCCGAACTTGAAGTTTCTGTCGCCTCTGCGTCCAAACACTTCGGCAACACGCATCTCGCGTGCAACGAACGCGCAGCTTGTACGCGCCCTTCTCCTCGTTCGGCGGGGGCGAAGGCTCGTCGAACGTCCGCTGCGACTGCAACCGACACCCGAAAGTGACACATTTCGCGGTCGCGGATTGCGACTCCACTGCGCCCGAACGGACGCGCAACGGAAGTTCGACTGAGGTCGGACGGCGATGCGGCCAGACGTCCGGCCGACGCGGAGCCCTCCGCTCTCGTCGGATCCGCCGGGTCGCATGCGAGCGGAATCTTCCGCCACGCCAAAAGGCGGATCCGACGGCTTCTGCGCCGCGGGTGCGCGCGGGCTGCCCCCCTGCTGCCTCCCCCGACTAAGGGATTTTCTGAACCGGCGAAACGGCGGCGTCCGTCGCCGTAAGCGCCCGCACTCCATCCGGAAAGGGGTCGTGGATCCGGCCTCGAGGGGGGTCAACAGAGGAGGCTCTCTGGGTTCAGTAGTGGGGGAAAGGCACCGATAAAACCCTGAGTAATTGAACCCGGGCAACCGCGGAGGATCAGCCCGCCAGACCACAGGACGCCCCCCGTTGGAATCCCCCACCTCAACCCGAGCCAAGGCCCGATCGTCTCGCCAGACGCAGCGCGCGTGCGCCGCGTGGCTCGGTGTGTTCGTGCTCACTTGGTTTCTGGCGGGCTCCGCGAGCGCGGGCGTGCCGGTCACGCTCTACCAGAGCTACGCGGGTGATCTCGACTTCACGGGAACCGCGGGGACGTTCCGCTCACAGCCCAACACGGGCAACGCCTGCGCGCTCAACCCGACCTCGTCCGCCCCGCTCGCGGGCATTCCGGCGAGTGGAACGGTGCGCGCCGCGCTTCTGTACTGGGCCGGCTCCGGCACGGCCATCGACTCGCTGGTGACCCTGCAGACACCGGTGCAGACCTCGGGCGTCGCAGCCACGCGCACCTTCACCGAGACGTTCAGCCTCGGCGGCACCGACTACGACTTCTTCAGCGGCTTTGCGGACGTCACGGCGTTGGTGGAAGCGGGACGCAACGGCACCTACACGCTCTCGAACTTGAGCGTGAACTCCGGCGCACCCCACTGCGGCGTCCAGGCCGTGCTCTCCGGCTGGAGCCTCATCGTGATCTACGAGGACGCCGCGGAGCCGCTGCGGGTGATCAACGTCTTCGACGGCCTGGAATTCTTCCGCGGCAGCTCCATCACTCTCATCCCGGACAACTTCGTGGTTCCGCCCGCGCCCTTCGACGGCAAGCTCGGGCACCTGACCTGGGAAGGCGACGTCGAGAACTCGGCGAATCTGAACGGCTTCGCCGAGCAGCTTCGGTTCGAGGGCTCGGTCCGAACCGACCCCCTCAATCCGGCGAACAACCAGTTCAACTCGACCGTCAACGTCATCCCGAGCACGACCACGTTCGGCGTCGATTACGACGTCTACGACGTCAGCGGGCAGCTCTTCCCGGGCATGACCCAGGGCGTCTCCGAGTACAGCAGCGGCGCCGACCTGGTGCTGCTCTCGGCCGAGATCTTCAGCGTCACCAATACGGCCGTCGCGGACCTGGCGGTCACCAAGAGCCACACCGGAGACTTCGCGCACGACGTCCAGGGCACTTACACGATCCAGGTCAGCAACAACGGCCCCAACACCGAGCCCGGACCGATCACCGTCACCGACACGCTGCCCGCCGGGCTCGCGTTCGTCTCGGGCTCGGGAACCGGCTGGACCTGCGTGCCGTCGGGATCGGACGCCGTCTGCACGCACGCCGGTCCCCTGGCCAACGGGGCCAGCCTTCCGGACCTGTCGGTCACGGTCCTGCCCGGCGCCGCCGCGGTTCCCAGCGCCACGAACTCGGTGACCGTGGCCGGAACCTTGTTCGACAACGTGCCGGGCAACAACACCGACACCGACCCGACCACCGTGATTCCGCCCGACCTGTCCACCTCCACCAAGACGGTCGTGGACCCCAACGCCGGCGACGCGGACCCGGGCGACGTGCTCCAGTACACGATCACGGTCATCGAGACCGCCGGCGCCCAGGGCCGGCCGGTCCAGGTGACGGATGACATCCCG
>JAKSBN010000065.1 GCA_022361175.1 Pseudomonadota bacterium | reverse complement strand
TGCTCGTTGGAGACGTAGACCGCATCCAGGTGCGGGTGGAAGCAGAAGTGGCGCGGCCCGTCCAGGCCGGCGGGGGCGACTTGCGCCGGCTCGTTCTCGGCCAGGCGCCCGTTCCCGGCATCGAAGCGGAACTGCAGGATGGCGTTCAGCGCGCCCGAGCCCTCGATATGCGGCACGAAGGCGAAGCGGTTCGAGGGGTCGGTCTGGAAGCAGTGCGCGCCGCGCCCGGTGCGGCGCCACTCCACCGGCGGATAGAGCGCCTTCCCGTCCTCGCCGATGCGGTGCACGGCCGCCCGCTCGCCCATGTAATAGGCGGACAGGAGCCAGCGGCCGGTGCGGTCGGTCGCCATGTGGCAGGGGTCGGTCTCGACCGGGATGGTCGCGACCTCGTCGAGTGCCCCGTTCTCCCAATCGATGGCGTAGCTGGTGATCAGGAGATCGTCGCGCCGGGCCACGTACATGAAACGCCGGTCGGGCGTGATGGCGAGCGGCGCCGGCCGCCCGGAGGCCGGCTGGTCGCCCCGGTGCTCCAGCGCCCCGGTCTCCTCGTCCATCGCGAAGCGGGCGATGCGCCCCTCGCCCGAGACCGTGACGAAGACGTGGTAGGCCATTCGTCCGGCCCCCTACTCCGCCGCGGCCAGCTCCGCCTCGGGGCGCAAGTAGGCGCCCTGACGGCGGAGCGCGGATTGCAGCTCGGCCGGGTCCAGGTCGCGCGGCACGGTGCCCCGGTCCGCCGCCACCCCGGCAGCCACGCCCGCGGCGTGACCGGTCATCCAGCACTGCGGGATCTCGCGCATGAAGGTATGCGTCTGCGCATCGCTTGAGATGTGCCGGCCAGCCACCAGCAGGTTGTCGACGCGGGCCGGCAGCAGCGCGCCATAGGGCACCGAGACCGCGGGGAAGTTCGGCCCCAGGCTGGGGCTGACGCCGACCTCGTCGCGGTAGACGCGGCCGACGCGCCACTCCTCGGCGGTCATCCGCGCCGCGCCCACCAGGCGGCGGCTGTGGCGGGCGCCGAGCTGCGGTGCGGTCAGCATGACCCAGGCCTCTTCGAAGCCCGGCGCGTTCTCGCGGTAGAAGCGCCAGAGCTCCAGCATGGCCTCGCGCGAGCGCAGCTCCACCGCGGTCAAATCGTCGATGTCGGTGACGTCGTAGCCCGAGAAGCGCGGCCCCATGAACACCACGACGTCGTTGCGCCAACCCGCCATCGGCATGATGAAATTGCGCAGGGTCTCGCGCCCGCGCTTGGTCATCTCGCGGAAGGCCTCGGGCTCCTCGCGCTGGAAGCGGAACCAGCGGTCGGTATCGCAGCCCGCCCACAGGAAGGCGGTGTTGGCGCAGTGGTGGATGTTCTCCTCGTCGATGTCGCCCTCGTGCGCCTCGCCGCTGCGCGAGAACATGTCGCCATCGCCGGTGCTGTCGACGACGACGCTGGCCCGCACCGCCATGCGGCCCTGCTTGGATTCCAGGATCGCACCGCGGACCTGGCCGTCCTCGACGATGGGCGCGGCGATCCAGGTGTGCAGCAGCAGTTCGACGCCCGCTTCCCGCGCCGCCTTCAGCGATTCGAGCTTCAGCCACTCCGGATCGATCATCGGCGCGTACTGGACGACATCGTGGAAGGCGGAGTGGCGCGGCTTCCATTGCGCCACCAGCTCGGGCTCGCGCGAGCCCCAGTCCTGCTTGTCGGGGCCGAGGATGGCGTCCGCCGGCAGACGCTCCATCAACTCGCCGCCGATGCCCTGGATCACCTGGTGGCCGGACCAGTCGGTCATGCGGTCGATCCAGATCACCAGGCCACCGGTGGCAAGCCCGCCCAAATGGTTGTAGCGCTCGGCCAGGATCACCCCGGCGCCGAGCCGGGCCGCGGCCACCGCCGCCGCGGTGCCCGCCGGGCCGCCGCCGACCACCAGCACGTCGGTCTCGGTGAAGACCGGGATCTCACGCGCCGGCTCGGTCACGGTGCCGAGCCCGAAGCGCGTCGGCTTCGACGGCACCGCGCCGCCGAAGACGTCGAGGTTGTCGGCAAACTCGTGGTCGCTCTTGGTCATACGGCAGGCCCTCCCCGGCGAAACAAGGGGACCAGCATAGCCAGCACCGCGTCCGCCCGCGAGAGGCCGAGGCCGCGCGCCGTGCGACCGTAAGCCGCGCTCAGGATGGGGTCAGGATCAGGGCAGGCACTGGTAGTGCACGGAGGACGGCCCGACCATGCGCGGGATGCGGGCGGCCAGGCCCTGCTTGGCGCAGTGCGCCTCGGCCAGTCGGCGCGCACCGGAATCCTCGCGCGCGCTCACCGGGCCCAGGACGATGCCGTGCTGACCGGCGGCCTCGATCTCCAGCGGCGTGCTGGATTTGCCGGAGAACTGCGCCTCCAGCGTCTCGCAGGCGGCGAGCGGGACCGCCAGCAGGATGACGAGGGCGCGGAGCGTCGTGAGCGGCATGGCCATCAGGTCCGAAGTTGCTCGGGCGGCGCCAACCTAGCGCCCTCTGCGGCCGCGAGGCAATCGGCCAGGCCTCACTGACAGGGCCAGGCCTCGCGGAAGGCGTCCTGCGTGCCCGCCTTGGCCGGACCGGTCCAGCGCTCCTCGCGGCTGTCGGCCCAGCGCACGAAGGCCGTGGCCAGCGCCGCCACCGCCACGTCGTCGGGGATGCAATAGCCCTCCGGCGCCTTGCCCGGCAGCTTGTAGCCGGGGGGCCGGGCCACCGTGCTCATGTGCGCATCGCACTCGAAGGCGAGAAGCTGGCCGGCGGCGGCCCCGCCGCCCTCGCCGATCAGGTGCTTGCAGGCTTCGCGCATGCCGCCCACGGTCCCGATGTCCGGCATCGCGCCTTGCGCCAGCGCGCCGGCCGAAAGCCAAAGCGCTCCCGCGAACACAGCCGCCAGGACGCTTCGCACTTTCCGTTCACGC
>JAKSBN010000233.1 GCA_022361175.1 Pseudomonadota bacterium | reverse complement strand
GTCCCGCCAGCGTGCGGCCTCGCGCGCGGCGTCGGTTCTGGCGGCGGGAACGGCGGGCGCTCACGCCGCCTCCGGCAGCCGCAGGGCGGCGCGCAGCCGCGCGGAACGGGCGCGGGGGTTGGCGCGCTCCTCGTCGGTGGCCGGACGCACCGGGCGTCGCGTCACTACGCGCCAGACGGGGACCGTGTCGCAGGTGCAGACGGGCTGGGCCGGCGGACACGTGCAGCTGCGCGCGCCCTCTCGCAGGCGGTGCTTCACGATGCGGTCTTCCAGGCTGTGATAGGCGATCACCACCAGCCGGCCGCCGGGCCGCAGGATCTGGGCGGCGCCCTCGAGGCCCCGCTCGAGCGCCTCCAGCTCGTCGTTGACCGCGATGCGCAGGGCCTGGAAGACCAGCGTGGCGGGGTGGTGCCGGCGGCCGCGTCCGATGCCCGCCCGCTCGATCACGTCGACCAGGTTCGCTGCCGTGGCGATCGGGCGCTCGTCGCGCGCGGCCACGATGGCGCGCGCCAGGCGACGCGCGCCGGGCAGCTCTCCATAGGCGCGAAACCACTCCTCCAGCTGCTCCACGGTGGCGCGCGCCACCAGCTCCGCTGCGGTCTCACCGCCGCTCGTGTCCATGCGCATGTCGAGAGGCGTGTCGGCGGCGGTCTCCGCCCCGAAGCGGAAGCCGCGCGCGGCGCGGTCGAGCTGGTGAGACGAGACTCCGAGATCCAGCAGCACACCGTCGACGGGCGCGAAGTCGAGGTCGCGAACCACGCGCGCCAGGTCGCGAAACGACTCCTGCGCGAGGTGTGCGCGTTCCGCGAAGGGCGCGAGGCGGGTGCGGGCGGCCTCCAGGGCATCCGCGTCGCGGTCGAGTCCGATGAGATGGCCCGTCGGGGCCGTGCGCTCCAGGATGGCCGCGGCGTGGCCGCCGCCGCCAACCGTGCCGTCTACGACCACGGCTCCGGGCGAAAGCGCCAGCTGGTCGAGGCTCTCGACCAGGAGCACGGGTTCGTGTTTGAAGTTGCTGGACACGGTGTGGGGCGCCTCCCCGCTTGCGCCCACGAGAGTGACTCCGCTCGAGTCGCTCCTTCGCCAGAAGACGCCGGGATCCCGAGGCCGCCCGGATCCCCTGACTCCGGCAAGATGCTGGGGTGCCCGGAAGCACCTGATGCCAACACGACGCGACGTACCCCCCAAGACCGTCACACCACATTGGCAGGGTGCTCCCGGAACACCCCAGCCTCTCTCCCGGAGGAGGCGCTAGCCTCCTCCGGCCCCCCCAACCTTGTCGACGCCGCCCACCACCATCGCCCAGTCGTCGAACTGAGAGGTGGCGTGCACCATTTCCGCGTCGAAACGAGCCTTGTCCCAAATTTCTACGATCGGCCCCACACCAGCGATGGTGGCCTCTCGTTCGAGCTGAGCGTGCTGACGGAGATGCGGAGGAACCAGGATGCGTCCCTGGCGGTCCAGCGGGCATTCGACGGCTCCGGAAACCATGAAGCGCCGATACGCCTGAATCCGCGGGTCGGTGGCGGAGACGCTGGCCAGGTGCTGCTCGAAGTCCACCCAGGCTTCGTGGGGGTAGAGCGCCAAGCAGTCCTTCAGGTTCGTCAAGATCGGTGCCCTCTCGCTCTGACGTTCCAACTCGGCCCGAAATCCCGCCGGAATGCTCACTCGACCTTTCGTGTCGAGATTGTGGACATGCCGGCCTCGAAACATCGCTTGGGGTGGCTCCTTGGCGGGGTTCCCCAATCCAAAGTGCTCGTGGGTTCGCGGCGCCACTTTAACCCACCTCTCCCCACTATCCACCACTTTTTTCGCAATTCGCGCCTTACTTCAGTGATTTTCCTCTTTTTTTCGCTCTGGAGGGAATCGGCCCCACACCGGATATAGGTGTACTAGATCTTGGGTCTGGGGCTGGGATCACCCACGAGATGCGGGCCCGTACGTGGATCAGGCGGCCCCGAAGTCCGGGATCCGGTCGCCGTGGACGGCAGCGGCGCGCCCCACCACGTGCTTCAGGACGCTGCCGTTGGGCGTGGGGATGGCCGCGGGCGGATCGGGCGGCGACGGCTCCAGAGCGGTTTCCAGCACCGCCTGGGTGCCCTCGCGCAGGCCCGACAGCGCGTAGCCGCCCTCCAGCACGAACACCAGGCGGCCCGCGCAGAGCTCGTCGGCCAGCGCGCGGGCGATGCGGCCCATGGCCCGGAAACCCTCCTCGGTCACGTCCATGGAGGCCAGGGGATCGTCGCGGTGCGCGTCGAAGCCGCACGAGACCAGCAGCAGCTCCGGGCGGAAGGCGCGCGCGGCCGGGACGACGATCCGCTGCAGCACGCCGACGTACTCGGCATCGCTGCAGCCGGCGGGCAGCGGCACGTTGACGGTGGTGCCTTCGCCCGGGCCGCGGCCCGCCTCGCCGAAGTCGCCCGTGCCCGGGTAGTACGGGTACTGGTGGGAGGAGACGTACAGCACGGACGGGTCGGCGTCGAAGCTGTGCTGCGTGCCGTTGCCGTGGTGGACGTCCCAGTCGAGGATCATCAGCTTGCCCACCTGCTCGTCGGCCTGCAGCGCCCGGGCGGCGATGGCCACGTTGTTGAGCAGGCAGAAGCCCATGGGATACTGCGATTCCGCGTGGTGGCCCGGTGGCCGCACCGCCGCGATGCCCACGTCGCACTGGCCCCGGGCGACCGAACGCGCCACCTCGATGGTGCCGCCGGCCGCCAGCCGTGCGATTTCCGCGCTCTCCCGGGCCACGTAGGTGTCCTCGTCGAGCCGGCCGGGCCCCAGGGCCGCCGCCTCGCTCACGCCGCGCACGTGGTCGGCCGTGTGGACGCGGCCGATCTCGTCGTCCTCGGCGAGGCGGGGCGCCAGCCGTTCGAGCTGCGGCTCGAAAGCCGCCAGCGCGTCGCCTACGGCGTGGAGTCGCTCCGGGCGCTCGGGGTGGCCCGCCGGGCCGCGGTGGCCTTCAAATCGCGAGTCCTCAACTACCGCCATGGTTCGCCGAACCGTCATGTGTGCGATGGTATCGGACGGCATGAGCGCAAGTGAGCCCGGACGCATCGCCCTCACGGGCCTGGGTACTTCGCTGGGCCGGAGACTGGCCGAGTCCCTCTACCAGCGGAACCCCGGCCGGTTTCTGCTGGGGTTGGATCTGCATCGACCGACCCGGCTCGAGGAGCGGGTGCGCTTCTCGAGGCTGGACCTGACCGAGCCCACCGCGGACGCCATGCTGGCCGAGACCCTCGCGCGAGAGTCGATCGAGACGGTCGTCCACCTGGGCTTCCGCCAGTTTCCCACCGCCGACCACGAGCTCGATCACGAGCTGGAGACCATCGGCAGTCTGCACGTCATGAATGCGTGTGCCGCGGCCTCGGTGCGGAGACTGGTGATCGGCTCGTCGACGATGGTCTACGGCCCCCGGGCCGACAACCCGAACTTCTTGACGGAGAGCCATCCCCTGCGCGGCCACCCCGACGCCCACAGCGTCGAGAATCGGGTCGAGGTCGAGCACCTGGCAGAACGCTGGCGCCGCGAGCATCCGGAGACGGAGGTGAGCGTGCTCCGACCGTGTTGGATCGCGGGCCCGACCCACGTGGACCACGTGGTGCGGTTCTTCGACCGGGCCCTCGTTCCCACCGTCATGGGCCACGACCCGCTGCTGCAGTTCGTTCACGAAGACGACTGCCTCCACGCATTCCTGCAGGCCACGTTGGAGTCGCACCCCGGTGTCTACAACGTGGTCGGGGCCGGACCGCTGCCGCTCTCGGTGCTCCTGGCCCTGGCCGGGAAGCGTTCGGTGCCCGTGCCCGCGCCCGTGCTGTACCGCCTGGGCCCGGGCGACAACGGGGACGCGCCGGCCGGGTTCTTCGACTATCTCCGCTACCTCTGGGTGGCCGACGGCGCCAAGGGGTGGGATCAATTCGGCGAGCCGGCCTACTCCACCAAGGAAGCCTGGATCGCCTGGAGTTCGGCGCTTCGCATGCGCCGCTATCGCTAGCGGCGCGGCACGGGGGTACGGCATGAGTGGCAACGGAGACGACCCCGGCGCACGCGTGCTTCCGTTCCCCGTCGAACCGGAAGCCCGCGAGGACGACGTCACGGACGAGTCGCTGGCGGCCGTGCGGGAAGCCCTGGACGATCTGCGGCGGGAGATTCGCACGCGCTTTCCCGCCCCGGCGGACGGCCCCTCGCTGCGCGCGAATCCGCTCGAGGAGTTCGACCCGGTCGCGCTGATCGAGGAGCTGCGGCAGCGCATCAACGCGATCGGTCGCTCGTCGCGGACGGGCCAGGTGGACGAGTTCGGCATGGACGACGCCGCCCTGGAACGGGCCCGTCCGCTGCTCGACTTCCTGCTGGAGAGCTATTGGCGGATCGACGTGCGAGGCCTGGACGGGCTGGCCTTGGACGCGCCGACGCTGTTCGTGGCCAACCGCTCGGGTTTCCTGCCCTACGACGGGCTGATGCTGGCGCACGCCATCCACCGGGCGCACCCGGATGCCCCGCGGCCGCGTTTCCTGGTGGCGGACTGGCTGATCACGCAGCCCTTCCTCCAGCCGCTCATCACTCGCCTGGGCGGCGTGCGTGCCTGTCGCGAAAACGCCGAGCGCCTGCTCCAGTCGGGCCGCTCCGTCGTCGCGTTTCCCGAGGGCGTGAAGGGCGCCGCCAAGGTGTTCCGCGATCGCTACCGGCTGAAGCGCTTCGCGCGCGGCGGCGTCATCCGCGTGGCGCTGGAGAACCGCGTTCCGCTCGTGCCGGTGGGCGTCGTGGGAGCGGAGGAGGCGCACCCGATCCTGTTCCGCTCGGGACTGGCCGGGCGGCTCTTGGGGCTG
This sequence comes from Pseudomonadota bacterium, assembly GCA_022361175.1. Classification (GTDB taxonomy): domain Bacteria; phylum Myxococcota_A; class UBA9160; order UBA9160; family UBA4427; genus JAKSBN01. The sequence continues at coordinate 24,166 of JAKSBN010000233.1, read as the reverse complement.
CCGTTCCTGCCCGTGACCCCGACCTTCCCGTGGCTGGGCCCGTTGGGCGCCCTGCCGCTCCCCACGAAGTGGGTGCTCCTGTTCGGCGACGCCCTCGACCTGGGCGAACGCCGCGAAGCGGACGCGGCGGACGCGCTGCTCGTCTCTCGCCTCACCGAAGAACTGCGCGGCCGGATTCAATCCCTGGTCGATCGCGGCCTGGCCATGCGCCCCTCCGTCTGGGGCGAAACCGGCTGAGCGCACGGCGCAGTGGGGACGTTGTAGCGGCGTCCTCGCGGCGAGCGAGAACGCCGTACTGAATATCCAACGACGTCCTCGTTCCGGGGGCTAGGGGCTCGGGGGGTCGTCCGTGTCGCGGGAGGCGGGCGCCCGTTCGAGGCGCTCCAGGGCGTCGGCGACTCGCTGCAGGTTCTGGCTGAGCGCGTCCACGTCCGAGCGGCGTGGCAGGTCCAACAGCTTGAAGACGCGTTCGACGGCGTTCTGCACCATGTGGTCGAGGTCGGGCGAGGCGAGGGCGATCCAGTCGCTGAGTCCCGACCGCGCCGCGTCGTCCGTTTCCTCGCCTTCCTGGTCCGTCTGGATCATGCGACGGACCCGGCTCTGCAGGTCCTCGAGGTTCTGGCTGGCGTCGCCGACGCCGCGCCGCAGCGCGCCGTAGAGAACGTCGCCGCCCTTCTGAAGCAGTTCGGTGAGGAGGTTCTGGGGGACGCCGCTCTTGGAGCGTTCGCTGTCCACCAGGATCTGGGACAGCGTGACGGACGTGATGTCTTCGCCCGTCTCGTTGTCGATCACGCGGACTTCCTGGCCCCCGTCGATCAGCTCACCGATGCCCTTCAGCGTGATGTAGCGGCTGGCTTGGGTGTTGTAGAGCTTTCGGTTCGCGTAGCGCTTGATCAGGATGGCCATGGGTCGTCCGTCGTGGTGTGCGGCGTCTCGCGTGCGGGTTCGGCCAGCCTAGCCCACTCGCCGGGCGGGTTCAGCCTTGGACCTCGACCCGACGCACCCGCGCCGGCCGCACAGGCTCTGGATCGCGACGCGGTTCGCCGGTGGGTGTCGGCCGCGAGCGGGGCGCCGCCTTGCCGCTGCGCCGCAGTCCGAACTCCCACAGGATCTCGCGTACGCCCAGGAATGCGCGCAGCACGGCGCGTGCGTCCGAGTCGTTGGTGGCTCGCTGCTCCCAGCGGGCGATTTCGGCGTCGAGGGCGTCGAGGATCGCGTCGACCACGGCGCTGGGCACGCCTTCGTCGGCGTTCGACAGCCGGGCCGCCAGATCCTCCATGCCGCGGGCGATGAGGCCAAGCGCTCGTTCGTCTTCCGCCGGACGGCCGGACAGCGTCAGGGACGTGGCGTCGAGCAACGCGCGGGCAGCGAGCAGACCCTCCGCCACGGCCGCGCGGGTGTGCCGCCTCGCGCGGGCGAGGGCCTCTTCCACGGTCGGCTGGGCGCTCGTCCGTTCGCCTGCGTCAGTGCGAGATCGTGTCGCCACGGGATGCTTCCTCGCTTCCTTCGAACAACAGGTGACCCACCTGCATCAGGGCTTCGGCGTCGTGCACGTCTGCCGACAACTCCGGGACCCGCCGCCAGAAAAGACCGCCTTCGCGACAACGCGTGGCCAGCGGCCGGCCCTGGCGGCGATCCTGCTCGACCCACGAAGCGTACCCCTTCGCCGCTTCGACGGCCGCCCGGGCTCCGGCCTCGCCCAGGTGTTCGGCCAGCACCGAGAGCGCGGGCTCGAGATCGCGGGCCGCCAAGTCGGGCGGGGCGCCGCCGCCGGGCCAGACATGAACTCGGTTCTGCACCACGCCCCGCAGAGGGACCTGCGAGCGCTGCAGGTGGTCCAGGAAGTGGCCCGCGCCCCGCGCGGCCGCCGGCGACGGCCCGGCCACCAGCACGAAGGCCGCCTCGGGACCGAGCAACAGTCGGCGCACCGTTTCGGCACGGGCCCGGAAACCTTCGGCCATGCCCTCGAACGCCAACAGGAACTCCGACAAATCTTCCAGAAAGCCGACGCCCGACACGCGCTCCATCAGCTGCAGCACGCGGCGGGCCCCGCGCTGGAAGAGCCGGAACCCGAAGCGCCCCGCCGCCAGGGCGGGATGGACCAGGACGTGCACCAGCGAGCTGTCCAAGAACTCCAACAGCCGCGCCGGGGCTTCCAGGAAATCGAGCGCGTGCTGCGACGGAGGGGTGTCGAGCACGATCCAGTCGAAATCGTCGCGTTCCGCCAGTTCGTAGAGCTTCTCCATGGCGGCGTACTCCGCGCTTCCGGCCAGGGCGTCGGACACGTGCTGGTAGATCGGGTTCGAGAAGATTCGCTCGCGGCTCTCGGCGTCGCGGGCGAAGCGCTGCACGAGTCCGTCGAACGTGCCCTTCATGTCCAGCATCATGGCGGAGAGGCTGCCCTCGGGCGGCACACCCAACTGCGCCAGCGTGGCGGTCGACAACGGCTCCGGTTCACCGCCCAGATCGTCGAGGCCGAGGGCCGACGCCAGGCGCCGAGCGGGATCGATCGTCACGACCAACGCACGCCGTCCGCGCCGGGCCGCCTCCACGGCCATGGCCGCGGCCAGCGTGGTCTTGCCCACGCCGCCGGTCCCGACGCAGACGACGAGCCGGCGCTCGAACAGGGCGTCCGGGGACGTCACGGCGAAGCGTCCTCGGGGTCGAGCAGCCGCTCGCCCAGGCGAGCCAGGGCGTCCCGGTCGATTCCGTTCGGCTCGAGCGGCAGCGGTACGACCGGCAGACGCATGCGCTCGCGGGCTTCGTCGCGGTAGCGCCGGTTCAGCTCGTGGCGCGCCCGCAGCATGGCAGCGCAGTCGGCGAGGACGGAGACCGGCGGCAGGGGTGACGGGGCGGCGTCGGCCGGAAGCGCACGCAGGCGTTGGTCCAGATCTTCGAAGCCCGTCGGAAACGGAGGCGGCACCAGGGCGTTCAGCACGACGCGGTCGACGGCGACCCCCATGTCCTTGCGCACGCGCTCCACCAGCTCGGCGGTCTCCTGGACCGGGAGCTCCTCGCCCAGAGCGACGGGCAGCACGACGGTGCGTTCTGCGTCCTTGACCAGGGCCTCCACGCGCGCGGCGTTGCGGCGCAGGGGGCCCGCGCGCACTGCGGAAACGACCACCCGCGGCACGTCGAGAAACGTGAGGCCGTGCCCGGTGGCGGGCGCGTCGATCACCAACAGGTCGAAGCGCGGGCGTCCATCGGGCTCGCGCTGCTGTTCCAGGTGCCAGACCTTGCCCAGGGTGATCAGCTCACGCCAACCCGGCGCCGCATCCATGAGTTGGTGGAAGGCCCGGTTCGAGAGCGCGCTGCGCACCAGGCCCCGCACCGGCAGTTGCAGGCTCAGATACTCGGCCAGGGCCTCGAACGGGTCGATGCGAAGAACCCGCAGCCCCGGTGCGAGCTCCGCGCCGGCGTGGCCCACGGGGCCTCGGCTTGGGTCCAAGAGGGGCGTCACCTGCTCGTCTCGGCCCATCTCGGCCACCAGGACCCGCCGGCCCCGCTGGGCAGCCGCCAACGCCAGGGCGGTGGCCACGGTGGTCTTCCCCGTGCCCCCCTTGCCCGTGACGATGACCAGGCGGCGATCGAGCAGCGATTTCACGGCTTTGGCGCCTCCGGTCCCACCCCTTCGGGCGGCCTGGCCGGGGTTGAAGGCGACCCTGGGACTCAAGCCCGGAGCAGGCGTTTCCGAAATGGAAACAGGCGCTTTCGCGCCCGCACGCTAGCACAGCGCCGGGGGCGCGTTCGAGGTTGGGGGGTCTCGGGTGGTCGTCACCTGCGAGAGCTGTCAGACACGGTTTCAGCTCGACGAGTCGCGCATCCCGGAACGCGGGATCCGGGTCCGCTGTTCTCGCTGCAAGACCGCCTTCTTCCTGCCGCATCCCTCGGCGAGCGAGGAAGCCAGCATTCACGACGCGGCCGCCGAAGCCTCGGACAGCGGCACCTCGAGCCCGGGATCCACCCAGGACCTGGCCGTCCCGGCGGCGTCCGGTGGTGGTGACGTCGAGAGCGACTGGGAGTTCAACGAACAACCCGCGGAAGAGAACTTGGCGGCGGCGCCGGAGCCCGAGCCTGAGCCCGAGCTGGGTGAGGACGAAGCAGGCATCGAGGTCGAGGAAGAAGAAGAGGAGGATCTCGAGACGCCGTCCGGACTGGATCTCGCTTCCGACTCGGAGCCGGTCGAGACCGAGGCCTCCGACGGTGATCTCGCCATCGATACCGCGGCGCACGGCCAGGAACTCACGGGACCGGATCCGCGCGAGCAGGCGACGGAATCGCTCTCGGAGGGCGGGGCCGAGCTGGCGGAATCGCCGGGCGAGGACGCGATCGATTCCGATCTCGGCAACCCCGAGGACTGGGACTTCTTCAGCGACGAGTCGCTGGAGTCGGAAGCCGCCGCCGAGGCCGTTCCCTCCGTCGAGATTCCCGAGGTCGAGCCGGCTCCCGCCGTGGAGTCTCCCGTCGAGCCCGCCTTCGCGCCCGAGACCACCGACGGCTGGCTGGGGCACGTGGTTTCCGGCGTCGGCTGGACGGTCGTCGCGGCACTGCTGGGCTTCGGGCTCTACGTCGGCTTGCAGCCTCCGGGCGTCGAAGCGATCGCCCCGAGCCGCCCCCAGGTCATCGGCGGCCTTCGGGTCGAGGCCATCTCGTGGCGGTGGCTGGACACCGCGCACCACGGCAAGGTCCTCGCGCTCTCGGGCCGGTTCCGCAACATGACCGCCGACTTCGTGCAGGCCAAGCCCATGCAGGTGGCGCTGTACCAGCGCGACGGGACCCGGCTGTCGCAGCTGTCGGCGTGGGTGGCGACGGGCATCGCCCCCGATGCGATTCGGCAGCTCGAACCCGAGCCGCTGGCCGAAGCGGTCGAACAAGGGGCGCGCGCGCTGTGGAGAACGCCCGTGCCCTCGCGCGGGCACGTGCCCTTCGTCGCGCTCCTCGAACACGTGCCTCCGGCGGCGGAACGGGCTCGCTTGGAGGTGGTGGCCGCCCCGGAAGACATGCTCGAGCCCGAGGCGCCCGAGACCCTGGAACCGGAAGCGGAGACGGAAACCGGGGCGGAGGAGCCCCTGGAGCCGGCCTAGGAAGGCGTGTCGCCGTCCGAGACTTTTTCCTTCTCCGGGGTCACGTCGATCTCATCCTTGCCCGAGAGGCCGGCCTTGAAGTTCTTGATGGCCTTGCCGAAGCCGGAGCCCAGCTCGGGCAGGCGCCGGGCGCCGAAGATCACCACGACGATGGCGAGGATGATGACGAGCTCTTGGATGCCGAGTCCAAACATGGATGCTCCACCCGCAGGGGGCGGGTTCTCCACGCAAGGGTGCCGGTGACCAGGGTTCCGGTCAAGGAGAGGCCCGGAGTCGGGCTGCATCAGGGGAGAACTCGCGCGAGGCCCTGCACCGGCAGATCCCGAGGTTAAACTCCCGGCGTGTCGATCTTCAAAGCCTACGACATCCGCGGGGTCGTGCCGGACGATCTCACCCCCGACTTGGCCCATGGCATCGGTCGCGCGACCGCCCGATTCCTCGCTGCGAAAACGCTCGTCGTCGGGCGCGATGCCCGCTCTCATTCGCCCGAGCTGACCGCGGCTCTGGTGCGGGGCATCAACGACGAGGGGACGGATGCGATCGAACTCGGCTTGGTGTCGACGCCGATGCTCTATCACGCCGTCGAGAAGCTGGGCGCAGACGGCGGCATCATGGTGACGGCGTCCCACAACCCCGGTCGCTACAACGGCTTCAAGATCTGCCGCGAGCACGCCATCCCGGTGGGCGAGGCCGGCGGCCTGAAGGAGATCGAGGCGCTGGTGCCCGAGCGCGCGGCCGCGCCCGTGGCCGCCGCGCGGGGCAGCACGCGCTCCGAAGACGTGCTGGACGGGTATCTCGAGCAGGTGCTGGGAGTGGGCGAGGGCAGACCCGCGCTTCGCGTGGCCGTCGACTGCGGCAACGGCATGGCCGGCGTGAGCGTCGGGCCGCTGCTCGACCGGTTGGGCCTCGAGGCCGAGCGCCTGTACTTCGAGCCGGACGGGACCTTCCCCAATCACGAGGCGGATCCCCTCAAGGTCGAGAACCTGGCCGACGTGGCGGCGGCCGTGAAACGATCGGGAGCCGATCTCGGCGTCGCCTTCGACGGCGACGGCGACCGCGCCGTCTTCGTGGACGAGACGGGCACGCCGATCCCGTCCGATCTCGCGACGGCGCTGATCGGCTGCCACCAGCTGCGCACGCATCCGGGCGCGCGAATCCTGTTCGATCTGCGTTCGAGCCGTGTGGTTGCCGAAGAGATCGAAGCGGCGGGAGGAGTCGCCGAGATCTGCCGCGTCGGCCACTCGTTCATCAAGGCGCAGATGCGGGAGGTCGGAGCCCAGTTCGCGGGTGAGCTCTCCGGCCACTTCTACTTCCGGTTCGGTGACAACCTGATGGCTGACGACGGCACCGCCGCGTTCGTCGCGATGTTGGACGTGCTCGCCGCGGCGGGGCGTCCGGCGTCCGAAGTCGTCGCCCCGCTGCGCCGCTACGCGCCCAGTGGAGAGATCAACTCCCGCGTCGACGATCCGACCGCCCTGATCGAAAGCCTCGCGCAGGAGCACGCCGGAGCCCCCGAGGTCTCCGACTTGGACGGGCTGCTGGTGCGCTACGGCGACTGGTGGTTCAACCTGCGCGTCTCCAACACCGAGCCCGTGGTGCGGCTCAACCTGGAAGCCGATACGGCCGAGCGCATGGCGCAAGAGCGCGATCGGTTACTCGCCCGAATCCGCTCCTAGCGCCCGGACGCCGAGCCATCACCGCTGGCGGCGTTGGACTCCCCTCGCCGTAGGGGACTACGGCTTCGGGTCGTCCGCCTTGCCAGCGGTGCGTCTCGGCGCCCGGGGTCCGTCGTTGTTCTGGGGGCCGTCGGCGTTGTGCTTCGCTCGCCGCAGGGGGCTGCGGCGTCGCTTGCTCGTGTCGGCGTCTGGGGAGGGTTGCTAGCTCTCGTCGTTGTTGTCGGTGGTGTCCGCGGCGGAGGCGAGTTCGCGGTCGATGACGCGGACGAAGTCTTCGAGGGGTTTGGCGCCGGAGAGGGGGATGCCGTTGACGAAGAAGGCGGGCGTCCCGCGGACGTCGAGCAGGCGGGCGGCCGCCACGTCGTCGGCGACGAGCTGCTTGGTGCGGCCCTCGTCCATGCACGCCTTCCACTCGGGAACGTCGAGGCCCGTTTCGCCGGCGTAGCGTTCCAGGTCTTCGGGCTTGAGCGCTCGCTGGTTCTGGAAGAGGTGGTCGTGGAACTCCCAGAAGCGGCCCTGCTCGTCGGCGCAGGCGCTGGCTTCCGCCGCGCCGCGCGCCAGCGGGTGGATCGAATCGAGCGGCATGTGCCGGAACACCAGCCGAACCTGGTCCGGATAGCGTTCGAGTACCTGCTTGACCACGGGCTCGGCGCGCTTGCAGAACGGACACTGATAGTCACTGAACTCGACGATGGTGACGGGGGCGCCCTCCGGGCCGATGCCGGGGCCGCTGGCGGCCACCTCGAAGCGAGGGGGCTCGAGGGAAATCGCGACGTCGGCCTTCTCGCGCAGAGCCGTCAAGACCTGATTGGGCCGATCGCGCTGGAGAAAGCCCCGAATCTGCTCGCGCGTGGCGTCGAGCGTCGCACCCCGCATCCGAGTTTGGTGGCGCTCGTAGAACTCCTTCACCTCGTCGTCGGTCACGGGCCCCAGGCCCTCGACTTCGGCTTCGATCAGCTCCGCTTCGCTGACACCGCGCTCGCTGGCCGCTGCGGTCAGGACGGCCGCGCCGATCAGCTCTTGCAGGGCCGCTTCGCGCTGCTCGTACTGGTCCATGGCGCCTCGGGACGTGAACTCCCGCTCGAAGAGCTGGTCCTTGATCTCGCGATCGACCTCCGCCTGGGTGATCGAGCGGCCCGCCACCTCGGCCACGACCGGCGAGTCGTCGTCGGCGGCGACGTCGGGGGCCGACGAGCCGGTCGAGCACGCCAGGGCAAACGCGGCTGTTGCGGCCGCCGCGAAAACTCGAAGAGATCCTGCCATCGCTGTTCTCCCGACGCCGATGCGGTTGGCGTCGTCTGTAGTGGGGGCCGCCTCGTCTGCGCGCGGCGACCGCGTGCTGGCTTCTGATGCTCCGACGGCGATTCCGGTTCGAGGGTTTCGAGGGGGCTTTCCCCGTTCGCCGGCCCGCTTCACCGGTGCGACTCCACGATGCACTCCGACTCCACGATGCACCCGGAAGCGGCCGAGTCCGAAGGCGGTGGCCGCAGTGGAACCGCTGCGGCGGCGAGTAGTATACGCAGGGCAAAGGGCCCGCGAAACCGCGGCGCGACGCGGCACGGGGTCCGTCCCCGGGCGTCCCGCGAACGGCGGCCGCTCGCGGAAGCGGGACACAGACGGGAGCAAAGATGACGGAGGCGACCCAATCCCCGCCGCGGAACCCCGCGACGCCGACCCGCGGCGCCCGCTTGGTGCTGCGCGGCTTTCGGATCCTCTTGCGGGAGCGCCGGCTGTGGGGGTTGGCGGCGGCTCCCGTGCTGCTGGCCGTCCTGCTGGTGGGCGCGGCCGGCGGTCTCACGCTGGGATACGCCGAGGAGATCCACGCGTGGGGGACGGCGTGGCATCCCGAACTGGCGGTGGAGGCCTGGTATCAGTGGCTGTGGCTGGGTCCGGCCCTGGCCGGCCTGTGGCTGCTCGGCTGGCTGACCTTCGTCTTGGCGTTGGCACTGGCCGTGGTCGCGGCGTTCTTCCTGGCCAACGCCCTGGCCGCGCCGGTGTTGGACGAGCTCTCGCGGCGCGTCGAGTCGGCGGCGCGAGGGCGGGTCGACGAGGGCGAAGAGACGGGCCTCCGCGCGCTGCTGGCGGAGGGCGGGCGCGCGATTCGGGGCGAGCTGCAGCGGACTGGCTTCTTCCTGGGGATCTGGCTCGTCGTCTCGGTGGCGGGCGTGATCATACCGGGCGGAGCTCTGGTGACCCCCTTCTTGCTGACGGCGATCACGGTGCTCTTCCTGCCGCTCGACTACGCGGCCTACACACTCGATCGCCGGCGCGTGCCTTTCCGGGAACGGCGCCGCTGGATCCTGGGCCGACTGCCCCTCATGACGGGCTTCGGCGCGGCCGCTTTCGCGGTCGTGCTGGTGCCTGTTGTGAACTTCCTGGCCATTCCCGCCCTGGTCGCCGCGGGGACGCTGCTGGTGGTCGATCACCCGCCCGAGTCGAGCACACCGGCAACCTCAGTCGGCGACGCGCGAAATCGGGCCTGACCGAGTATCGCGTCGGTGCACTAAGCGCAGGAGCCGAGTCCCAGGTGATCGCGCAGGAACTGCCACATGGCCTTGAGCGCCTGGCCGGGCAGATCGTTGTGCCCGCAGTCGAACCACTCGACGCGCTTGGGCTCGCCCGCGGCGGCGTGGAGCGCCTCGGCGGCGGATTTGGGAATGCGCTCGTCGCGGGTTCCATTCACGAACAGCAGCGGTCGCGGAGCGATGTCCGCGACGGCGCCACACGGGTCGAGCTCCGGGGGGCCCCAGCCGCCCCCCGCCAGCGCCAGAGCGGCCGCTACGGGCCGGGTGTCCACGGCGCAGAAGCGGGCACCGAGGATGCCCCCCAGGCTGAACCCCGCATAGGCGCGAGGCCCGAAGTCCTGGCCGGGGACCGCCTCGAGCGCGTCCAGAGCGCGGCCCAGGTCGAGCACGGATTGGCGCACGAACTCGCGCCACAGCAGCAGACCCGGGGCGGGGGCTTCGTCGTTGGCGGCCTGCAGCAGCGATTGGCCCGATGCGATCAACTGTTCGGAGAGCTTGGCACTCTCGCGCTCGCCGTGGAGCGGGAAGTCGATGGAGGCCACGGCGGCGCCGCCCGCGACCCAGCGCGAGGCCGCCTCCATGTAGGGAGCCTCTTTGCGACCGCCGATCCCGTGCTGGAACAAGAGCAGGGGGGGCGCGGCGCTGGTCGGGGGGACGAGGAGGCGCCCCGGCACCCGGTCGCCGCGACTCGAGAACTCGAAGCGCCAGCAGCGCGCGTCGCCGAAGGGCTCGGGCGTCAGCTGCTCGTGCAACACCAGCCCCAGGTCTTCCCGCCGATCGGGGATCCAGTTCGTGGACGTCGCCGTGGACGTCGCCTCGGAAGTCGCCATGGCGTCCGAGTCTACCCGAACCGATGACCGGCGCCGGTCGCGGAGCGGCTAGCGGGCGAGCAGGATCTTGCGCGCGCGGTACAGGTTGGACTTGACCGCGTCTTCGGTCTTGCTGAGCGTCTCGGCGATCTCGGTGATCGAGCGGTTCTCGATGTGGTGCAACCGGAACAGAGCGCGCTGCTCGTCGGTCAAGCGAGACGTCGCTGCCTCCTCCAAGCGCCGGATGCGTTCCTGGCACTCGTACGCCTCGTACGGACTCGGCTCCAATCGCACCTGGGTCGACAGCGGATCGACCCGCTCCGACTCTTCCTCGCCCAGGGGAATGGTCGCGTGGCGCTTCTTCTTGAACCGCCCCGCGATCGTCCGCCGCGTCAGCCCGAAGATCCAAGCCGCCAGGGGGGCCTCGCCCCGGTAGGAGCCGATCGAGTTGAAGACGTTGAAGAAGACCTCCTGCACGGTCTCTTCGGTGTCGGCGCGGTTGTGTAAGCGCTTCTCCACGAATCGGTAGATGCGGCGGAAGTAGCGCTCGTACAGCATTTCGAAAGCCAGTTCGTCGCCCCTCTGGAGCTGAAGCACCAGAGTGCGCTCGGAAACGTGGCCGAAGGAAGAGAGCTCCGGAGCAGCCAAACAACACCCCCTCAGGACTTCCCAGGTCCACCCTCGGTCGCATGCGCGAGGCGCACACGTCCCCCGTTTTGAAGTGACCCGCCCAGTCACAGGGGTGTCAAAATTTGTCGCTGGGGACGGAATTTTGTACCGAATTGGCCTTCAGGTCCGAAAAGCCCGCGCCCGTGGGGATCGCGGGCCTCTGTACGGCAACGGGTGCCCCTGGGGGCGACGCAGGCCGTCAGCGGGATTCGAACTGGCGCCGCTCCTCGCGAGACAGGTTGAGGTCGTGCTCGGTGAGTCCACTGCGGAACGGCGTGGGCGTTGGGGCGGACCCGACGCCGGGCAGGGGAGGTCGGGCGGCATCCGTCGCCGGCACCGGCTCGAAGGCCAGGTTGCCGTTGGCGGCCGGCCGCTGGGGACGGCACGCGATGAGTTGCAGCCGGTCGGGTCCCAAGGCCGTCGCGGCCGCGATGGTGAGGGCGGCGAAGCTCGGGCACACCACCACGCTTCGCACCGGGACGTCGGGCTGCAGGTCGAGCCCGGGCGCGAGCTTCACCCAGTCTTGGATCCGCGGAGCGACCCAGGCCGCCTGAGCCAGCGCGCGCACCATCGCCTCGGCGCACTCGCCGGCGTCTCCCAACAACACCAGCACGACGCCGCCCCGGGCGTCGGCCGCGACCCACTCGATGCGGCCGCCGTCCCCCAGCAGATCCTCCGCCAGCACGCGGAATCCGGGCACCAACTCGGGCAGGCGTTCGCGCACCTCGCGTCGCAGCGCCTCGGAAGAGAGCGAAGCATCCATGAGAATTCCGACAGCCTCAGCCAAGCGCCCGCTCCTGGGCGTCCTCGAACACCATGCGGGCCACGTCCTGCAGAGCTTTGGCCGCGGGCGCTTGCGGGTGAGCGAGACCCACGGGCCGCCGAGCCACGATGGCCCGATACACGTGGAGATCATCCACCAGGAGTCCGTAGCTGACCAGAGGATGACCGAGAAACTGCTGGCTCGTGCGCGCAATTCGCGCGAATGCCGCGTGGGCATCGCCGTGCCTTCGCACCCCGTGAATGGTGACTCCCACCCGCGACGACGGGTTCGCCGCCATCAAGAGCTTCGCGATGCCGTAGGTCTCCAGCAGATCGCGGGGATCGGGCGAGCTGAAGAGCAGCACCCACTCGAGCAGGCGGCCGCCGTCCACCGCCTTGCGCAGCCAACAGGGTGGAATCCGTACGAAGACGACGCCCCCTTCGGAGGCCTCCGGGGCGCGCGACACCGCCACGTCGAGTGCGGCGTGGTAGAGGTCCGAGAGTTCACCACAAGGAGTGCGCACGATCTCGGCACCCAGAGGCGTTTCGCCGCCGTCGGGCCACAGGGACTCGTCGTCGCCGGGTGCCACCAGGACGGCGCGGCCGCCCAGACGCGCGACTTCGACCACGAGGTTCCAGGCGAAGGCGGCCCGGACGACGTCCCGGTCGCCGATCGGCAGGCTCAGCAATGGCAGCGCGGCGGGGGGGCGCGCCGGGCTCCGGGGAGCCGGCTCTTCCTCGGCCGGAACGGCCTCGGGCAGGAAGTAGTGCAGGACGTCGCCGAGATCGCGCGGCACAGCCTCAGCGAACCACAAGGACCGAGTTGCGCCCACCCGTGGGACCCGGCACCGATTCGGGGTTGGCGGGGTCTTCCCGCCATTCGCCGTCCACCACGTAGCGGTACTGGTAGGTCCCCGGCTGGAGGTGCAGCACCTTGGTCCAGACCCGGGTCACGCCCTCGGACTCGATCAGGGACCGCACCCCCTTGTCGGGGACCCATCCGTTGAAATCGCCGGCGATCCGCACGTCGGCCGCTCCGGTGTCGCGAAAGCGAATCACGACTTCGCGCTCGGGATCGTGCTCGGCGGCTTCGCCGGCCCTCCTTTCAATCGGGAGCGGCGGGGAGGCCGCCACCTCGATGGCCAGGGCCGAGTAGTCGAGCGTGCCGTTGGCCGAGGGCGCGTGGCGATGGATCGGGATCCCCTGACGCGCGGCTTCTCGCAGCTTCACGTTGAGCCGGATCACGGTGTCGAAGCACAGATCCTTGAACAGGTCGCGGATCTCGCCCAGCGTCTGCCGCGCGTAGCGCGTGCGCCCGTCGTACAGCGTGGGGACGATGCGCACCGACAGGTCGTGTCCGATGCGGTCCGACAGCAAACCGATGGTCTCGAGCAGCTTCTGAACGCCGTCGATGGCGAAGAAGCTCGTCTCCAGCGGAATGATGACCTCGCCCGCGGCGCGCAGGGCGTTGAACGTCAACAGCCCCACGTTGGGGGGGCAGTCGATCAACACGTAGTCGTAGCGCGCAGAGACCGGTTCCAACGCCATGGCCAGGCGCTCGGTCCGGGCGTCCGAGCGTTCGCTGGCCAGCTTCTGCTCGAGCGCGGACAAGACGATGCTCGAGGGCGCCAGGTCCAGGCCTTCGCAGACGTTGACGATCACCTTCGGCAGTGCGTCCGCTCCGCGGGCCTCGGCCAGGATCTCGTAGAGATTCTCGTCGAGTTCGTCGGGGTCGACGCCCAGGGCCAGGGTGGCGTGCGCCTGCGGATCCAGGTCGGCGACCAGGACGCGGGCCCCGTCGGCCGCCAGGCAGCCGGCGAGGTTCACCGTGGTCGTCGTCTTGCCGCAGCCGCCCTTCTGGTTGACGATGGCAATCGTTCGCATGACGTTGTTCCTCCGCCTCGTCCCCGGCTGCAAGAGCGTCCGGGATCTCGGTCAGGCCCGCCGGGGTTTGAAGTCCCGGGCGAGGCAACACTCGTCAGGCCGACTCCACCCACTCCCGCGTGCGCCGCACCGCCCGCGGCCTGCGAAGCGACGGATCCTCCGCCGCTGCCCGGCGCCAACGCTCGACTTCGCGTTCGAGTTCGGCCACCGGGAAGATCCACTCCTGCCCCGAGACGGCTTCCAACGCTGCACCCTCTCGGAACGCCAGGACCACGTCACCCGTCGCCACCAGCACGAGCTCGGCCAGGGGGCGCTTCACCGTCGGAAGCAGTCGCCGCAGGGCGCGGATGCTGTTGCGAATGCGCTGCACCGACACGCCCGCGTCGAGCAGCCGCTTGGTGGCCCGCAGCGCCACCAGGTCCTCGAACGTGTAGCGGTGGTGCCCGCCCCGCGTCTTGGCCGACGGTACGATGAGATCGGTCTGCGCCCAGTACTGGAGCTGGCGCCGCGAAACGCCCAGCACCTCGACGACGTCGCGCGGGCGATACACGTCGATCCGGCCTGCCGTCGGAGTGCCCGCGCGCGAGCGCTTGCCGCCGGCCGCTTCCCGAGTTTCGCCACTTTCCCGAGACTCTCGAGACAAGCTCGCCGCACCCCCCCTGTACGCCACACGAGCCAATCTAGAGCTAAGGCGCCGCCTCGGTGCAAGTCAACCCAAAACACCCAGAAAATGTTCAATTTCGGCAATAAGTCGCGCGGGCGTGGGGGTTTTGCTCAATCGCGTCGCCGCTCGCCGTGCCCGATCCCATCCGGTAGGTTGCGCTTCATGGAGCGCGTCGGAAAGCCGGGTACCGACGGTTCGGGAACCAAGACGGGCAAGGACCGGGTCTGGGTCGAGGACGCAGGCGTTCGGCGCCCGTTCATGCGCGGCATCCTGATCCATTCGCTGATGTCGAGGGGGATTTCCTACGAATCAGCGGAGCGGGCCGCCAACGCCGTGCGCTCGCAGATCGGAAAAGGCGGGACGGTCAGCCGCAACGAGATCGCCAAGCTGGTGCTTGAGGAAGTCGGCTCCGACGTCTACGGAGAGGTGGCGCCGGCCGCTCCCGCGCTGCTGCAGGGCATCTCGGTGCAGGGGCACGGGACGGCGCTGCCCTTCTCGAAGGGGGCCTTGTCCCAGTCGCTGCTGGCCGCGGCCATCGAGCCCAACGATGCCTTCGACGTCGCGCGCGAGATCGAACTGGAGCTGGTGCGCCAAGGCGTCCGCCACGTGGACCGGCGCGACGTGCGCCGCCTGGCCTACGACGCCCTGAAACAGCGGTTCGGCCCCAAGACGGCCGATCGCTATCTGGCCTGGCGCTGGCACCAGGATCCGGATCGACCGGTGTTTCTCCTCTTGGGCGGCGCCGCGGGCGTGGGCAAGACGAGCCTCGCGGTGGAGGTGGCCCACCGCCTGGGAATCTCGCGGGTGCTGTCCACGGACTCGATCCGTCAGGTGATGCGGCTCACCCTGTCGCCGGACCTGTCTCCCACCATTCACGCCTCGTCCTTCGACGCCTACCGCCGGCTCTCGTCCGCGATGGAGGGCGACGACCCCGTGATCGACGGGTTCATGACCCAGGCTTCCGTGGTGTCGGTGGGGGTGCGGGCCATCCTGGACCGCGCGGTGGCGGAGACCACGAGCCTGGTGCTGGACGGCGTCTCGATCGTGCCCGGCATCGTGGACTTGAAGCGGTATCGCGACGTCGCCCACGTGATCCCGCTGGTGGTGGCGACGCTGGAGACGGATGCGTTTCAGCAGCGTTTCGCCACGCGAGGGACGCACCAGGAGCGGCGCGGCACCCACCGCTACGTGGAGAACGTGGAGAACATCCTGAAGATCCAGGAGCACTTCCTGGAGCTGGCGGAGCGCTAC
Source organism: Pseudomonadota bacterium (assembly GCA_022361175.1). Lineage (GTDB taxonomy): Bacteria > Myxococcota_A > UBA9160 > UBA9160 > UBA4427 > JAKSBN01. Next base: position 8,842 of record JAKSBN010000233.1, on the reverse strand, counting down.
AACGTCCCCATCGTCGACAACGCGAGCTTCGATGCCACCGTGCTGCTGGTCGTGCGACACGTGGTCGAGGCCCTGCGGCGCGAGGAGGAGTTCGACGCTTCGGAGCTCCTGGCCCGCTCGTAGCGAACGTTCGTCATGCCACTGCAGGAGGTCCGATGTCCACCGCCCCCCCCAACGCCACCACCGTCGGCGAGCTTAGAGCGGCGGGCTACGGCGCCCGAACCCTGCGTGAAGAGCTGCAGGCCAACCTGCGCGCCCGGCTGGCTTCGGGCGAGCCCTTGTTTCCCGGCATTCTCGGCTACGACGACACGGTGATCCCGGCGGTGGAGAATGCGCTTCTGTGCGGCCACGACCTCATCTTCCTGGGAGAGCGGGGCCAGGCGAAGACGCGGGTGATCCGCGCGCTGCAGGGCCTGCTGGACCCCTTCGTGCCGGAGATCGCGGGCAGTGAGGTGCGGGACGACCCCTTCTCGCCGGTGTCGGCCTTCGGCCGCCAGCGGCTCGCCGAAGAGGGGGACGCGACGCCGATCCGCTGGGTGCCTCGCGAGGAGCGCTACGGCGAGAAGCTCGCGACCCCGGACGTCTCCATCGCCGATTTGATCGGCGACATCGACCCGATCAAGGTCGCCGAGGGGCACCACCTCTCGGACGAGTACACCCTCCACTTCGGGCTCATCCCGCGCTCGAACCGGGGCATCTTCTGCATCAACGAGCTGCCCGACCTGACGGAGAAGGTCCAGGTCGGCCTCTTCAACATCATGGAAGAGCGCGACATCCAGGTGAAGGGCTACCCGGTTCGCCTGCCGTTGGACGTGCTCGTGGTCGCCAGCGCCAACCCCGAGGACTACACCAGCCGCGGGCGCATCATCACCCCGCTGAAGGACCGCTACGCGGCCCAGATCCGCACCCACTACCCGGCCACGCGAGAGCTCGAGCTGGCGATCGTGCGCCAGGAGGCGACGCTGCCCGAGGTCGAGGGCATCACGGTCTCCGTTCCGGAGTTCATGACCGACGTCGTCGCCGAGATCACGTTTCAGGCGCGCAGCAGTCCGGACGTCTCCCAGGTGTCCGGCGTGTCCGTTCGCATGACGCTCTCGAACTACGAGACGCTGGTGGCCAACGCCCTCCGGCGCGCACTTCGCAACGGCGAGAAGGAGGCCGTGCCGCGGATCTCCGACCTGCAGGCGCTGACCGCCTCCACCCGCGGCAAGCTCGAGCTCGAGTACGCCGGCACCGAGCAGTCCGAGGACGAGGTGGTGGAGAAGCTGGTGCAGCGCGCCGTACGCACGATCTTCGACGAGCGGGTCCCGCTCGAGGGGGTCGCCAGTGTCGTCGACGCCTTCGACCAGGGCTGGGCCGTCGAGGTCTCCGACGCCATGCCCGCCACCGACTATCTCGAGGGTCTGGACGAGATCGCCGGCCTGCGCGATGCCGCGGCCGCCCTGGCGGGCGGGGACTCGCCGGCGCGGGTGGCGGCGGCCGTCGAGTTCCTGTTGGAGGGGCTCCACCTGTCCAATCGGCTCAACAAGGTCGGGGTGGCGGGAGCCGTGCGCTACCGGAGCGCCTAGTCGTGCGCGCCTTTCGCTACTCGCGTTGGGACGGCAGTCAGGACGAGTTCTCGCTCGATCCGGAGGCGGCGCTCGACGAGCTGTCCCAGCTGATGATGGAGGGGCTCGACCTGGACGAGGCCCTCGAGTGGATGCGCCAACACGGCTTCGAGTTGGCGGGGTTGAACTTCCGGGTGATGGGCCTCGAAGAGCTGGTGTCGCAGCTGCGGCAGGAAGCCGACTCGCTCTACGAGCAGTACCGGATGGACGAGGCGACGCAGTCGCTGCGCGAGCGCTTCGAGGCCGCGCTCGACCGCGAAGAACGCGCCCAGCGCGAGCGCCACGGCATCGAGTCCGCCGCCACCAACGACTTCCTGTCGCGGCGGCACGCGGGCGACGACTCGCTGGCCGACGCGATCGAGCGCTTTCGCGACCACGAGTTCCTGGATTCCGAGGCCGAGGAGACGATCTCGGAGCTGTTGGTCGAGGTCGAGCGGTTGCGCCAGCTCGAGTCGTTTCTGGCGCAGCGCGGCGAGCGCTTTCGCGGGCCGCGCTCCGCCGACTACGAGACCGCCCAGGACATTCGGGAGCGCATGGAGGCGCTCGAGCAGATGGCGAGCGACCTCGAGCAGGGCAACTTCGAACCGATCTCCCCGGACCAGCTGCGGGAGCTCCTCGGCAGCGACGCGGCCAACTCGTTCATCTGGATCCGGGATCTCGAGTCCACGCTGCAGGCCGGGGGCTACCTGCGCGAAGAGGCGCAGTCGTTGACCCCGCGCGCCATCCGGCGCATCGGCGCGCAGGCGCTGGCCGACGTCTACAACGCGCTCCGCAAGGGATTGGCGGGCAGCCACGAGGTGCCGGGGCGCGGAGACGCGACGCCGCGCCCGGACGAGACCCGCCCGTGGGCCTTCGGCGACCCGCTGGATCTGGACGTGGTCCGCACCCTCATGAACGGCGTGAAGCGGCGCGGTGCGGCCGCGCCCGGCGAGCCGGTGCAGCTGGAGGTCGAGGACTTCAGCGTGCGCGAGCGCGATACGGCGACCCAGACCACCACGGTGCTGCTGCTGGACATGAGCTGGTCCATGTCGTGGGCCGGCCGCTTCCCGGCCGCCAAGCGCGTGGCGCTCGCCATGGACCAGCTGATCCGCACCCGGTTTCCGCGCGATCACTTCGCGGTCGTCGGCTTCTCGACGCGCGCGCGCGAGTTGGCGATCGGGGAGCTGCCCGAAGTGAGCTGGGACATGGGCGACCCGTTCACCAACCTGCAGGAGGGGCTGATGGTGGCGGAGCGCGTGCTGCGGCGCTTCCCCAGCACGACGCCCCAGCTCCTGATCATCACCGACGGCCAGCCCACCGCCTACTTCGACTCGGGCGAGCTGCGGGTCGAGTGGCCGATGGGTTTCGGCGGCATCTCTCCCCACGCCGTGGCCGAGACCCTGAAGCAGGTTCATCGCGTCACGCGCCTCGGGGTGACGATCAACACCTTCATGTTGGACGACGCCCCGGAGCTGGTGGGATTCGTGGAGCGCATGACCCAGATCAATCGGGGGCGCGCGTTCTACACGAGCCCCACGCAGCTGGGATCCTTCTTGATGGTCGACTACCTCTCGCACCGTCGCCTGCGACGGAGCGCCTGAAGAGGATGGAGACCGCTGTGGCTGGGGCCGCGGGTCGGGCGGCCGCCAACGGACTTCGCCTGCTGCGACGCGTGGGGGCCCGCCGCGCGCTGCCCGGCGGCTCGTTCTGGCTGCGGCTGCGCCTGGACGGCGGAGTCCCCGAGACGCCCAGCTTTGCGTTTCGTCGGCCTCCCGTGCTGACGCTGCTGCAGGTGTTGACGGCCCTCGAGACCGCGGCGCGGGATCCGCGTGTGTGCGGGGTCGTGTTGGCGTTTGGCGGCTCGTTTCACGGGATCTCGCGGGCGTTGTCCGTGCGCCGGTGCGTGGCGGCGCTGGTGGCGGCCGGAAAGCCCGTGGCGTCCATCGGGCCGCGCTACGACCTGCTCGCCTACTTGGTGGCGAGTGCCGGCACCCGGGTGTGGCTGCCCGAGAGCGGCAGCCTCCCGCTGCTCGGCCTGCGCGTGGAGCAGACCTTCTTCCGCGGCCTGCTGGACCGGCTCGACGTCGAGCCCGAAGTCGTGCGCATCGGCGGCTACAAGGCGGCCGGGGAGGCCTTCACCCGCAGCTCCATGTCGGAGGAGCAGCGCGAGCAGACCGAGGCGTTCGTGGACGACGTCTACGAGGAGCTCGTGCGGGAGATCGCGGCCGGTCGCGGACTCTCGCCCGCAGACGTCCGCCAGCGCATCGACGCCGGTCCCTATACGGCACCGGCCGCCGTCGAGGCGGGCTTGGTGGACGGCTGTCGCTACCCCGACCAGGTGGAGGGCGAGCTCCTGCAGCTGGTTCCCGGGGTCGGCGAGCCGGACTCGGTGCCCATGGCCGACGCGGCGACCTACGTCACCTGGCGCGCGTCGGACACCGGGCCGTTGCCCGTCCTGCGCCCGGCGCCCGTCCTGGCCTACGGCGTCCTCACGGGAGGCATTTACACGGGCTTCGGCACGCGCGGGATCGCGAGCGGCCGCGTCGGCGAGTGGCTCGAAACCGTGCGCCGCGACGATCGGGTCCGGGGCGTCGTGCTGCGCGTGGACAGCCCCGGCGGCGACGCCACCGCCTCGGATCTCGTGTGGCGCCAGGTGGACCGGGTCCGGGCCGAGAAGCCGGTGGTCGTCTCGATGGGCGACGTGGCCGCTTCGGGCGGCTACTACCTGGCCTCGGCCGCCGACGCCATCCTGGCCGAAGCCGGCACGCTCACCGGATCGATCGGGGTGGTGGGCGGCAAACTGAACGTGGAGGGCCTCTACCGCCGCCTGGGCATTGCGCGCGAGAGCGTGGAGCGGGGCGCGCGCGCCGGTCTTTTCTCCGAGCATCGCCCGTTCACGCCCGACGAGCGGAGCGCCGTCGGCCGCGAGATGCGCTCGGTCTACGACCTGTTCCTGGACCGCGTCGCCCGCGGTCGCAAGCGCGATCGCCAGTGGTTGGAACCGCTGGCCCGCGGCCGGGTCTACAGCGGCACGCGCGCGGCCGAGGCCGAACTGGTGGACGCCCTCGGCGGGCCCTTGGAGGCCCTGGCCCTGGTCCGGTCTCGCGCGGGGCTGCGTCCTGACGAACCGCAACGCGTCGCGCCGTGGCCGGCGCGTCCGCGCCTGCCCGGGCCGGCGGCCCTCCTTTACGGCGCGTCCCGGGCTCGCTACCCCATGGGCCCTCTCTAGCCCGAAGTCGCCGTTCTCTCCGACGGAGGCCGGGCGAAGTCCGCGAGGTCGCTCGTGTCCCGCTCGCTCAAGTACGACATTCCGGGGCCCGACTGGCGGCGCTCCCTGGAGGAGCTCCGGGAGCAGGGGTGGCGCGGCCTGTTCCAGCCCGAGCTGGCGGCCGCGGAAGACTTGGTGGTGGAGATCGGCTTCGGCCGCGGCGAGTTCTTGTGGGATCTGGCCGCCGAGTCTCCGAAGACCGCGTTCCTGGGCATCGAGCTGTCGTGGAAGCGCGTGCTCAAGCTGGCGCGGCGCATGGCCCGGGCGGAGTTCAACAACGTGCGCCTGGTCCAGGGGCGCGCGCAGGACGTGGTGGCGGAGGGCCTTCCCGAGGCCAGCGTGCGGGAGTTCTGGATCAACTGCCCCGACCCCTGGCCGAAGAAGCGTCACGCCGGTCGTCGATTGGTCCAGCCCGCTTTCACGGCCCTGTTGGCCTCGCGCCTGGTCCCGGGCGGCATCGTCCAGCTGGCGACCGACCACCCGCCCTACGCCGAGCAGATGCACGAGGTCCTGTCCCGGACGCCTTCCCTGGAGAACGTCTACGGGGCACGGCCTTGGGTCCACGAAGTGCCGGGCCGTCGCCCCACCGCCTATGAGCTCGAATGGCGGGCGCTGGGCCGCCAGCTACATTTCTTCGCGTACCGGCGCCGCGCCTGAGTCGACGATGCACCGACAGCAACACCTGAAGAACCACTCGCGCGAAGCGCTGCGAGAGCGCTTCCGCGCCGACGGGCTGCCCGCGTACCGAGCGGATCAGGTCCTGCGCTGGCTCTACGTGCAGGCCGTCGAGGACTGGTCCGCCATGTCCGATCTGCCGCTGGCGCTGCGGGAGCAGCTCGCGGCCGACTGGCAGACCCGGGCGCTCGACTGCGTGCACGTGGCGCGGTCGCAGGACGGCACCTGCAAAGCCACGCTTCGGGCCCACGACGGGGCCGTGGTCGAGGCGGTACTGATTCCCGAGGAGCGGCGCCAGACGCTTTGCATCTCGTCGCAGGTCGGATGTCCGCTGGCGTGTTCGTTCTGCGCCACCGGCGCGCTCGGCTTCGCGCGCAATCTGACGACGGCCGAGATCGTCGATCAGGTGTGCCGCATGCAGGAGCTCTTGGACCCGGACGAGCGCATCACCAACGTGGTCTTCATGGGCATGGGCGAGCCGCTCCTCAACCTGCCCGCCGTGGCCGAGGCGATTCGGATCTTGACCGACCCCAAGCTCTTCGCCCTCGCTCCGCGACGCATCACGGTTTCGACGGCGGGCGTCGTGTCGCGCATCGAAGCCCTGCTCGACATCGCCCCCGTGCACCTGGCGGTTTCGCTGCACGCGCCCACCGACGCGGTGCGCGACGTGCTGGTGCCGCTCAACCGGCGCTTTCCGCTGGCGGATCTCATCGCGACGCTGCGCGAGCTCGACGGCGTCTCGCCGCGGCGGCCCGTCTTTTTCGAGTACACGCTGATCGACGGGGTCAACGACTCCGAGCGGGATGCCGAGCGGTTGGTGGCGCTGCTGCGCGGACTGCCCTGCAAGCTCAACGTGATTCCCATGAACCCGCACCCCGATGCGCCCCACGGACCTCCCCCCAGCGCCGTCGTCGACCGCTTCACCGCCCGCGTGCACGCGGGCGGCCTGCGCGTAACCCTGCGCCGCAACCGCGGCACGGACATTGATGCGGCCTGTGGGCAGCTGGCCGCGCGTGAGGCGGCGGCCGCCGTGGATCGAGCCGTATCTCCCGGATGACCTCGCCCGAGGGGGGAACGACGTCAAGCCCCGGCGCCCTCGCGCCGAAACGTTCTCTGCCGCACTGAATCCAAATGGGGCTGAATCGGTCGGTTCGGGCTGTAAAGGGGTAGGAACATGCTCTATGCCGTGGGGGACATCCACGGAGAGCTCGAGAAGCTCGAAGAACTCCTCGACGAGCTGCCGCTGCGGGAGGGGGACCGGCTGGTCTTCCTGGGGGATTACGTGGATCGGGGGCCCGACTCCTTTGGCGTCGTGGAGCGCCTGATTCGGCTTCAGCGGCAGTGGCCCTGCGTGTTTCTACTGGGAAACCACGAATCCATGTTTCTGGACTTCCTGGGGTGGACCGACGACGCCTATTTCGGCGGCGATGCGTTCCTCATGAACGGCGGGGACCGCACGTTGGCCACCTACGGCTACTTCGATCGGGACAAACCCGACCGGGAGTCCTTCCGGATTCCAAAGACGCACGAGGACTTCCTGCTGGGCTGCAAGCTTCACCACAGCGAGGGCGACTATCTGTTCGTCCACGCAGGGCTGGGCCGCAGCCTGCTCGCCCACGACGACGTCGACTTCGCCCTGCGCAAGGCGCGTTCCGAGGACCTGCTCTGGGACCGCACCAGCGCCGATCTGCCGCACCGTCTCGGCGTCACCGTGGTCTACGGCCACACGCCGAGCGAGGACTTCCAGGTGCGCTGGAACGCGCCGTTCAGCATCGGGATCGACACCGGCGCCGTGTACGGCGGGCCCTTGACGGCGATCCGCCTCCCCGACGAGACCCTGTTCCAGGTCTAGACAGCCGCGGGGACGTCCCCGGGTGGCTTGTACCGAAGCTAGCGAGCGGTCTGGAGCGCGGCGCCGGCGCCTGCCGTGGCCGACGAGTCGCCGGCCGTGTGCGGGCGCAGTTGCGGCACCGTCACACGCGCGCCGGCGTGCAGCGCCGCGAAGTCCACGTCGGGGTTGTACTGGCGCAGCAGCCAGACCGGCACCTTGTAGCGGGACTTGGAGAGGGTCCACAGGGATTCGCCGCGGCGCAGCACGTGCACTCGAGTTCCCGTGATCTCGTAGCGCGCGAAGAAGTCTTCCTGCAGCTCGCGGTGGTAGGCCGAACGGCGGGTCTCGAAGGCCTCCGGGGCGACGCGCGAGACGTCCAGGCGCAGGCGCTGGCCCAGCTGAACCGGGGTGCCGTAGCGCAGGCCGTTCAGGCTGCGCAGCCGGCTGGCGCGCACCTCGAGCCACTCGGCGATGTGCCCGAGCGTCTCGGCGGCCTGGACTTCGATGGTGCCGTCGGCGGCTACCGAGTAGTCGCTGGGATCGGCGACCGACGAGCCGCCGGCGTCGGTTTCGGCACTGGGCGTCGGCGCGTTCTCGGGCTCGGCTTCGGGGATCTCCGCCGCCACGGCCACGACCGTCACCGGCTCGGCGGGCACTTCGGTCGCCTGGGTAGCCGCCGCGCGGGCCTGGGCGCCGTCTGCGGCCTCCGCCTCGGGTGCCGGTTCGGCGGCGGGAACGATCGCGGCGAGCTGCACGCCCGGCTCCGGCTCGGGCGCGGCCGGCGCCGACGGGGCGGGGGCGTCCGGAACCACGCGCAGCACCTGGCCCACGTGAATTCGGTTCTTGTTGCGCAGCGCGTTCAGCGAGATCAAGTCCGCCTCGCGGACGGAGAAGCGCGCCGCGATCCGCGACAGCGTGTCGCCGCGGCGCACCGTGTAGAGGCCGTCGTTCGGGATCGGCTGCGGCGTCACCGGGCGCGCCAGGCGCGTGCGGCCGTCGTCCGGGAGTCGCAGTACCTGTCCGATGCGGATGCGGTGCCGGCTGCGGAGGTTGTTGAGGCGCACCAGCTCGAGCTCGCTCACGCGGTAGCGGCGCGCGATCTTGGACAGCGTCTCGCCGCGCACCACCTTGTGGTAGCGGTCGCGCGTCTGGGCGCGCAGCCGCTCGCTCGCCGGGATCGAGGCGACCAGCGTCGCCAGCGGCAGGCTCAACTGGCCGCGGGGGACGCGCAGCTCGAAGCCCTTGGGAACGTGCTTGGTGCCCTGCCAGACGGCCTTGCGCAGGGCCGGGTTGGTGCGGCGCAGGACGTCGGCGGGAATGCCCAGGCTGCGCGCGAGGGTGCTCGCGGAGACGTAGTGATCGAGCGTCACGCGCTCGTAGTCGATGGGCGTGTCGACCACCAGCGGCCCGAAGTAGGCTTCCGAGTTTCGCGCGACGTTCAAGGCCGCCAGGAACTCGACGTAGAAGTTCCGCGAGGCGAAG